>CAYTAS010000023.1:0-39948 GCA_964435885.1 uncultured Nitrospira sp. | reverse complement strand
CCGCCATGCAGACCGGGAAGAACGTCGGCATGCAGACCTTAGATGACGCGATTCAGGAGCTTCTCATGAAGAAATGGATCTCACCGGAGGAGGCCTACGAGAAGTCCATCGACAAGAATCGCTTCGCCAAGCTCCTCAAAACTCCACCGGATGCCCTGCAGTAGCAGAGGGCCTGAATGACTTGTTAGAGCAAGGATGCGCCCAAACTTACCCGAAGAACACAACATATCCCATGAGCGCAGTCCACAGAAAATAAATAATAATGGACGCCCAAAATGCAACGGGTTGAGTCGCGCGCAAGAATGGCCCCCCTTTGCAGTAAACACTTCCTCGGATGAGGCCCAAAACGGCAATAGATGCAGTGCTGATTCCTATGAGAAAGAGGACAACCTTAAGCCCCACAGACGATCTCCTTCCATGTCACCCTAACGACCTGTTGCCGTTTCACCTACCTTCAGCGTCGCGATCAGGTTCCCTGGTTGAACGTTTGAGCTTGGGCCTGAGCCTTCAGCAGAAAATGCCTGCGTGATGCCGTGCACCTCTGTGGTGGTTTTCGATCACAAGGGTCGTCTCACGATCCCTACAGCCCATGGACATCGCAGAACAAAAGGCCAGGAACAGAAGCACAGTGACATGCGCACGAAGTTGTCTTATTGCAACCCTCAAGCACATGTTTTCAGACCCTACTTCGCTGGAAGATGGTATTCGCGTCACGGAAATATTGTTGATCGAGACACACGCCGCCAAGTCTCCCTACGGATGGACCACTCTTAAACCGAGGCGCTCTTCAAATAGATCGTAGTCTCGATCATTATGAAGTAAGGCGTGTCCCTCGACGAGACAGAATGTTGCGATGAGACAATCGATCGTTTTTCGAACAGTCCGGCCGGCAGCACGAAGTCGGCGATAGTTCTTAGCCGCTTCAATCGCCAGTTCAATCGTTCCCGTCTCGTAGACTTCGAATCTCTGCAATTCTTTTTGAACGGCGTCACAGTGCGCGTCATTCACGACACCTTGCAGTACCTCGCACAGGATGAGATCGGTCAGACCAAGCCGTTCAGCCACGAGGTTGCGGTCAAGCCATTCAGCATGGGGAGAAGATGTCCCGCGCAGGTAGTCCACCCATACCGTCGTATCCACAATGATCATGAGGCGGCCTTGATGCGGCCCTCACGCGTCACACTGAGATCGCCCTCCCATGGAACCTCTCCCCGCAATCGACGAATGCCTGCTTGCCCTTTCACCTTGAGGAGCAACCGAAGCCCCTCCTCGACCACCGCTTTCTTTGTTGAAAGTCCCGTGGCCTTCATCGCCTTACGCATGAGACCGTTATCGATCACAATGTTTGTCCGCATGGCGCCTCCATGTATGTATGTGTACGACATGCACGATCATACACATTCTTATTTAGTGAGGCAACGCGCGTGGAAAATATGATCAGAGTGCGATGAAGGGACTTGTTGCTAACTGCTCATCTGTTGGACCGCTCATGGAATAGGCTGGTTTACTGAATCGAGGCCGGTGCTCCATTGGTGAGTCGCTCGCGAAGTTGACTCTAGGAGGCCACGCACTTCAGCGGGGGTCCATTGCGAATGAAATGATTGCTGGCCCCAATTTCTCAGATTCTTGGAACGGGCGGTCACTCACTTCACGGCAACTCTGTTTCCTTAGGGGGGGGCGATAGCGGCATAACGCCGTGAAGTTGAGGGGCGCGCTGCGGATAGGCGAAGCGTGCTCTCGAACGTAACGCTATACGTCATAGGCTTTCGAACCATGCGTCATCAACGCTGATGCGCTCCACCAATTCCGTTTTGACTCCGAGGGCCAACCCTTTCAATTTCTCAGCAAGTTCATCGCCGTCGACAAGGTCAATCGGCGGAGCACCGTCGCGTGTTGCTTCCTTTACGGCGGCGGGTGAAAAAGAGCCTGTGGTAATGAATAAACCTTTATCGGCGCGGCCTACCATCGCACCGCGGAAATCTCGGATCTCGCCGGCTGCCACGGAGCCCTTGTAACGCTTACACTGAAAAAGGACGTGAAAGCTCATGAAGCCGTGAATGCGTGCAATGCCTTTTCCATCGATGCCACCATCTCCCGTGCGGCCTGTAACTTCGACGTGAATGAAACCGGACTCGCGCAAGATGCGCTGAACCAAACGTTCAAAGCCAGCGGGTTCGAGCTTCTGCGTGAGAACCGTCGAGAGCTTGTCTTTCCATCTTTCCTCTTCGGAAAGTTCGCGTGCCGTTTCGTCGGAATGTCGCTTTTTCGGAGCCTCCTGTTTGTCGAGATTGCGGACAAAGCGCACGACTTCCGAAGAATCTACAGCTTCAAGACTCTTGGCCTTTTCCGTCAGTGACCAAACTCCGCGACTGGAGTTTTCGAGCAGGCCGTACTTCCGCAGATATGTACGTGCCCAGGCAAGGCGATAGCCGACCTCGGTTTGACTACTCTTGTCTGGATCGTGAAGTTGCGCGAGCACCTCTTCCGAGAGACCAGTGATCTCAACGGTCTTGGCGTAAATCTCTTCAATAGAGCCTGAGCCGCCAAGCACCCGAAGCGCCTGGAGCAACGGGTTCATCAAGTCGTCGAAGGTAGGGAGTGTGATGTCGGTCATTATAATGACGTATAATAATGAGTGTATGGTTTCTTGCTAAGCTCCCTTGCCCCAAGACTTTCGGCCTAACACGCCGCCCGCCTCTTACAGATTGTCGACAGCGCTCTTGACGCCCCAGCTTCCGCGGTTCAATAACTTCTGATCCGATCCTGGGTTGCGCATTGCTGAATGCAATTTTTTTCCCATGCCTCACCTGGACACGACTTTGAACGTATCGCCTGCCATGATGAGCCCCTCGGTGCCATCGGCAAGCTTGACCTTGAATCCGTCATAATCCTGACCGTGATACACCCCGACGGCCCGTACCGTCTCACCGGCCTTCAGCGTCGCAATCACATGACCTGGCTGAAGGCTTGCGCTCGGCGATTCGGGAGAAGCCGGTTCCTCGGTTATGCTGTGAATCTCCGTCGGCTGTTCGATCATGAGAATCGTCTCGCGATTGTCACAGCCAGCCAGACTAGCCACACCAAGAGCCGATAGAATGACGACTCTGAGCTGGCTACGAACTCTTCCGGTGACATCCTGAGGCCACATACTTTTTCTCGTACCCCCTGGTAGGCTATGCAGCGGATCGTTTCCGATGCACTGACTTTTTAATGGAGCGCGGGGATGACTGAGTTGACTTGCCGGCCGCATCACACAAAACCCGCAAGGCTCGGTTCACGGAAGCCGAATCCGGAAATATTTTTGCCAAGTCTGGATCGACAAGCACAAGATTAGTTCCCGCCATGGCTTGCTTATAGTATTTTCCGCGCACGGCTTTTTTCAGCTTGGTCAAATCGTACTCCGGCCGAAGATCGTCTTTCACTGCTCTAGAAGAGGCCTTCCGCATACTGTTGCCTTTCTTTTGGAGTTGCTTTTCTCGCACTTATGATACGAATCCGCTTGCCGCGATCACAATGCGAAACGAACAACACACGACCTACGTTCGATAGCCCAATCGTAATCTCTCGCGGTTCGTCATCTGAATGGTTTGGATCCTCAAAGGTCAGTGCCTTAGGATCCTGAAATACCGTGGCCGCCTCCTCAAATGGCACGTCGTGCTTCCGTCGGTTTGCTTGAGCCTTCTTCGGATTCCACTCATATGTCACGCGCTAGATTAGCATGTTTGAACAGCTTGGGCGAATAGTCGCCCAGCGAGCCGGAGAACGGTACGATCTGTGTGCTTATCGCCCTGCTCAATAAATGATCCCACCGACGACCCAGTGTCGGTCGTCCGGGATGTCGATCAGCAATCGTGTGAGATTCATGCGGGCCAGCTGGGACCCGATCTCGTCCTCGGTAAAAGCAGCCAGAAGAGAATTGTAGAAGTCCCGACGCAGAATGTCCGGCTCATTGGCCGCGTATTGATCGACAATCGCTTGTGCCGCGTCGGGTGATTCCGGGCGAAGGAGATCCATCACCAGGACCGGTGCCCCTGGTTTCACTAGCTGACGAAGTTTCTGCCAGAACTGCAGGGGATTGGGCAGATGATGGAGCAAGCTGTTGGAAAACGCAGCATCGGCAATTCTCGCACCCGCCACCTCTTCATATCGTTCGCAGCGTAACGTAATGCGATCGGATAGGTCTGCTTGTTTCACAGCCTGTTCACCTAACTTGATCATCGGACCTGAAGCATCAACGCCGATGATTTGACAGGCTGGATACAGTTTGGCGAACCGGATGGGAATATCGGCCGGACCACAGCCGAGATCCAGTACCATCCCCTGTGAGAACTCTGGAAAGTATTCTTTAAACCGCTCGACGAATCCTTGATTTTCTTCCGCAAAGTCGGCACATGCGTAGGCCTCAGCCTGTTTCGGATCGTCCATCAACTCTGGTTCAAGCACACGGTCCATCATCTTCGCCCTTCGTTGTTCGTGAAGCGTCGCACGTTGGAGAGTTCGAGGCCCGAGGGTTAAGGTGTGAGATACCTACCTCCAACTTCCAACCTCAAGCTTCCAGCTGTAACCGTTTCACGCTTCACGAAATACGTTTCACGATTCAATAGTCACAGCATCTCCCGGCCTCACCACACCACCACGCAGCACTTTCGCATAGACGCGACTCCATCCGGGATTCAGTTTCTGCGAAATACGCGAGAAGTCCTCATCTCGAAACCAGCGGCCATTGTGGCTGCAGGGAGTCGTAAAGCTGGTGACCTCGAGTTGAACATCGGGTCCGATTGATAACCGAATGCCCGGTCGTACCGATTTCCATTCCAAGCCAGACAGAGTCAGATTTTCTCCGGATGATCCGGCATCGATGAGATGGCCCTCGTCTTGTAGCCGTTCAATCAGCTCGAGCGAGTACAAACAGACGGCACGGTCGGGACCCCCATGGAACTTGAGGTTGCGCTGCCGATCCCCGTCTACCCCTCGCTCACTCACCTTGGCCTCCCACACGGGCAGCTTCGGGACTCCCCCGTCAGACACGTTGATTTGATGCACATGCGGATAGGGCGGCCTGCTCGGCATCGTTAGCCCTCTCCGTCGCACGATTCGGGCTTCAAGAATTTCACGGCCACCCAGCCCTCTTCTTCACGGCGTTGGGAACACACGAGGCCGAAACTTGAATAATGATCCACGATCTCAGCCTCCTGCTCGGCTAGAATGCCGGAGACCAACATGCTTGCTCCCCTCATGGCCAGAGCGGCGAGGCTGTCGGCGAGATTCAAGACCGTCTGTCGATCGAGATTGGCCAACACAAGCTGCGTGTTCATCGTTCGTTCCGGTTCCAGATCCGCCAACGTGCCGCACACGATCTCGATTCGATCACTCAAGTGATTCAGCTCAACATTTTCCCGCGCACAGTCCACCGCGACCGGATCAATCTCAACGCCAAGGGCAGACCTCGCCCCCAACTTCACGGCCGCCATGGCCAAAATCGCGCTCCCGGCTCCGACATCCAGCACGCGTTCTCCACCACGGATATCTTGCTGCAACCACTCCGACAGCATGCGCGTCGTCGCATGGTGACCGGTGCCGAAGGCTTGTTTCGGATCCAGCACGATCTCAATGTCGTTCCGACCAGGCATGACCGATTCCCAAGTCGGACGAATAACCAGTCGTCCAATCCGCAGCGGCTGCACGGAACGAGCCTAGGCTTCGTTCCAATCTTGAGACGGAAGCTGCGTCACCGCGACGGCAACTTCTCCGTTCGATGAGACTAGGTTCGACACAACCTGACGCACTGAGGCAAGTCGCTCTTCGCTCCATTGAGCCTCCGGCCAGTAGAGATGGACCGCTCCTTCATCCTCCCAGGCGCCTCCGATGAAAGGATCATCCAGACGACTCAGTAACTCGCCTGCATCCAAATTTTCTCGGATGCAGACCTCGATCCAATGGTCTGACATGTAACTCCATAATGAAACGTGTTGATCGGACAACCGGTCGATTGTGACCTGTTGCAGTTTCCGCATGCAACAGATCGACAGATACGCCGGATTGTCATTTGACGTTCCCATCGGTTCCCAGTAAGGTCTGCCGTCATGCCCCCTTCGAGAAGCGCTCAACTCGAAACCATAATTCGTCGAACGGATCGCCTGATCGAACGCGGCACCGAAATCAGCGCATCCTGTACACGATGGCGGCTGGCCATTTTTCTCGTCGGCCTCGTCTGCACCGTGACCCTCTACAAACTCGACTGGTATCACGGCGGCAACCTCTCGCTCGCCCTGTTCCTCGCTGTCTTCGTCGCAGTAGCCGCCTATCATAACAAGGTGGAGAGCCGGATTCATCGGCTCCGACAATGGAAGCAGATCAAGCAGACGCATCGTGCCCGCATCGCCTTGGATTGGACCGCCATTCCGCCACGATCAGGCGAACCTCCGAAATCGCATCCGTTCGCCGCCGATCTGGATCTCTTCGGCCCACATTCCCTGACGCATCTCCTCGACACCACGGTGTCGGACCATGGCCGAGAACGATTGCAGAGCCGGCTCCTGGAGCAACCAGCTCCTCCCAGAGACTGGCATGCGCGGCAGTCGTTGGTACAAGAGCTGACACCGCGCTCCTTGTTTCGTGACCGTCTCGCGCTCGATGCCAAACTGACCGGAGACCAAGAAATCAACGGCAGGCGATTGGCCGCCGTCACGGAACATGCGATCACCCTGCCCCACCTGGATACCATTCTGGTCATCCAAGGGCTCCTCGCCCTGACTACGATCAGCCTCGCCCTCGCCACGATGGTCGGGCGTCTACCGGGCTACTGGATGTTTTCGTTTGCCGCCTACGTCCTGATCTACTTTATGACGGATCAAGGGGAAGAGTTGCTGGAGCACGCGGTCGGCCTGCACCTTGAAACCGAACGGCTTGCGACCGTCCTCGGCTACATCGAGCGGCACGCGCGACGGCGAAACACGGTACTGGCTTCAACCTGGGCCACGCTGATCGGCGGCGTCAGCCCTACGGTGCAGCTGACACGCGCCGCGCGCACACTGCATGCGATCAGTATCAAGGCTCACCCGCTCGTCCATCTGACGGTCAATGCCCTCTGCCCATGGGATCTCTGGTTCCTACGGCGACTGATTCATCTCCAACGAGACATCCGGCAGGCCCTCCCCCAGTGGCTGAACTGCTTGGCGGAAGTCGAAGCGGCGTCGGCGCTGGCCACCTTTGCCTATCTCCACCCCGACTATGCCTGGCCGAGACCGCTTGCCATGTCCGGCGAACACAACGGAATCTCTCCAACTCTTCATGCTGATCGACTCGCGCACCCACTCCTCTCAGCCAGGACCCGCGTCGCCAACGATGTTCGTCTGGCGGGACATGGTTCGATCCACCTGATCACCGGCTCAAATATGTCCGGCAAAAGCACGTTCCTCCGCACGATCGGGATCAACCTCTGCCTCGCGCAAGCCGGGGGGCCTGTCTGCGCGCGCTCGTTCGAGTGGACACGGAGCCGGCTGGCCTGTTGCATCCGCGTCGATGATTCGCTCGATGCGGGTCTGTCGTTTTTCTACGCCGAGGTCAAACGACTCAAAACGATCCTCGAGACCACTCAAGAGTCGACGGCCCCTCCCACACTGTTCCTGATCGATGAGATTTTCAAAGGCACCAATAACCGGGAGCGGCTCATCGGCAGCCGGGCCTATATCACCGCCTTGTCGCAGGGAAACGGCTTCGGGCTCGTGAGCACGCACGATCTGGAATTGGCGGATTTGGAAACGGCCGTTCCAGGGCTGATCAACGCGCATTTTCAAGAAACGGTATCCAACGGCGCCCTTGAGTTCGACTACCGCCTGCGACCGGGCCCCTGCCCCACCACGAATGCCCTGCGTATCATGGAGCTGGAAGGTCTGCCTATTTCCCCACACGTGAACATCAGGCACAATAGACAACACGGATGAGCACCTCGGCCGATTCTGAAACCCAGTCCCGCTCCCATCCCCTGCGCGCCCTTCTCCTGGCCCAGTTTTGCAGTGCGTTCAATGACAACGCCTGGAAATTGATGGTCGCCCTTCTCCTGATCCACCAAATCGCCGCCACGGTCGGCCAGACCGGACCGGCCTTTGAAGCGGCCTCTCAGGCTCAGGCCACCATCGCCTTCGTGGTCTTCACGCTACCGCTCATGCTGTTCTCTTTGGTTGCAGGCGTGTTTTCGGACCGGTTGAGCAAGCGCACGGTCATCATCGCGATGAAGATCGTCGAGGTGGCGCTGATGGGAGCCGGAACGCTGGTGCTCTGGAGCCATCCTACCGGCGGCATGGCCCTCCTCGTCGTACTCGGAGCCATGGGGATTCACAGTGCCATTCTCAGCCCGGCGAAATACGGCATCCTGCCGGAGCTGCTTCCGTATGAACAGCTCTCCATGGGAAATGGCTTGCTGAAACTTTGGACGTTTGCGGCCATCATCGCAGGCACGTCATCCGGCGGCGTCCTGCTCCAATACACCGAAACGGCTCCCTGGCAAGCCGGGCTCATTTTGACGATCGTTGCCGCCCTAGGAGCCGCAGCCGCCTATGCGATTCCTCATGTCCCCCCGGCCAGAGCCGAGGGCGGCGTTGCCGCCACACTGGCCGTGGCCTGGGCAACGATGCGCGCCGACCGTCTGCTCAGCATCGCAATCGGGATTAACGTTGTGTTTTGGACCATTGCAAGCCTGTTCGGACAAGACATGCTGATCTATGCGAAGAGCCGACTGGGGCTTTCCGATGCGCTCTCCGGTCTTCCGATGGCCATCCTCGCAATCGGGATCGGAATCGGCGCGGTCTTGGCCGGCCGACTCTCTGCCTCCAAGATTGAAACCGGTCTGATCCCGCCTGGAGCGATCGGGTTGGCCTTGGGACTGTTCGTCTTGGGTCTCATCCCACCGAGCCTGACCTGGACACTCGTGCTGATGGGCGGACTCGGTGTCGCCAGCGGGTTTATTAATGTGCCGATCAATGCCCTGATTCAGTGGCGAGCCCCGGCCGACCGTCGCGGCGCCGTGATCGCCCTCGGCAACACCTTCGTGTTCGGCGGCATCCTTGCCGGCTCTCTGGGTGCCGGACTTCTGTCGCAGCTCGGCTTGTCAGCCACCGAGATCCTGTTGGCCTGTGCCGTCTTTTCATTGCTCGGATTTCTGATCATCGTCTGGTTATTGCCGAACAGCCTACTGCGGTTCGTCGTCGCCCTTCTGCCTCGGGTCCTGTACCGCCTCACCGTGATCGGTCAGGACCACGTTCCCCGCGAAGGCGGGGCGTTGCTCGTTCTCAATCATGTCTCGTTTATCGACGGACTTCTATTGATCGCGAGTCTCGAGCGTCCGGTCCGGTTCGTCGTCGCTGAGCAATACGCCGACCACCCGCTCTTCAAGCCCTTCATGACGCGGCTCAACGTGATCCCGATTTCCTCAGCAGGGACTCCCCGCGCGATTCTTCGCGCGCTGCGCAGCGCGGGGCGTGCGCTGGATAGCGGCGAGCTGGTCTGCATTTTTCCCGAAGGTCAAATCACCCGCACCGGCACGCTCCTGCCGTTCCGTCGGGGGTTCGAACGGATTGTAAGAGGACGAACGACTCCGATCATCCCCGTTCACCTGGATCGCGTCTGGGGCAGCATCTTCAGCTTTAATCGCGGACGATTTCTGTGGAAGGTGCCGGAACAGCTCCCCTACCCCGTCACGGTCTCATTCGGTGCGCCGTTGCCTCCGGATACGACAGCGGACACCGTCCGCAGAAATATTCAGGAGCTTGGCGAATCCGCTTGGCATCTCAGGAAACCCGGGCGCCGACCTCTCCATCGTCAGTTTATCTCGGCCATGCGTCGCTACCCATTCCGCATGGCCATGGCCGACCAGAATCGCCCCCGCGTGTCGTCCTTGAAGGCCTTGATCGGATCGATCGTCCTTGCGCGCGCGCTTCGCCCCCACTGGCAGGGCCAAGACCGTGTCGGCGTCCTGCTGCCGCCGACGGTCGCCGCGGCGCTGGTGAACGTCGCCGTCGCCCTGTGCGGCAAGACGATCGTAAACTTGAACTACACGCTCGGGAAATCCGGCTTGGAAGCCGCGGTGCGCATGGCGGACCTGCGCACGATCGTCACGAGCCGTGTCTTCGTCGAGAAGGCCAAGCTCGACCTGCCGGATGGGCCGTCGGTGATTTGGCTGGAGGACATCGCCGAGACGATCGGCGCCGGACGGAAAGCCGTCGCTACGCTCCTGGCCCTGTTCGCCCCTTGCCGCCTCATTGAACAAGCCTGCGGACAAACTACCCCTCTCACCCCGGACAGCCTGGCGACGATCATCTTCAGCAGCGGCAGCACCGGCGAACCCAAAGGCGTCATGCTCTCCCATTTCAGCATCGACTCCAACTGCCAAGGAGCCACGCAAATGCTCCATCTCTATCAAGACGAGCGGATCCTCGGCATCTTGCCGTTCTTTCACTCGTTCGGATACATGGTGTTCTGGTTCGTGATGTTCAACAACGCGGCGATGATCTTTCACCCGTCGCCCTTTGACGTGACGACGATCGGCGAGCTCATTCGTCGATATCGGCTCACGTTCATCGTCATCACTCCGACGTTCCTGCAGCTCTATGCCCGTCGCTGCACACCGGAGCAATTCAGTTCGGTGCGCGTCATCCTGACCGGCGCGGAAAAGCTTCCCGCGCGTCTCGCCCAGACGATCGAAGAGATATTCGGGATCAGACCGATCGAAGGCTACGGCGTCACGGAATGCGCTCCCGTCATTGCCGTGAACTGCCCGGATTTCCGCGCCGCCGGCTACTATCAGCCAGCATCACGTCGCGGGACCGTCGGCCAGCCGCTCCCGGGCATCTCCATACGGATCGTCGATCCCGACAGTTACGCTCCACTACCGGTCGGCGCCCCCGGGATGTTGCTGGTGAAAGGTCCGAACGTGATGAACGGCTATCTGAGTCGCGAAGACCTCACGGCCCAGGTCATGCGAGACGGCTGGTACGTGACCGGTGACATTGCTTCGTTGGACGATGATGGATTTCTGACGATCACCGACCGGCTGTCTCGGTTCTCAAAAATCGGAGGCGAGATGGTTCCGCACGGTAGGGTTGAAGAAGCCCTGCAACAGGCAGCCGAAGCCGATTCCCAGGTCTTCGCCGTGACCGGTCTTCCCGACGACAAGAAGGGAGAACGGTTGGTCGTCCTTCATACACTGGATGAACGCGTGATTCCCGATATTCTGGAGAAACTATCGACCACCGGCCTTCCCAATCTCTTCATCCCATCCCGACAGCAGTTTGTGAAAGTGGAGGCCTTACCAGTCCTTGGCACTGGGAAACTGGACCTGCGTGGAGTCAAACGGATTGCGGTGGAACGACTTCGGTCCCGTGAAGCGTGAAACCCGCTTCGCCGACTCAGCGAGGCGAGCGCATCTCGCAAGGAAAAGAACGATGCGATTACGGTAGCGCGCCGACCGATGACTCATTTCCCCCAACGCTTCATGAATAACGTTTCACGAAAGACGGCTCAAAAATCCCTCATCGATTGCCATGTCCACCTCGCGGCCTTGCCGGACGGCGACAACGGCTGCTTCATCTCGCCGAAACTGCTTCGCAGCCCTCTGTTTCGATTTCTTCTGTGGAAACACGAGCTGTCACCGACCCATCCACGGGAAGCCAATGAACGCTATCTCGATCACCTCCTCACGGAGCTACGCGCCTCCCGATACGTCTCGAAGGCCGTACTGCTCGGCATGGACGGGGTGTACGATCCATCCGGCTTGCTGAATCGCCGACAGACCGACTTCCTCGTCAGCAACGACTATGTCTTGAAGACCGTGCGCACCTATCCGGATGTCTTCTTGGCGGGCCCGTCCATCAATCCGCAGCGCGAAGATGCGATCGACGAGGTTCATCGCTGCGCCGATGCCGGGGCGGTCTTGATCAAAGTCCTGCCGAACACCCAGCACTTCGATCCAGCCGACCGGAAATACAGCCGCTTCTATCGTGCGCTGGCCGAACGACGACTGCCCTTCTTGAGTCATGTCGGCTATGAGTTCAGTCTGATCGGAAAAGACCAATCGCTCGGAGACCCGCAGCGGTTGCGTCTGCCGCTCGACGAAGGGGTGACCGTCATCGCGGCTCATGCCTGTAGTTATGGCCTCATGCTCTATGAGAAGTTTCTTCCGACGTTTCATGACTTGTGTCGACGCTATCCGCATTTCTATGCCGACATATCCGCCCTCACCCAGCCCCATCGCATGAAGATGCTCCTCCATCTTCGGCATCAGCCGGACCTTCAGTCACGCCTCTTCTTCGGGACCGACTACCCACTGTCGGTCTTCCACATGGCGGCCTGGGGCCGCGTAGGTCTCGGCACGCTATGGCGCATGATCCGCACGAACAATCGGTTTGACCGACAGGTCGAAGTGTGCGCGGGCCTTCAGCTCGGGTTCCGCTCATTCGAAGAACTCTTGGCACCCTCGGCAACGTCCTAAACGACGATGGATCGCGATCGGATACTGACCACCCTCCGCGAAAGGATTCTCGCCTTCGCGACATCACGTGTATCGAGGGACCATGCCGAGGATCTGACGCAAGACACAATGGCCGTCCTGCATGAGAAGTATCCGACGGTTCGCGAGCTGACCGAACTCGTCCCCCTTGCGTTTCAAGTTCTGCGATACAAAATGCTGGATGCCCACCGCAAGGCCTTCCGTCGCGGCGAGTATCACCAAGAATCGGCCGACGAACTGCCGCCGGCCCATACCGGCGACAATCCCATGGCTCACCTCGACCAGAAGCAGCGAGTCGCCCGGCTGCTGGCCGCCATCGCACAACTGGGCGATCGTTGCCAGGAATTGTTCAAATGGAAATTAGAAGGAAAGAGTTTCCCGGAGATTCAGCAATTGATGAGACAGACCTCGATCAATACAATCTATACGTGGGACTCGCGCTGTCGAAAGCAATTATTGGCGTTGATGGGTGGGAGTTGGGAATAGCGACGCGGTGCCTATGGCCGAGCATGATTTAGAAAAACTTCTTGGTGGATTTGCTGCAGACACGTTGACGCCGGAAGAGAAGCAACGACTCTACAGCGCCGCGTTGCAAGACCAGAACCTCTTCAACTCGCTTGCCGATGAACAAGCATTGAAGGAAATGCTGGCAGATCCCGTGGTGCGGCGCAGACTCTTGCACTCGTTGCGGGAGGCAGGCGCGAGGACGGGCGGCGGCCGCGCCTCATGGCTCGACTGGTTCCGACGCCCTGCCGGACTCGCCTGGGCCGGTGGCCTTGCCGGAGCAGCTCTTGCAGTTGTTCTTGGCACCAACATCTACCAAGAAAGTCTGAGAGAGGTAGGCCATCCCGTTGCCGACGAAGAGAGCCCGCCCAACACCCCACCTGCTCCAGCGCCTTCCACAGCTCAACCGACCTCACCTCCGATCAATGCATCTCGGGTAAAGGCACTTGCCGCAAAGACGGTTACACAAAAGCCCGAGACGAGTGTTCAACCGAAGGAAGAGCGGGGGGCTCCGCACACTGAACCGGATGCGTTGCGAGACCACACCCAATCAGCCTCACAGACCGTCCTCCGATCGAAAGAAGACGCACCGGACTCGACCGATCAAGGCCCTGCGAGCGCCCCCTTGACCGCCGCGTCGGCGGCGGCTATCGCAACACCTACCGCCCAAGTTGGTGCAGCAAGGAGTGCTCGCTCCTTGTTCTATGGAGAAACTGCGGAATGGACGTCCGGACCGCCGATGGAAGCACAAGAGCGCCATCATCCCGCCCAGCAGTTCGAACGGAAGAAGAGTCCGTCTCGGGCCGGTCACACAGGGACCTCCGCCGGCTCGACCCCACCGTTGGGCATCCGTTACAGTTTAATGAATTACACGATGGATGAATCGCACGGCGACAGACATGCAGGAGCCCCGGTCGAAACGGATTCCATCGATCTGATGATCGAGGCGAATCAGGATAGCTTCTTTCAGGTGTGGGGAGAGGCCGATTCGCTACAACCTCACCTGTTGTTCCCTTTTTCAGCAGAAGACCCTGTTTCATCACGGCTGATGGCCTATCAGCGCCGACGAATCCCAATCCTTGCCGGCTATCCTTCCATTACAGTCCGTGTGTCGCGCATGCCATTTGATCCCCCCTCCACGCAGGACTCCGATGCAATGACGCAATCACCACGTGAACACCTTCAAGAATCTTCCACTGCTATTGGAGCGTCCGATTCTCAAGAACGGGCCATCTACGTCGTCAATCAGGACCCCTCGGTAGCCATGCTTACAGTCCGGATTCCGATACCCCAGCCATGAACAATCGGCCGGACCGGTCGATGGCTGCCCGGCAAAACAAGAGGGGCGTTCTCCTTCGTCGGAGAACGCCCCTCGATGTCACAATAGGATCCGATCAAGGAACTACGGATTCACCGAAATACGGTCCTTGATTAGGTCGAAGGTTTCTTTGGGCACGACATTCTTCGCGACCAATTCGCCTTTCACCCGATAGGGACGATTATTCACGATCCGATCGGCCTCATCCTGCTTCAGGCCCAAGAAGAGAATCATGTCGTTCGCTGAAACCGTATTGATATTCAATGACGCTGTCGTCGCCGGAGCAACCGAGGCCGTCCCGGCTGACCCCTGTTTGGGAGTCAGAGTGGCCGCCTGCGCCGGCGATCCTCCCTGAGAACGATCCTTCAGCTCTTTCTGGTAGCGCGCCACTAATGATTTCAATGTGTCGTTGTGACGCTTGACGTCCTGATATTCCTGCCGCACGTTCCGATTTTGAGCCGATAACGCTCTCACTTTGTCTTCCAGTTCTTTGGTTCGTGCCTCAAGCGTGCCTCGTTCTGCATCACGCCCATGCTCAAACCGTTGCAGTTCATCCCGAGCCGCTTCGGCCTCGTTGTTGAACTTGACGTTCAGTTCCTTGAGTGTCCGAACCTGTTGTTCCATCGCGTTTTTCTGCTGGCGAGATTTTTCCAGCTCCATTTTCGCGGTGTCCGCTTCGGTCAGCGCTTCTTGGTATTTCTTGTTGGATACGCACCCCGCCGTCAACACCGCACCGACCAGTACTATCGCCGTCCACTCGCGTTTCATGCGATCCTCCCTCCATCAAATCCTGCGGCTTGAATGTGCTTCACACGATTGTTTCTGTCCACCTTGACACAACCTCCACCCTTGCCGTGGCGTTCTTTGTGTGTATGCCAACCCCCCGGCATTGTCAACATAATTGCTCTTGCGCGAGATTGACCTCCTCTCTTCCTCTCATACCGGATCAGAAGAGCTGATGCGCTTGACGTATCGCCGTCGCTCTGTGATGATCCCACGCATTCTATCAGACATGGCCATGGAGGGTGAAACCTTCATGATTCACCATCGGAAGTGGAGCACAGCATGAACGAATGGGGTCCAGCACTCGCGGTCATTCTTGGAGTCGTGGAGGGGTTAACGGAGTTTCTCCCCGTCTCGTCCACCGGGCATCTGATTCTCGTCGGCCATGCCCTTGGATTCACCGGCGACGTGGCCGCAAACGCGGAAATCGCCATTCAGTTCGGCGCTATTTTTGCCGTCCTCGTGTTCGAACGCGGAAAAATCGAGCGACTGCTCTCAGGCGCCTGGCAGGAACGCAAGATGTTTCGTTCCGCCGCCACGAGCGAATCGCACGCGTCCTGGACGGTCCGTATCAAGACATCGATACACCGTCAGCCGAACTTGTGGTTCTTGATCGGGTTAGGAATCGCCTTTCTGCCGGCTGCCCTCCTCGGCCTCGCGGCGCATGGATGGATCACATCACATTTGTTCACGCCGCAGACCGTCGCGACGTCATTGATTCTCGGCGGCCTTATCATTTTGGTCGTCGAAGCCACCAAGCGCACGAGCCGTGCGACGAGCCTGGACCAAGTGTCACCCGTGCAGGCGTTCTGGATCGGTGTCGCGCAATGCGCCTCACTGATTCCCGGCATGTCTCGATCCGGCTCAACCATCATCGGAGGCCTCCTCGCGGGACTCGATCGCAAGGTCGCCACGGAATATTCTTTCTTTCTCGCCCTCCCGACCATCATTGCAGCCACCCTGTATGAAACCTGGAAAGCGCGTGGCACCTTTACCGAACAAGATTTTCTGGCGCTCGCTCTTGGCATGGTCGTTTCATTCCTCGTGGCCTGGGCGGTCATCGCCGCCTTTCTCACCTATGTCCAACGGCACACCTTGCGGGCGTTTGCCTACTATCGTATTATGCTCGGAGTGTTGGTGATGCTGGTCGCCCGTTGAAAGGAGTTGTACATGTCTTCAGATACCATTCATGTCTACGACACGTGGGTCCATGGAAAGAACGGTCGCATTCACTTCGATGTGATGACGACTGATGAGGCCACTGCTCTCAAGCTCGCCAAGGAGTACTTGGTCGGTATCGGGGAGCCTAACGCTGCGGTGACGACGAAAGAATGTCAATTTTGCCACAGTGAACCGCTGGTCATGTTTTCAGCGGAGCAGCAGAAAGAGGTGAAGGAGAAGGGGGGGTTTATCGTGCCGATGCCCGCCTAGTGTCGACACGCGACTCGTCGTTCGTATCCCGCTGAGAGCGCGAACGCCTCACGGGATACGCTTCACGCGTTACGGAACTGACTTTTGCTCTGAGGTTGTAGCGGAATCGGGCTTCTTCTCGAATGCGAAGTGAAAAATCAGGAAGATCACGCCGACGGTGATGGCGGAGTCCGCGACGTTAAACGCGGGCCAGTGGTAGCTTTCGATATAGAAATCCAGAAAATCAATCACTTCGCCGAACCGCAAACGATCGATCAAATTACCGATCGCCCCGCCGAGAATTCCCGCCACACTGACACGGCCTACCCAATCCTGCTCAGGCATCCGCACCAAGATCGTGCCGAGCAACCCGAGTGCAAAGATCGAAGTCAGTCCGAAAAACACCATCCGGAACGCATTGCTGCTCCCGGCTAATAGGCCGAACGCCGCGCCTGGGTTACGAATATACGTCAGGCTAAAGAGATTGGGGATCACAGGGATCGACTCGTGCAGGCGCATCGTCTGCATAATTTGCTGTTTGGTCAGTTGATCCAGCAAGACAATGCCGCCGGTCACCGACGCCAACGCCATATTGCGAAGCCACGACGTACTCACTAGACGGCCTCCAGACATCGCTCACAGAGATTCGGATGGACAGGATCCGTTCCAACAGCCTCTCGATAGTTCCAGCAGCGTTCGCATTTAGCGGCTGCCGATTTCTCAACCGTGATCCGAATATCCGTAGCGCCCGTTTCAGCCGAGAGAAGAGTCACGTGAGACACGATAAAGATCGTACTGAGGTCACGGGCGTACACCGTCAGGAATCTGTGCGCCTCAGGACCGGCTTCGATCCGCACATGACCCTCAAGAGACGATCCGATCAGCTTGTCTCGGCGACAAACCTCTAGTTCGCCCTGAACACGGGTGCGATACACAAGCAGTTTCTCCCATCGAGTCGCCAAGGCGTCGTCTCTCCAGAGACCCTGCGCTTCCGGAAACGAGGCGAGGTGCACACTCATGGCTTCCTTGCGTGCCGCATCAGGTAGCGTTCGCCAAATCTCATCGGCGGTAAAGCTCAGGATCGGGGCCATGAGTTTTGCCAGCGCCACAATCATTTCATACAGGACAGTCTGAGAACCCCGTCTCAATGGAGAGTCGGCGCGAAAGGTGTAGAGCCGATCCTTCAGAATATCCAGATACATTGCGCTGAGATCGACCGAACAGAAATTGTTTAACGCATGAAAGATGGTATGAAATTCGAACTCTTCGTACGCCTGCCGTACCTTGGTGATCAGCTCTCCGAGACGCATCAGGGCCCATCGATCCAGCTCCGGGAGCTGTTCATAGGGGACTCGGTGCATTGCCGGATCGAAATCATACAAATTACTCAGCAAGAATCGGGACGTGTTGCGGATCTTCCGATAGGCCTCGACCAGATGAGTCAGAATCTCCTGCGAGATGCGCAGATCTTCACGATAATCCTGAGCCGCTACCCACAATCGGAGAATTTCCGCACCCGACTGTTTGATGACATCTTGCGGGGCCACCACATTGCCGGCCGACTTGGACATCTTCTTTCCCTGCCCGTCCACGACAAACCCGTGGGTTAACACCGCGCGATAGGGCGCGCGCCGGTCCGTCGTCACGCCGGCCAGTAACGCGCTATGGAACCAGCCGCGATGTTGGTCGGAGCCTTCAAGATATAAATCCGCCGGCCACCATTGTCTCGATTTGAGAACGGCCGCGTAGCTCACACCCGATTCAAACCACACATCGAGGATGTCTCGTTCCTTCTCGAAACGCGTCCCGTCGCATTTAGGACAGGTTGTTCCGGCAGGCAAGAGGTCAGCGGCGGATCGTTCGAACCAAATATCCGCGCCTTTTGACTCCATCAAGACGGCGACATGTTCAATGACGATAGGATCGGCCAACACATGATGACAAGCTTCGCACGTGAACCCGGGAATCGGCACCCCCCACACCCGCTGGCGTGAAAGGCACCAATCCGGCCGGTTCTCAATCATGCCGAAGATCCGATCACGACCATAGCTCGGAATCCATCGAACCCGCTCAATTTCTGCCAGAGCCTCTTTTCGCAACTCATTCGTCTCCATCGAGACGAACCACTGCTCGGTCGCCCGAAAAATCACGGGATTCTTACACCGCCAACAGTGGGGGTACGAATGGTTCAACGAGCCATGGCCCAGCAGACGTCCGTTTGCCTGAAGAAACTCGATGATCTTGGGATTCGCCTTCAAGACCTGTTGGCCGGCGAAGTCCTTCACGACCGCCGTAAACCGCCCACCGTTGTCGACAGGCGCCAGGATTTCAAGCCGCTCACCCGGTGAAGCCTTGGCATTGTGATCGAGCACGAGAATGTAGTCTTCCATCCCGTGGCCTGGCGCGATGTGCACACAGCCGGTGCCTTGATCAAGCGTCACAAAGTCCCCGAGCAAGATCGGCGACAAACCGGTGGACAATGGCCGTTGCGTTTCCAAGCCTTCGAACCCTTCACCACCTTTCTTCACACCAATCACATGGTAGTTTTCAAGCGCGCAGGCCTTGGCAACGTTGTCCACAAGCCTTTCCGCCACAATCAGCAGCTCATCGCCGACGTGAACGAAGACGTAGTCGAAATCGCGATGGAGACAGACCGCTTGATTGGCAGGCAGGGTCCAGGGTGTCGTCGTCCAGATGACGACGGACACGCGCTTCACTCCGTCCGGGAAGCCGATACTGGGAAAGGTTTTCGCGAGAACCGCCGGCGAGGTGACGACCGGAAATTTCACATAGATCGATGGAGACGTGTGATGGTCATACTCGACTTCTGCTTCCGCCAGGGCCGTTTGATCATGGGTACACCAGAGGACCGGCTTTAGACCTTTATAGACTCCACCGCGCTCGACGAATTTTCCGAACTCACGAATGATCGTGGCTTCATAGGCAGGGGTCATCGTCAGGTAGGGATGGTCCCATTCTCCCAACACCCCGAGGCGCCTAAATTCCTCCCGCTGGGTCTTCACAAATCGCTCGGCATACTCACGACAGAGCGTACGAATGGCCGACACATCTAAATCTCTTTTCTTGTCGCCCAATTCCTTCATGACTTGATGCTCGATCGGCAATCCATGGCAATCCCACCCCGGTACGTAGGGTGCATGAAAGCCCGCCATCGTCTTCGATTTAACGATGATGTCCTTGAGCACCTTGTTCAGGGCATGTCCGATATGGATTCTTCCGTTGGCGTAGGGAGGGCCGTCGTGTAGCACATACCGAGGCCGTCCTTTGCCCATCGCCTGAATCTGGTCGTAGAGTTTCTGCTGTTCCCACCACGCGAGCATGTCCGGTTCCCGCTGCGGCAAATTCGCCTTCATCGGGAAATCAGTTTTCGGAAGATTGAGAGTAGATTTGTAATCCATAGTTTTCCGGTCTAACGCTGTCGGCTCTCTACACGCAGTACATCAACAGGGGATGAATCAAAGGTGTGATGGCGCTTACGTAGCGTATCGAGGGAATATACCGGAAGGAGGGGGGTAGGCACCAGCCCTAACTAACGGACATCATGCGGTCGAGCGCGACCTTGGCCCACTGCTTATCGTCCTCCGGAACCACGATAGGGTTGACGACCCGGCCTTCCACCAAATTCTCCATGGCCCAGCACAGATGCGCGGCATCGATCCGGAACATGGTGGCACATTGACAGACCGTGGATGACAAGAAGAACACTTTCTTATCGGTGAGCTCGTGTTTCAACCGATTCACGAGATTCAGTTCCGTCCCAACCGCCCAGATCGTGCCGGCCGGCGCAGCAGTCACCGTGCGAATAATGAACTCCGTCGATCCGATAAGATCGGCCTTGTTCACGACA
Organism: uncultured Nitrospira sp.; assembly: GCA_964435885.1. Lineage (GTDB taxonomy): Bacteria > Nitrospirota > Nitrospiria > Nitrospirales > Nitrospiraceae > Nitrospira_D. The sequence goes on along the minus strand of CAYTAS010000023.1, from coordinate 19,563 downwards.
TCTTCATGGCATTCGGGATGGACAATGACTGTTCCATCCGGATACTGTTTTCGGAAATGATCGACGTGAACCGGTTGGAACATCTGATGGACGCTGCAATGGCCTTTCCATAGGATCAGTTTGGCTCGCGCGATGGCCTCTTTCGTATTTCCGCCGTTGGGTTGATAGGGGTCCCAGACGATCATCTGTTCACGAGGGATCCCCATCTTGTTGGCCGTGTTGCGGCCCAAATGCTCATCAGGGAAAAAGAGAATCTTTTCACGCCTGGCCCAACACCATTCGATCACCGCTCTGGCGTTGGAGGACGTACACGTAATCCCTCCATGTTCGCCACAAAATGCTTTGAGGACGGCCGCCGAATTCACGTAGACCGCCGGGATCACCGTTTCTTCGACCGGGATCACACGTCCGAGAGCTTCCCAACATTGGTCGACTTGCTCAATCGCGGCCATATCGGCCATGGAACAGCCGGCCGCCATGTCGGGCAGAATGACCGTTTGCTTGGATCGACTGAGGATATCCGCCGTCTCGGCCATGAAGTGTACGCCGCAAAAGACAATGTAGGGCCGTTCAGACCGCTCGGCAGCCAGTTTGGCCAACAGGAGCGAGTCGCCACGAAAATCGGCATGCTGGATGACTTCGTCTCGCTGGTAATTATGGCCCAGAATCATGACTCGCTCACCCAATACCTGCTTGGCCGCAACAATCCGACGGCGCAACTCTTCCGCCGACAGTGCTTGGTACTCGTCGATCGGTTTCGATACTGTCACAGTGGCCGACACAGATCCCTCCTCAAGGGAAAAAGAGCGTTATTCTACGATAGCCTCCCCTCACAATCAATGAATCGCCCAATGAGGAAAAGTCCTAGTTCGAGGCCGAGAGGAGCAGGAGGCGCACTGGGTCTAATAGCCGATTGACTTCATGATCCCCAAGTACTAGGATCATCAATCATCGCTAGGGGAGCCTTGAGCTGAGAGTCCGAATGTTCGGACGACCCTCACAACCTGACCTGGGTAATACCAGCGTAGGGAAGCCGGACGACAGCGGACCCTGTGAAGAGTCAGCCGCCTTCCCGGCACTAAGGGGAGACGGCTTTTTTATTTTGGGAACGCCGTAGTCAGGACCAGCCTGCCACCGACGACAACTACGAAAGGATCTCACTATGAGCATCCAGACACATACAAACGGATCCAGCCATGGAAACGGCGCGGTCACCTCGTCGGTTCCACTGACCACAACACCCTTTCCGGCATCCCGTAAAATTTATGTGGATGGCGCGCATTCTGGTGTCCGAGTTCCAATGCGAGAGATCAGCCTGATCCAAACCAAGGGAACGACTGGCTCAGGATCTCCTAACAACCCCGTCATCGTCTACGATACGTCCGGTCCCTATACCGACCCCTCTGTCACGATCGATGTTCGCAAGGGCCTTCCACCCTTACGACGCGCCTGGGTCGTCGACCGACAGGATATCGAAGAACTTCCGGGAGTCAGTTCGGCCTACGGCCGAATGCGCGCGGCCGACCCTCGGCTGGCCGATCTTCGGTTCCAGCACCTTCGCAAGCCCCTGCGCGCACAATCCGGCAGAAACGTGACCCAACTGCATTATGCACGAAAAGGCATCATCACACCGGAAATGGAATTTATCGCCATCCGTGAGAACCAATCACGCGAACTGGCCGCCGCCGTGCATGAACGAAATGGTCACGGCGGTGGGGTAAAGCAACACCCTGGGTTCGCCTGGGGAGCCAACATCCCTTCTGTCATCACGCCGGAATTCGTACGAGACGAGGTGGCGCGCGGTCGTGCGATCATCCCCTCGAACATCAACCACCCCGAAAGCGAGCCGATGATCATCGGGCGAAACTTCCTGGTGAAGATCAACTCCAACATCGGCAATTCCGCGGTGGCTTCGTCGATCGAGGAAGAAGTCGAGAAAATGATCTGGTCGACACGCTGGGGCGCCGATACCGTGATGGACCTATCGACCGGAAAAAACATTCATGAGACGCGCGAATGGATCATCCGCAACTCACCGGTGCCGATCGGTACGGTGCCGATCTATCAAGCGCTCGAAAAAGTGAACGGCAAGGCCGAAGACCTGACGTGGGAGATTTTCCGTGACACGCTGATTGAACAAGCCGAACAGGGCGTCGATTACTTCACGATTCACGCCGGCGTCCGCCTGGCCTATGTGCCGATGACCGCCACGCGTATGACCGGCATCGTGTCGCGCGGCGGCTCGATCCATGCCAAATGGTGCCTGGCCCACCATCAGGAAAATTTCGCCTACGCACACTTTGAGGAGATTTGTGAAATCATGAAGGCCTACGACGTCGCCTTTAGTCTCGGCGACGGGCTCCGCCCTGGATCCATTGCCGATGCGAACGACGACGCACAGTTTGCCGAGCTTGAAACATTGGGCGAACTGACCCAGATGGCATGGAAGCACGATGTGCAGGTCATGATCGAAGGTCCTGGGCACGTCCCCATGCATATGATTCAGGCCAACATGGAGAAGCAGCTCAAGACCTGTCACGAAGCTCCGTTCTATACCCTCGGCCCGCTGACGACCGACATTGCTCCCGGGTACGACCACATCACGTCAGGAATCGGCGCCGCGATGATCGGGTGGTACGGTTGTGCAATGCTGTGTTACGTCACGCCCAAAGAGCATTTGGGATTGCCCACCCGCGAAGACGTCAAGACCGGCGTCATCACCTATAAAATTGCCGCCCACGCAGCCGACCTGGCTAAGGGTCATCCCGGTGCCCAAGTGCGGGATAACGCGCTGTCGAAGGCCCGGTTCGAGTTCCGCTGGGAAGACCAGTTCAATCTGTCCCTGGATCCGGAAACCGCGCAGCAGTTCCACGATGAAACGCTCCCGGACAACGCCGCCAAGGTCTCGCATTTCTGCTCGATGTGCGGACCACATTTTTGTTCCATGAAAATCACGCAAGACGTCCGAGATTACGCCGCGCAGTTGAAAGTCGATGAACAACAGGCCATCAGAATCGGCATGAAGGAGAAAGCCGAAGAGTTCAAGAAAACCGGCTCTGAAATTTACCGCTGAGTCCGTTGAGCATAGAGAGTTGCGAAAGGCGACGATCATGAACAAACCAAGGCCTGCTCCATTACGAGAACGGGATATCACCCGGCAGATCGCCCGGGAATACTATAAAGAGTTCGATCAGCTGATCGAGAGCGATGTCATCATCGTCGGTGCGGGGCCGTCGGGGCTTATTTGCGCGCGTGATCTGGCTGCCATGGGGTTTCGAACGCTGCTCATCGAGCAGAGCTTGGCGCTCGGGGGTGGGTTCTGGTCCGGTGGATATCTCATGAACAAAGCCACGATCTGCGAGCCGGCGAATGAAATTCTCGATGAGATCGGGGTTCCCTGCAAGAAAATCAGAGAGTGCGAAGGGATGTACATGGTCGATCCCCCGCATGCTACGGGTGCCCTCATCGCAGCCGCTTACGATGCCGGCGCCAAAATCATGAACCTGACGCGCGTGTTGGACTTGATCCTCCGCAGCGACGGATTATTGGAAGGAGTTGTCGTCAACAACACCACGGCTGAGATGGCGGGCCATGATCTGATCCACGTCGATCCGATCGCCCTTGAGAGTAAAATCGTGGTGGATGCCACCGGTCATGATGCCGTCGTAGTCGAACTGCTTCACAAGCGGAATCTGTATAAGAAGGTACCTGGAAACGGCGCCATGTGGGTGGCACGATCTGAAGAAGAGATTATGGAACGAACCGGAGAGGTGTATCCAAATTGCTTCGTGATCGGATTAGCCGTGGCCGCCGTATACGGCACACCCCGGATGGGTCCTGCTTTCGGCTCCATGTTGCTCTCCGGACGGTATGGAGCTGAGTTGATTAAGAAGAAGTTGAAAAACGAATAGTCTTCAGCTTTCAGCTAATCATTATGGACGTTCAAGACTTCCTACTCCAAGGCGAAGGTCGTGAAGAAGACAAGCGCGAGGCATGGAATCTCTTCCAACAAGCCTTTGAGCGACAGATGAAAGGGGAACTTGAAGAGGCCGTCAATCTCTACAAGCATTCCATCGCAACCCATCCGACCGCCGAGGCCTACACGTTTTTGGGCTGGACCTATAGCTTCATGGGTCGGCTTGATGACGCCATTGAAGAATGTCACAAAGCCATCGCGCAAGACCCTGATTTCGGCAACCCCTACAACGATATCGGGGCGTATCTGATAGAAAAAGGTGAATTCGAGGAAGCCATTACGTGGTTTCAAAAGGCGATGCAGGCGAAACGGTACGAAAGCCCGGCATATCCGCACTTTAATCTCGGCCGTGTCTATGAGCGCATGGGCAATTGGACCGAAGCCATCGAGTCATACAAGAAAGCCCTGACTCTAGATCCGAAATATGCGCTCGCCAGGAAAGCCATCGGGCGGCTGGTGAGCTCGCTGAACTAAGGTCATACGCTCATGCACAAGACCATCCTCGTGGCCATCACTGATCTGTTCTTCTATACCAAAGTGCGAGACGCGCTGCGCCAACCGGAGTACAAGCTCGAAAAAGCGCGTACTCAAGAGGACATTGCCGGTAAAGCCTCTTCAACAAGCCCCAGCGCCATTGTCTTCAATATGAATGACCTCACGCTTGATGCCTTCCAAGCATTGGAACAGTTGAAAGCCGATCAACGGTTGAAGAGCATTCCGACACTGGCCTTTGCCAATCATGAAGACGTCGAGACGTGGAACCGCGCCAAGGCACTTGGAGTCACCAAGGTCGTCTCCCGCAATGAATTTTCTGCGCGAACAAGAGACCTCGTAGAAGAAGTCATCGCTGCCAGGTCTCAGTCATCGCCGCCCAACGCAGGACCGACAGAGAAATCGATGAAACGATCCAGCCTTCACACGCAACATGTCCGACTCGGAGCGACGTTTGAGGAAATCACCGGCTGGGAAATACCGGCCCACTATGGCGATGCCGCGGCTGAACATCGTGCCGTCCGCCAGGCCGTAGGGATTGCCGATCTTTCCCATCGCGGCAATCTCAAGGTAATGGGTGAGGATCGCGTGAAGTGGCTGCAAAGCGTCATCAGCAACGACATCCTCCCTCTCCAACCGGGGCAAGGTCGCTATTCCAGCTTGTTGACCCACAAAGGGAAGATGCTCACGTACTTCCGCCTCTACATGCAAACCGAATCGGTCATGCTGGAAGATGTCGGTGAAATCGGAGAAACGACGTTTCAGGCTCTCCGTAAGTTTCTGCTCTACGGAACCAAAGCGAAGATGGAAAACTGCGCGGAGAGTTGGGGGCTCCTCTTAATCAGTGGACCAAAGGCCGCTCATGTTGTGCAATCCGCGTTCGGAGTGGATGTCACGGGTTTTCAGCCCATCAATTTCGTGACAGCACAGATCGGCGGGCATCATGCCCTGGTGATACGCACTGAGGAAACAGGGGAGGTAGATATCGAGGTTCTCGCTCCGGCAGACGGCCTTGCAACTGCATGGAAGACCGCCATGCAAGCCGGCGCCAAGTTTGGCATCAAGGCCATCGGCAGCCACGCACGAGAGGCCCTACGCTTGGAAGCCGGTTTCCCAAAGGCCGGACCTGATTTGAACGAGGAAATTGTCCCACCCGAAGCGAACCTCGAAGGCAAAGCGTTCAGCTTGGACAAGGGCTGTTATCCAGGGCAAGAGGTCGTCGCACGCATGGATACCTACGGCCATGTACGTCGCAAGCTGGTTGGGCTGGTACTCAAGGACGCCGTGGTTCCGCCTCATGGCGCCAAGCTTTATAGCGGCGATCGTGAGGTAGGCTGGATCAGCAGCGCCGTACATTCTCCCCAGATCAACCAGGTCGTGGCGTTCGGATTCCCCTTGCGCGACTTCAGCACGCCCGGCATGGAACTGACGGTGTCATTCGAGGACAGCAGATATCCGGCGATCATTCAACCCCTACCCTTTTACACCAGGTCTTGACCTCCCCCTCTCAAAGCGTATGTCCATCGAAGAGCAAGACAATAGCGGTCAGGGCACTCCGTACCAGGCTGCCGGAGAGCTTGAGGGTATCACCAAGCTGGTGGATGAATTTTATGCCAATATGGATACCTTACCTGAGGCCGAAACAATCAGAAAAATGCATCCACCTAATCTCACTGAATCGCGCAGGAAGCTGACCTATTTTCTAAGCGGTTGGCTGGGAGGTCCGAGACTCTTTCAGCAACACTACGGTCCCATCAGCATTCCAGGTGCTCATATGCGATTCCCGATAGGATACGAAGAACGCGATGCCTGGCTGCTCTGTATGCAACGCGCCATCGCCGTCCAGCCCTACAGCGACCAGTTCAAGGACTACCTGTTCGCCGCTCTCAGCATCCCAGCCGAACGAGTCAGAGCGGCAAATGCAGGAGAGTACTAGCGCTCCTCTCACCTCGAACCCGATACACAAGCTGATCGGTTTCCCATTGCCGTACCATCACGCACATTCAGATACATCCCTGCATCCTTCAGGATACAGAGAGTAGGCTTCGTGTTTTTCTGTGGATAGGAGTATTTCCCTTCACAATCAATGCGATCATCCCAGAGCCTTCAGCGATTCCGATCTAGCCTTCGTGTGGCATCTCCCTTGCTGGCATTATGCCAAGAGCACTCTCATAGTGAAAGGAACGGATCAGACCTATCAGTACAACGGTTGGCTTCCGAGGGGTGCCGAAAAACGCTGTGGTCCTACTATCGGGGAATAGGCGAGAAGGGGGCGTCGCTGTATGGTAAATCAGTAGCAACTGGAGGCATTAGAAGATGAGTTTCCCGTTCTCCAGCCACATCAAGCAAAAACTCTCTTTCCCTTTCGAGACGGAACCGATCTCGATCGGATGCGAAGCCTGGATCGACGTGAGTCGGTTTTGTGCCGCTGAAAGGTTTGGGCACCCAGCCACCGGGACTTCCACCCAGAGTTCTCTTGCAAAATCGTTCACCAACCTCCGCAAGAAGTTCCGGACAATTTTAGACGAAGACATAGGCTAACCGCGACCACCACTTCATCCATCTTTCCCTCTCTCATTGCTCAGAGACGCGTCACGATCTCAAGCCAGTGACCAAGTTGTTCTCCTCACCAGCCTTCGCCCAGAGCGCGACTGACGTCGTGCTGAAGATTTCCGAATAGATATGGCCCAATGAGAAACAGACACAGGCGTTCACCGCTCACCGGCTGACCGTCAACCCTAGGAACAGCATGGCGAGCGGATGACGGCCTATGAGACAAATCGGTATACTTGAGTTCCTGGTGTAGGTACGTCCGAAGAACGGTAAACCAAGACATGGAGGCTCCAATGTACGGGAACGTCATTCGTACAACACACTACTCGGTGGCACTCTGCCTTCTTTTTGCTCCGACATTGACGTTTGCAATGTCAGGTATGGAGATGCCGTATAGCGGACATACAAGCACAACTTCTTCGCTCTCCAAGAGCATGGGCACACCGATCAACTCATCGGAAGCAGAGATCGAAATCACCTACAGTGCTGACGGAAAAACCGCCATCTTCGCCTCAGGGCGCACAGGCAGCATCCCCTCGCCGGGTGTTCCGTACAACTTCGATATCTGGATGGCGCACAATGTGAACGGCGCGTGGCAAGAACCCATTCATCTGGGACCGGGGATTGATCCGACCGTGGGGCCGAGCATTAATACGTCGGCATGGGAACTGGAGCCGAGTCTCTCGGATGACGGCAACGTCATTTATTTCACGAGATATGAGCCGGGCAATCTCTCGACCGGCGATCTCTACGTGACTCAGAAAATCAACGGCGTCTGGCAACCAGCCAGGAATTGGAATGATGTCCCGGAACTTCCTCACATCAATACGCCGACCGGGGAAGAACACTGCCCCATCATTGCGTCCGACAGCCTGATCTACTTCAACTATCAGCAGCCGGGTGTTACCCAGGACAGTGACATCTGGAAAGTCGAGAAGAGGGATGGGGTCTGGCAGAAACCGGAAAGCTTGGGGCCACGCATTAATTCCCCCTACCGCGACCATATGCACTGGACCGGCTTGTCAAAAGATGGAAAGAGCCTCATTCTCACCAGCACGCGTCCGGACATGGGCTCGCGAGGCGGACATGACATGTGGATTTCCTACCAGAACCCGAAAGGCAAATGGCAAGAGCCGCTGAACCTGGGCGATACCATCAACACCGCCGGCGAAGACATGTGCTGGACCTTTACGCCGGACGGCCTGACGTTTACGGGTGGTTCGGGTCCCCGCGATTCGTACAATCATGACATCATGTGGGTAAGAAAAGACGATGTGCCGTTGCTCAAGAATTTTGAGCCGATCGGACCACCACCGAATCTGCTCGCCACCGGAAAGAAGAAGTCCGGCGATACACAATAGCCGATACGGCTAGGGCTCGGAGATCCGCGGTAGCGTACCACCGCTATTGATAGTGCTGGGCCTGAGTGAGAAACAAGCTGGCATAGAGCCCCTGGTGTCGCATCAGACTGTCGTGAGTGCCTTGTTCCACAATTTGCCCTTGATCCACGACAAAAATCTGATCCACCATTTTGACGGTCGACAACCGATGGCTGATTAAGATGGCCATTCGCCCTCGCGCAAGTTCATGAAACCGCTCAAAGAGCTCCGCCTCTGCCTTGGCATCCATCGCGCTGGTCGGCTCGTCAAGAATGAGAATGGGGGAATCCCGAAGGAGGGCCCTTGCGAGCGCCACTTTTTGCCATTCACCGATACTCAGCTCATGTCCGCCATCAAACAACTTTCCGAGCAACGTGTCATATCCCTGCGGTAACCGCTCAATGACCTCATGAACCCCGGCTTGCTTGGCCGCCCGAGCGACGGCCGCATCATCAATATTGGGACATCGCTCCCCCAGCGCGATATTCTCTTGCGCAGAGAGTTGAAACTTCACAAAGTCTTGGTAGATGCCGCTGACCGAAGCCCGCACATCGGCGAGAGGGTAGTCCCGAAGATCCGTCCCATCGATCATGATGCGCCCCTCCGAGGGATCGTACAGACGGCACAACAGCTTCACCAATGTCGTTTTCCCCGCGCCATTGGCCCCGACGAAGGCGACATGCTCCCCGGGTTTGATCGCAAAGGTGAAATCTCGGATCGCGATACGTTCTTCATGGGGGTACTGGAACGACACATGGTCGAACACCACCCCTTGCGTGATCGGACGAGGAAACGATTTCGAATGTGCTGAGGTCGATAGACGGGACTTGATCCCCAAGAACTCATCCAATGTCGTCAAGAACAGTTTGCTTTCGTAGAGATTTGAGACACTCTGTCCAAACCCCTCCAAAAACCCTGAGGCCCGCTGCACCGCCTGGAAACAGATGACCAAATCGCCTACCGTAAACAACCCATGGAATGTTCGGACCGCCACAAACCCGCAGATGCCGAATACGCCGACCACGCCGATGAGCTGCGCGACAAGCGTCATGAACGCCCAGCGACGCTCCAGGCTGATCCGCTCCTGGCGCAGCACCGATCGGGCGTCTTGGAACCATTCCCGCAATCGAGGACCGAGATCAAACAGTCGAACTTCTTTGGCCGCAGTCGCCTGCGTCAATAACGCGTTGACATACCAAGCTTTCCGCTCAAGCGGGATTCGCCCTCGTTCCCACGCATAGAACATGTTGGATCGCTGAAGGCGGACCACGAAATAGGGAATCGCGGTCACGATCAAAATAGGAATGATCCCCCAATGCAGCCACCACAGGATTGCCCCCATCGAGAGCAGTGAAATGGTGTTCTGTCCCAATTGAAGCACATCATTTAGAATCTCCGTCGGTCGGTAGGGCGCCTCTTGTTGGGCATGATGCAACGTGTCTTGGTATTGCGCATTCTCGTAATATTCGAGATCGACCTCCACCGACTTGGTCTGCAGGACTGCATACATGTGATCCGTGACGACTTGGGCCTGTATTTTGGAAATCAAACCGGCTGCCACGGTCAGGAAAGCACTGACCGCTGCAACTCCCGCCAGGCCGGCAAGAATGGTGATGATTCTGGTCAGCGAGGAGTCATCCGTGGGTCCCTTCAGTCCTTCGGTCACGGCATCGATCAACAGCTTCGTGAGATAGAGCACGAGCAGCGGCAGGAGCCCCTGGAGAACGCGCACCACGACGTTGCCGAGAGTCAGACTGGGGCTGCTCTGCCACACGAACGAAAGGGCCCGTCGCACCGTGAGAAGAAACGGCCCGATCCGCTTCGTCATGCTATTCATGAGCAATTGAAACACCGTGCACCCCTTGTCAAGGCTCCATCATTCGGAAACTGTGCGGTTGGATCGCAGAGTCCTGACTCACGAGTTTTGTGAGATCGGGTGGATAGGAAAAGGTCACCGTAAAATATCGCCAGTGCGTCCCCGGCTCATGAAACGTCTCCGAATCGAGGGTGAGCCAGGCATGGCCATCGAGACCGGCCGCCTCCCTTCTGACTCCACAGTGAAACCGCACCGGGTAGCCCCGTTCCCGAGCAAATCGATAGAGCGCCAATGCCCGAGGGAAGCAATTGCCTTTCTTATTGTACGGAAACAGCCGGAGCCACCGATCGACATAAGACGTCAGGATCTTCATCCCCGCCTCGTCCGGTTCAGTATGGATCGACAGTGGACCGATGTGCTCGAGCATCTTCGGTAACGTCTGGAATCGCAACGCAAGACGAATCCGCAACACCACCAGGCCAACCCGGAGGATGGTCCAGTACTTGCGCATCAGCGAGACCCCTATCGGTCCCATGAAGTACGCCTCGATCCGATTTCGTCTGTGCACCACCAGCCGTCACACCACGGCATTCTATGCATCGCCATCTCCAAGAGAACTTGTTTACGGACGTTCCGTCAGCGACCCGAGAGCGCCCTTAGCCGATGACCGCAAACCACCGATTCATCGCTCCACGAATTCTTGGCGACAGGAGACGCTTCATCTCTCGATGGAGGGGGACAATGATGCGAGCAAGGTACGAAAGAGGGAGCCGCCCGCGACACCACGATGGAGGCGTCATCGCCATCGGACTATGCGATCGACACAGCAACACACCCAGCCGCCAACGCTCCAACCATGAATCGTTCACGCAAAAATAGAGCGCACCCGCCTGCTCCTCGGTGATCCCCTCTTGAGCGTCTGACAACACGCCGGCCGGCATCCGGCCGGCAAATGCCATGACCTCTCCGTCGGCTTCGAGCCGTTCACGCACGGCCGCCGGCAGCGGCACCTCCAGCAGAAGATACGCGACCGCCAAGCCCAGAGAAAGCATCCGCCGGCAGCGCCAAGCCGAGGCTTGCGCAAAGATCTGATTCCAGTTCAATTCTGGATGTGAGCGGATAAGCTCCGCGACGTCACAGACCCATTTCAGGTGTTCCCATGCGTGTTTTGATCCATGGACACACAGGACAATCAGCAGATCTTCCGGAGCCAGTCCCGGAACCGTCTGGTTCTCGAACCCGACTGCGACCCGCCGCGCCCAAAACTCAGGTCGATCGAGGCGAAAGGCAAAGTGTTGATGCGCCATCACCCACTGAAGATCGACGCGACAGAGCGTCCGTCTCTTCACAAACACCTGGTACGGACCGTCATCATGATGCGGCTCTCGCTCCTCGGCCACCACACTTCTTCGCTCATAGCCCAGCGTCGATAAGACAGCCTGCGACTCAGCAAGAGCAGATTGAGGAACTAGCAGATCGAGGTCGGTGAAGTCACGGAGCGCCAGGTCGCCATAGGCCACTACGGCAAGGGTGGCCCCTTTGATCGGAATGACCGGGACTCCATGCGTCTGAAATGCCTCGCACAAGGCCACGAGCTCCTTGGCCAGCGTCCGGTTGAGCAATGCCCCGACCTGCGCTTTCTGGCGTAACCGAGCCAACAATTCGGCAGGCACGAGGTCGGGCGATAGAGCAGACAAATTCCTGTACAACAGCGGGACCACGCCATGATATTCCGCCAATTCAAGGACCAGCGACCAGTCAAGCGATGCGTGCGCTCTCTCACGAATACGCGCTTTAAGATCATCGGATACGATGGTGCGGGCGCACCACACGAGCAGTTCGGCTTCCGGGGCCAGAGGAAACTGTCGTACCAGAGGGGGTGCCGTCATTCGTGCATCTTCTCCAGGAGCGGCGTGATCAGTTTCGGTAGGTCAAGGATATCACGGCCAAAGTGCAGGCGGTAGCAATCCACCTGCTGAACGAGTCTTGCCAACACCTGAAATTCTCGCCGGGCGACCTCGGTATCGTAGACCAACAGGGCCTGAGGAAGGAGGAGCTCCATAGCGCGGCTCTTGGGGAGAGGCTCCACATGGCTCCGTAGGGCGTCGACAACTTGTGGAAACAGCACCAGCCCCGGCCTGCAGGCGGATCCGATCGAGGTGGCGTAGAGTTCTTCCGCATAAAACGCCCGTTTGGGGAACCTTGGATGAAGGACATGATCGGGCGCATCGCGGAGCTCAGGGAAAAATCCGATCGTGTTTTCCGTGACGTTGATCTTGATCGGAAAGGGAAGCAGCTCGACATGGTCCCCGGCATCGCGGAACAACGGATGATCATCCGACAGATATCGATAGCCTGACCGGAGCAGTGAGATAAACGACGTCGTCTTCCCGCGCCCGCTATTCCCCGGTATGAGGATCCCGCGGCCATTCTTCTCCAACGCCGTGGCATGGATCGTATAGAGCCCTTGCCTCCGTAAGAGTTCGATCAAGACAAGATGGAACAGATATTCGATTAAGCTGTCGGGCATGCGCTGGGGCTGGATCAGGTACCCCTCCGCGCTGCCGTGCGCGCCATCAATCACAAACAAGCCCGCGTCATGAAAGTCGACGATCAGCCGTCCACGGTCCTGACTCACGGTATAGGGCAATGCGTCCTCCGGTCGTCCCCCTGGCGGAATGCCTGACCCGGAACACAGGTGCCGTGCCGCCGGGGACAGGATCGGGGGAATCTCCGCTCGGCCCTGGACGGCCTGGAAAGACAGGGTGAGTGGAACAGACTCATCTAGTGAGTCGCACCGAAAATGCTGCAGCAATTCCTCTACTGGCGCCGCCAGCAGGGAAGACGATGTGGTATACCGAACTGGTGTGCCATGTATGGAAAAGAGGTATTCGGTCTTAGGCGGATCTGCAACAGGTATCGTCACGGTGTACCTCAAGTCGCTGGTTATCCTGCAACTCCTCGACACGAGCAAGAAGAAGGCTGGCTGATTCTCACGAATCAGCCAACCCCCTACGTGGTTACCGGGCGATGTCCGAGAATTTCCCGGTTTTAAAGGACTTTCCCGGTATGCCATCTCCACCGCCGTTACCCCAGCCGTTATTGCCTCGGGGTCCGCCATAACCAGACTTGCGCGCGGTGATGTCGCGCAGCAACTCATGCTTCGCGACCGCTGGCTGCACATATGACTCTTTTTTCATGCTGCTTCACCTCCTTTCTTGTTGAAGTAGCCCCTCCTGGGTCAGCTGATCGACCAGGGTGACGAGATCGTCGAGGGCCCGCTCGGAAGCGACATCAAACCGGTCACACAAGACCGCCTGGATGTCGCTGATTGTGTAGTGGCCAGTGCAATGCTCCCAAATGACGCTGCCCACTCGGTTGAGCGTGTAGTACCGGCCGGTGCTCAGATCCAATAACACCGTCTCCCCATCCATGTTCGTGCTTTGCACGTCGGGATTCGTTCGGAGGACGATTTGATCACGTGATGCCTGTTCGGAGATGAGATCTGATACAAAAGAAGCCGGTACTTGCGAGACGTCTGACATAGGTCTCTCCTCCCTCACCTACAATCTGTGCGCGCAACGACGTTTTAGGCAGGATGTGCGATTCATCCCTCTAAACCGCCACCAAAAACAACGAGCTATGCTGCCCAATCCTCAACTTACTTCAACTTCACTAATCCAGTCCCAAATGAATCCGCGGCAGCTTCGGTGTATCATAGGCCTACACTCCGGGATAGAGCCTCCTTTTGGGGGGACGGGTAGCCACTTTGCCCTATTGTGAACGTTCCCACTTCCTTCACGGAAAGGAACTTCTGTGGGGTGAATAAGGGGCCTGCTATATCACCCTTCTAAGTGATATGTTTCGATTAGTACGCCGTAGAAGATTAGGGGAAGAATGAAGAATCGCGATGGTTTGCAGCACAGCACAAAATGCAACGGTCCGTGATCGGACCGCTTATCCTCACCGAAAGATCCAGATTCAGGGAGCACCAGCCTCACGCTCGCTTCCGGTACGGAGTTACCGCTCCGGATTCCGCGCTGCCGTCACCGACGAGGCAAATTTCAGCAGGCTCGCCCGCTCCTCGTCATCCAACGCCAACAGAAGATGAGCTTCATCACCGTGCATGAGGCGGAGGCTCAAAAACGGCTCCTCCCGACGCTTTTCCTTGTTATCCCACATCGCATCGATCAGCTGCACCTTATCGAGATGCTCGACCGACACCACGTCGTACCGAAAATAGGAATCACCGATCACGATGTCGAACACGACCTTGCCGGCTGTGAGCAGCACGAGATTGAATCGACCCTGGTCTTCATACCCTTCAGGCAAGAATTTGTTGACGTGGCAGAAGGCTATTTTTCGATCGCCCAACGCATTGCGGAATTTCTCTCTCAGCGCGTCATAGTCGATCTGTAACGCCTTTTCATCCGGCCCGGTTGCTGCTACGGCCGCCGCTTCCGCTTTGGCAAAAACGTCATCAGCGGACATCAATCCTGACATGACCTACTCTCCCCTCTCTGTTGACGTGAATCTCATTAAGGACGCTGGGAGCCGTACGGTACCCGGCCACATACGGTAATTGCAAGGGGCTCGCACGGTGCGAGTGGGTTACGGCCTAACCGGCACCACGTGAGAAAATCGCCTCTTCCCTGCTTCGTCCACTACCGTGACCGCAAACTCGTCCTTGGTAACCCGAACAAGACCGAAGTTGTGATATCCCAACTCGTTGAACAACTGCGTCGGATGCAACTCGTCGCGGGTCGGCGCGAACCGACCAGGATGCGCCGACAGAGGACCGACAATATACTCGTAAAAATCGGCGACGCCGTCTTGATCAGGATCGTAGGCATTAGCTTGCGCCCAATGCACGTCACCCGCAAGAAAGACGACGTTCTTGATCTTATGGGTGAGGATCGCATCGACAATCACCTGACGCTCCCGCTCGAATCCCGTGCCGTCCGCCCCTCCGGCCCAACCATCATTACCTGGGCCGTGGGCGTCACCGCCCTTTGGAATCGAGAGCGGGACGGATGTCACGACTACCTTCCATATCGCTGTAGACGTGCGAAGGCCGTCGAGCAACCATGTCAATTGGGCTAACCCAAGCATGGTCTTCGCGGGACCATCCGGATCCGCATTGCGGCTACGATATTGCCGGGTATCCAGAATAAACAGTTCGAGATCGGCGCCAGATCGCACACGTCGATACAGGCGATGCGGATCATCCTGCGTGGAGAAGATGGGCCAGTACTCACGCAACGCCTGTCGAGCGGCCGGCATTTGCTCGTCATACGGGCCGGCAAAATTATTCCGGACTTCATGATCGTCCCAGATTACATAGACCGGCGTGGTCTCCAAGAATCGGCGAAGCGCCTCAGCGCCACGTTGATACCGATGACGCAATCGATAGGTCTGCAACGTCGTGGCTTTGAAATCCGCACCCGGCTCATTCGGCGGGGAAGGGCACAGATGATCGGCATAGATCGTATCGCCGAGAAAAAGGAAAAAGTCGGGATTGTGCCCCTGGATCACATCGAAGATGGGATACCCTCTCACTCCTTGTCGACATCGCCCTTGGCCACCAAGATCTCCACTCCAGGCAAACGTCACGGCAGCGGACGTCTTCTCCTCCGGCAAGGTGGTGAATTCTCCCTTGGCCGCACGTCCAGCAGCGCGCTGCTGAGTGGTCCGGTCGGCCGAGCCGATCAGAACCTGATACCGATAGCGCGTGGCAGGGCTCAGACCTTCCAGTGGAATGGTCACGGTATAATCCGTTTCCGAGGTCGTCAAGATCGGCCCTGTTCTCGACACCGAGGCCACTACCGTCGCAAGCTTCGAAGCCTGTTCCCAGAGCAAGATCGGCGCCCATTCGATCTGAACCGATGCCGTCCCGTCGGTACGGAGCCAGAGCAAGGCGCGCTCGGAACTGACCTCACCGATAGCCACACCCTGCGGCAGGAGGTCCGAATCCATGTAGGATTGTGCTTCAACCGAACTGCTCGTTCGAACGCCTTCATCAGAAAATGCTGCACAACCCACACTCAAGGCGACAAAGGTAAGTGACCTGATGAGCAGAAGCCACCGATGCATTGAGCACTCCTACTCCATGGAGATGTTAAAGATCAAGTAACCGGCTGGAGCAGCGGGCTTGCAAATCAACAAAGCCGACCGGCATACTGCGCCCAGTTGCAGGAGATATCGTGCAAGACACTAGCTGCTGCGTTTCGAATTGCCTCGCAAAAGCCTACGCTCCAGCCGGAACACGCTCCGTCTGTAAGGATCACTTCTTAAGCTTTCTCACATGGCGCCGCCGCCGTGGGCCCAAAATGTTCCACACCTATGCGGGCATGACCATGGCAGAACGTGATGCCATCGCCGCTGAATGGATGAAAACCATCCGCATAGATGAAGTCCCCGCCACTGCCCCCAGACTCTGACAACCGTTACACGAGATCGGAACAGCAAACCATACGGATGGAAGTCGGATGGGATTCTCCTGTGCGCGTTGAGCGAGCGCTCCCCATAATCTGATCGTGCGATTTTTCTTGTGTGCGCGCTCAGCGAGCCATGAAAATCACTCAATGCTCCGCATTCTCCCTCACCCCATCACCGGCGACCCATGGTGATGAATCATCAACCATTCGTCACCGATCAGTTCGAAGAGGTTGGTGGCAAGGACCTTGACTTGTTGTGGTTCCTCAGACTGTTGGGTGGTGAGATTTTCAACACAGATGACCCAGGCCATATCGCCGGCCACTTGCACCATCACATCGGTCAACTCGAATTTCATCGAGAACGTGTTGTTAAAGATGAGGACCCACGAGTCTCGCACGGCCGGCCACCCGGAACGAATCGCCCAGCCCGGATGAATGCAGGTGACATAGTCTTGGTGCATCCAGACATGGTCCATCCTGGCAATGTCGAGGCTCTCAAATGCTTCGTAGAATGTTCGATTGGCCTTCGTGACGGCTTCGATGCGTTGTTGCAACACGTAGTCCCCCTCGCTCAGCAAAGCCGTATCATACTGCAACTGAACGAAACACGGCGAGGACATTTCTCACCGACGCCCACAGCATGGTGAGTGCCAGGATCGACCGGACGGTCACGTAGGTAACATATTGAGAGGCGAGTATATTTCCTCGAAGCCTCGCTGGTAGGGAACAGGTCGGTCAGGGATGAACGCACGTGCCACCTCGCCGGCGTACTTCCCTCGTATGTTACTTATTCACCTTCCGCACATTCAAAGTCGGCGCGGTAGAACTTGACTTCTTGTTCAAAAGCGCCTTGTCCACCTGTTCAAGGCCCGTCGGAAGGATTTCGAATAAGTCGTTGAGCTCAATCATGACCCCTCCAACGATGCGGCGAAGTTCGTGTTCGGTATGGTGTACCGGAACCAGTCGCCTGCGTTGCCAACCTCGAATCGCGAATACCTTTCTGAACTGCGGATGAGGCCGCTCGCATACCATCACAAATTCCCGTCCTTGGCCATCTTCGAGTATGAAGCCCTTCAAACGCATACCGCTTCACCCCCTTTCTCAAAGATACCAATCGCCACACGCTCCACTCACCAACAGCTAGAGATTGTCTCTGAGCGGTCACCCGAATAGCTTGGCAAAAATCATGGAGAGCGTGCAGCTTCATTTAGGCCGTTCTTCCTTGGGCGCTTCCTTAATCGCCACGGGTAGTGCTTCGATTTACAGCATATTGGGAACATTGACGGCAGCCTATCAGGAATACCCTGAAAACCGGTGCGGATATTACTGAGGCGAGTCGTGGATTGCACTAGAAGCCACTACAGGGCCGATCCCCTGCCGGGGATCGACTCTGTTAATGAGGCGAACAGACGACAATTCTGTCTGCTTAGTACTGCAGCTGCACGGCGACGTGGAACGAATCGACCTTTTGGACCGCCTGTTCCGGGGCGATGGCAAAGAAGCCGCCGGCGCTGCCGTTGAAATCCCCATACCGATAGTAGGCCGAGACCCGGGCATTGTGGCCGGCAATGATGTAGTTCACCCCGGTCTCCCACTCCTGCCGGAGATTGGCATAGCGTGGATCAATGCTCGTAAAACGCACATAGGGTTGAAACCGCCCAATCCCGATCTCCTTCGGAATCAGGTACAAGCCGTACACCGACCAGGAGTGGCCGTTGAAAATGCAAAAGCAGTTGCCGAAGGCACCCGCGTTCGCTTCAAAGGCCCCGACACCGTAATTCGCAAAGAAGCGCTTGAACTCCCCGTTGAAGGTAAAGACCCCCATGTCGTTCGGCAGCACCTTTTCAAATAAGAGGTCGACGGAAAGCCCGGTGAAATCCGACACGTTGCCGGTGGTGATGTTCCCCGCGCCATCCTTCTGGTGGGTGACGTTTCCCGCTATCGCCAAGATGTCGCCCGCCGTCCCATAGTAGGTGCCGCTCGTGTAATAGCCGGGGTTGATTTCATCGTTCAACAGGTTCCACTGCAAGCGTCCGGCGTAGAGCAAGCTGTCGCCTCGATTCGGTCCCCCGCGCGCACCGGTGAACACCGACGCGACGTATTGGAGGTGGGTGCCGAACGGATGAATCTTCCCAAAGAAGACCACGCCGTTGTCACGGCCATAGGCCCCCGCATTGCCCCCAGGATTCGCCGCCCCCGAGGCACCACCGGCAAAAATCCCAGGCCCGCCGGTCACGCCGGGAAAGTTCCCGCTGAAGTCGGCCGGGAAGAACGGCGTCCGGAACCCATCGTAGGTGGCATGATAATAGGGGCCGTTCAACTCGCCGCGCTCGGACGGCACCAGGGTCCGACCGGCCCAGATATTGAACAGCTCGTTGATCTCGACCTTGGCGATCGCATCGAGCAGCCCGATGTTGGAGTTCCCGGCAAAGGAATTAGCCCCTCCCCCGACGTTACAGTTAAAACAT
Source organism: uncultured Nitrospira sp. (assembly GCA_964435885.1). Taxonomy (GTDB): domain Bacteria; phylum Nitrospirota; class Nitrospiria; order Nitrospirales; family Nitrospiraceae; genus Nitrospira_D. The sequence goes on along the minus strand of CAYTAS010000023.1, from coordinate 442 downwards.
TCGGTGTTGAAGGTGAATTTGAGGTACTTATGGATGGAGCCATCGATGTAGATACGCGCGTTGTCGATCTTGAAGTGATTGCTGTACGAGGTGGTATCCACGGCATCGTTTTCGATCCCGTTGAAACTCCCTCGAATCCCCATCCCGATCGAAATCCACTTGTCCTCATCGGCCTTGATCACGCCACCAGCATCGGCACTCGGCAGCGGGGATCCCAGGCCGGCGACCAGCGCCATCACGGCCCCAGCGACGACAACGTGTTTCCACCGCCTTGTAAAATGTCCCTTCATACTCATGCCCTCCCTTGTGAGTAAGAAACAACCACTGCCCACCTGCCTCCTCTGGTCACCACAGTTCGAGCCGAAGAATTCCGGCGCGGAGTATGCTCTGACCTCGGTTGTCAATAGTGGACGCCATGAGTTGCAGCCTCACGCCGCCGGCT
>CAYTAS010000022.1:0-41233 GCA_964435885.1 uncultured Nitrospira sp. | reverse complement strand
AAACCCGGACAGATCATGTGCTCCATACACCGGACAACTTAACTTGCTATCTACACTAGCAACTTGAATTTGCACCTGAACACAATGCACGTGGTACGTGACAACTGGCCATATACTCGTGTTGTTCAGCGAAGCTGAAATATGTTAGACACATTGCACGTATCACAATGGCACGCGACGAAAACGAAACCAGCCCGGACCGAGTCTTCTCTCTATTTGAAGCAAACCAGCTCATTCCACAGCTTCAGTCACATTTGTCGACCGTTCAGGAATGCAAGGCCATACTGATCCGAACTCGAGAGGAAGCAGGCAAAGCTTCGGCTAATGCCCCACTAGGCGGTGGAACAGCTGTGGGTGCACGCTATGTGAGGAGCCTTCAAGACATCAGCACCAACCTCCATGCTATCCATGAGCTTGGAGTAGTCGTGAAGGATATCGACCTTGGACTGTGTGATTTCCCGCATATCCGCAATGGACGCATCGTGTACCTATGCTGGAAATTGGGTGAGCATGAAATCCGTTGGTGGCACGAAGTCACCACAGGCTATAAAGATCGTTGCCCGATCGAAGAAGATCCTACCTAGCCGATTCCAGATATCTGGACATGGAACCATGTAACCTGATTCGCGTGAGACGGATATGAGGTTTGTTATCATCGGCTATGACGGCCCGGAAGGGGAAGCGAAGCGGAAGATTCATCGTTCGGCTCATTTAAGTCATCTTGAATCATTAGACAGGCAAGGACGAGTCGTCCTTGCTGGCCCTCTGACCGACCGGACCGGAAGCTTGCTCGTGCTCGAGTTCGAAACTCAGGAAGAAGCAGAAGACTTTGCCCGTCATGACCCGTATACGGTTCATGGCGTCTTCGATCGCATTGTAATCCATCCGTTTATGCAGGTTTTACCCAAGCCTTGATCTCTTCCGAATAGCCCCTCGTCTAGAAGAGCTCCCTCAACCACCTGCTCACCACATCATTGTCCAACCCACTACCGAGCGGTATAGTTTAGCCATGAACCTGAGGCCTATTTTCCGAGTCATCCTAGCCACCTTCACCATCTTACTCATTGGAGTGCGTCATCCAGCTTGCGCCTCTGAAACCATTATCGTAGCTGAGGGGAGCTATGTGATGGGAGATGGTGACACACTTGCCATCGCCGAAAAACGAGTGCTCCAACGGGCACAACGGAAAGCCGTTGAGGAGGCGGGCGTCTATATCGAATCGATTTTCCACGATATAGAACGGTCTAAGGCAGGCACGACCGTCCAGACAAGTTCACTGGAGATACGCACGATTGCAGCGGCGATCACCAGGACCGAAATTCTAGAAACACGTCGTTCCTTCCTGAACGATCGACCGAGCTTCTATGTCCGTATTCGTGCTGTGGTTGATCTCGACAATCTTCAAGCAACGATCAATCGGTGGCAGGCTGAGCAACGACTGGCCGACCACTTTCGCCGTCTCCAAAAGGAGAATGTGGAACTGAAAAATCAACTTGACGAGCTGAGGTCGGGTCATCCTGGCGCGCGAACGCTCCATATTGAGCCGGTCAGTCGTACGCATAATATTCGCGAACAAGCTCAGAAGTTAGTCGAAAAAGCGATGGCAACCCAGCATCTTCCCAAGAAACTTGATTTGGCCTCACAGGCTGCCGTGATGGACCCCCAATCCATCGAGCCACTGATCATACGCGGCCAGACCTACCTTAGGCTTGCATCCGCTGCGTACTCTAATCGATCCAGACCCAGCGAATACTCCGAATATGTTGATAACGCGCGAATGGATTTCGACCGCGCCCTCCTCATGGATCCCCGCAATACCTGGGTGCTCCTTGGACAAGGTGATGTCAACACATGGCTCCAACGCTCCGAGCAGGCCGCCCACTTCTTCGAACAGGCCCTTGAACTCAATCCTTTCTTCGACCTGGCCCGCCACCGCCTCATTACCCTGTATACCGCTGAGGCCCGCAAGCTCGTCGACCTGAAACAGTGGGACTCCGCCCTTACGGTCTTGAAAAAGTGTTTGCCTCCCTTCGTCTCTGACAGTTGGCTTCCCTACCAGAAAGAAGCCTATTTTCTCAGAAGCGAGATCTATAATGCCGTGAAGCAACCGATTCCGGCGATCGACGATCTCAGCGCGATCTTGCGAGCCGACCCAGCCGATAGAACTGCGCTCCTGGCTAGAGCCAAGCTGTACCAGGGCCAACTCCAGGGGCGCTTGGCAAAAGACGACTACGAGCATGCGTGCATGCTCGGTTCGGCAGAGGCCTGCGAGCAACTGCCCTAATCGGTTTTCTCACCGCGATTCCCCCTTGGCCGTCGAGCACTGATTTGACAATCCAAAAGAGTGATACCTATAATGCGAAGGGTTTTGTTACCCACGCCTCATCATCCTTGTAGCTGCAGGGTGGGGGCAAAGGACCTAAGCTCTCCGCAAAATCTTGACCCGAAAGCTCCTCAAGGTGGGCCTTTTGAAATGTTGCGGAGCCACAGGAAGACACCTTAAAGTGCTTGGTATGATTGTGTTTTCATCAACCTCAATTTTTTCGGAATGATAGGATATCGTGATGAGTGACTATCGTGTACTGCCAGGACCGGAACACTTTCTCCCACCAGCCGCCGCAAGTATGGGGATTCGATTGCCGAATCCGGGAGAAGCACATATTAACGGCGTGATCGCTCCAGAGGAGAAAGCCTATGAGGAAGCGGCCCGTCAATTCTTGATGGCCAAAGTTCCGACCATCTTCCCAGGCCCCCTCGTACTCTGGGCCTGGAATGAGAAGGCTGCGAAAAAAGCCACGGCCATTCGGCATCTATTCAACACCTTGAAGGAATGTGTTCAGGCCGGCCAGAAGCCGATGCTGATTCCCATGCCCGATTACCGACCCAAATACCCAAAAATCAACCCTGAAGTTGAGATCAACCCGAATCACCCGAATTTGACCATCTGGCATAACAAGATCGACTGCTGCATGTTTATCGGCGTGCATTGTCATCAAGCCAATCTCTCGCTCAAGATCATTCGTGGAGGAACCTCCTGCTACACTATCGCCATGTGCGCACAGGCCGGTCACGAAGATGCCATGCTTTCCTTCCGTGATGCGTCTGTCGATAAGATTATGAGATTGGCTGATACCATTAAACGGTTACAGGGGACGGTCCAACCACCGTTGTCGACGGTTAAGAGCGGGGCCGCGAACTAGCTCGTTCGATTCCCGCAAGTTTGAAAGGAGGCTGGTCCATGGCAGAAGCGAAGTCCATCATTGGAACCCAAAATAAGAAGGGCCAAACATATACCGATACATGGAAGATGATGAACGAGGCTCCACGTACACCATCGTTCTACACCGGCAGCGAGGTCATTAAGGAAGCGATTCGACGAGCCAGCTGTGACGTGATGATCGCCTATCCGATCACGCCACAGAGCGAAGCGGCGGCACTCATCGGCGAATTATTCGCCGAGGGATATATCGGCGATTACTTCCGTGGCGAAAGCGAGTTCGCCGTGATGTCGCAATGCGCAGGAGCCGCCTTCGGAGGAGCGCGTGTGTTTACCACGACGGCCGGACCGGGCACAATGCGCGCCATGGAAAACTTCCCGATGTGGTCGGGTGCCAGGTTACCAATTCAGATGATTGTGACCTGTCGAGGCATCAACTCACCGCTGTCGATTCAGCCTGACACATTGGAAATTGCCTATTTGTTAAACACCGGCATGCTGGTGTGGCATGCGGAAACCGCGCAGGACTTTTTCGACTGGATTCTTAAAGGCTATATGGTATCGGAAGAGCCAGATGTGCATCTCCCACTCGCGCTTTGCTGCGACGGATTCTTCGTCACACACACAAAAGACGTCGTAAACTTAACACCGGCTGACATGTGTTTGCCACCGTATGATCCTTATCGTTCGCCTGTTCCCTGTATGGATATGGAATGTCCCCCTGTCCGTATGATGCGTGACCCGTTCGTCATGAAGAGCAACTACATCAGCTATGCGACCCATGCCTCCTGGCAACAGGAAATCTGGGCCGCGGTGGAACGCTCGCGAAAACATTCCATCCATTGGTTGAACGGCCTCATCGACACCGAGAACACCGACGCGGACATCATGATCGTGGCATCAGGGACGGCTGTCTCTCAAGGGCGCGAAGCAATCCGCTTGCTGGAAGATGAAGGCGTCCGCTGCGGTCTCGTGAAAGTGAAGACGTTGCGCCCCTGGCCGGAGGAAGAAATTCGCGAGGCCACGAAAAACGCGAAACACATATTTGTTCCTGAATTCAACGTGACCGGCTGGCTGGCTAAGGAAATCAAGGCTACAATCCCCAACCATCATCGTGTTCATGCCGGTCCGCACGTGTGCGGTGGCATGACGATGCCGCCGGAGATCATCGTGTCCGAAATCAAGACAGCGCTTGGGATGAAGACCTTCTCCCTCGCCGGACGTGGAAGCTGAGCCGTACTGACGATGAACCTGTTCGCTCTCGCGAGCGACAATGAGGAGGCATATATATGAGCAAGGAACGTATTCAAATCTCAGAAGACTTATACGATATCATGCCGTCGGACTATCAAGACCTGGTAAAAAGTTCCACGTACGGTAAAGAGGATCGTGGTTGGAAGGATATCGGAACCTCAAAGGAACTCATCGAACAACACTCGCTCTGCGCCGGCTGCCCGGAGTCAATGGCCTTCCGATACATCCTCGCTTCGCTCCCGAATCCTGAAGATACCGTCATGGTCGGCTCCACCGGGTGTACGAGCTTGGTCTTTCCGATGGTCGCCGTTCATAATATCCACTCATTGTTCGGCAATCAGAATGCGATCGCATCAGGCCTTAAACGTGCCCTCAGTGTCCGTTTTCCAGACCGCGTGAAGGATGTCGTCGTTCTTGCCGGAGACGGAGCAACCGTCGATATCGGGCTCGACATGACGCTCCAAGCGTGGTTCCGGCAAGAAAAATTCACGACGATCTGTTTTGATAACGAGCTTTACGCCAACACAGGTGGCCAGGAAAGCGGCCTCATGCAGAAGGGATTTGTCGCGAAAATGGCACCGGTTGGAAAATTATTCGACAAGGTACGGCTGCCTGAAATCGCCCGCGAGTCCGGCTGCCACTATGTCGTGAACTGCACGGTCAGCAAACCGTCACTAGTTGAAAAGGTCATCCGTAACGCCGTGCATATCGCCCGTGAAATCGGCCCGACCTATTTACAACTCTATACGCCCTGCATCCTGGAAATCGGCAAGAACAGCATGGAAGGCCTACAAGAAATGCGCGACTCCGAAAAGCCGACCGAGCGGTTCGCCTACAAGGAATATGTCAGTGAGCCGGCCAAGCAGTTACTTGCTGAGTTGGCTGCGAAAGATAAAGAACGGAAGGCAGCCGCCAAGCAACTGGCCGGCCAAGCATCAGCGTAGTCAGACCGGAGGCTCGACATGATTAAGAGACGATTAAATATTCGGATGTCAGGCTTGGGCGGACAAGGTGCGGTTACTGCCGCGCACGTCTTGGCCATGGCTGCCAACCGCGACGGTAAGTTTTCCATCTCCAACCCATTCTTTGGCGCGGAGAAGCGCATGGCCCCGGCAGAAAGCTATTGTCGCATCGGCATTGAACGAATCTACGACCGAGGCGAGTTAGTGTTTCCCGATGTCATTCAAGTCTTTCACCCCCAAGTCATCACGATGGGCAAGAGCTACACCATGCCCTTTTATTCTGGAGTCAAAGAAGGTGGCGTGGTTATCATTAATTCCGCCGAGCCGTTGTTGTCCGACGAAGATGTGGAGCGGCTCAAGGACTTGAACGTTGCCGTATTCTATATCGCCGGGACCGAGTTGGCCATTGAAGTGGCCGGCACCGAGCTCTCAACAAATATGGCGATGATCGGCTCCGTGTCCGGCATCACCAAATGCGTTTCGATGGAGGCCCTCGATGGCGCACTCCAAGAACGCTTCGGAAAGAAGTTCGTCGCATCCGGAGGAACCGCCTCGTTGGACGAGGCCATCAAGAAGAAATTTGCCAAGAAGGAAATGTTGTTGGCCAAGAATTTGGCTACCGTGAAGGCTGCTTACGAAATCGCCAGCGAATGGGCCGACAAGAACAAGATCGAACTGCGTGTCGGCAATCCAGCTGTCGCTGCCTAAGAGAAGGAATGACGTTGCATGTATAATGTTGCACAAGTCATCGATGAAAAGTGCACTGCCAAGAAGGGGTGCCGTCTCTGCATCATGTATTGTCCGGAGGCGAATTGCCTGGACTTGAATACCAGCAAAATGGTAGCGGAAGTCACGATCGATCGCTGCAAGGGCTGCGAGCTCTGTGTGATCGTCTGCGACGCGGCCAAGCATTTTGCCATCACCATGCAGGCCGTCAGCGCCACGGGGCAACTGATGACCAAGAAGGGTGAGTCGGCTGCGCTGGGGCAGGCGTACCAAGGTTAGCCGATCGACCTGGGAATCGAGGAAACCCCATAGCGCCGTCGCTATGGGGTTTTTTATTGGAATTATGGAGCTGGAAGATGGAAAGCGAAAATAACACGCTCGACGAACTTTTGAGTGATATCGCCGGATTGATCAATCAGTATCCGATGGCCATCGAGCGGCAGGCAGCAATCATTCAAGCAACGGGCAAGGATCCTGAATTGGCGGAGAAGCTTGTCAAAGCCGCCGACACGATGCGCGACAGTGGAAATCTCTATCTGACCTGGGCCAAACATTATGCCGCCATGGCTCAAGGCAACACCGACGCTACGTCCGACGAGGATGAGACCGACGATTTCGATATTTAAAAACTTCCCTATTCCACAAAGAGTTTTGCTAGAATACCGTTCTCTTTCATGCAAACCTCTGTTCCCCGGTAGCTCAGTTGGTAGAGCAGCCGGCTGTTAACCGGCTGGTCGCAGGTTCGAGTCCTGCCCGGGGAGCCAATTCATACGGTGTTGCGAACCAGGAGTGAGTTCGGCCAGTTCGAATACGTTCAGAAGCAGTTTGTCAGGGTACACGATAATATCCCGGATCAGACATCGAAGGACTTCCACTTGCTCCTGGCTCGGAAGAGCATCAAACACCTTCCGAAAGTCCTTCAAGTTCCGCAAGATAACCTCGGCATCGTACTCCCGCACGGCATGGTCTGAGATTTGTCGTTGTATGGCTGCGTACTGTGCTTCTAGGGACTGCCGGTCTTTTTCTCGATCATGCATCTCTTGTTCAAGACGTTTAACTGACACGGTTCCCTGCCCTACTCCTCGAACAAAACGGTCAATCTCACGTTCCAGCTGGTCCAGTTTTGCCCGTAACCTGATCGCTTCCTGTTCGAGGGGCCTCACCTTCTCCTTCTGATCACGGTTTAAGTCGTCTACCGTCCCGTTGACCCAGTCAGCCTTGAGACTGAGGTCCGCAAGATATTGAATCACCTGCCGTTCGACGTGGTCGGCGTTGAGATGTTTTATCGTGCAGACCGCGTTGCTGAGATGCATAGTCTTTGTACAGCGGTAGTAGGAAATGCGGTAAATGGATCCATCTTTGCGGCGCTTCTGTGTGTAGTGCGGTGCCATGACAGATCCGCAGGCACTACACTTCAACAAGCTTTTGAGAAGAAAAGCACGCTGAATCTTCGTGGTGACCCGGGTATGTTCCCAGTTCAACGACTGCACTTTGCAAAACAGCCCTTCGTCAATCAAGGGTGTGTGTTCCCCAGGGAATAGCTGGTCATTAAACTGAATCTTCCCCTGATAGATGGGGTTGCGGAGGATGTAATCGAGAGTCATTTTTCCCCAGGGTTTCCCGGATCGGGCATACCAGCCTCGCCGGTGGAGTTCGGCCCGGAGGCGACAGAGGGAAGCATCCTGGGCAAAACGTTGAAACATAAACTGGACACACGGTGCTTCCTCAGGGTGTAACATCAGCCGCTTGTTTTCGTTCCGATACCCATAGGGGACGTTCCCGCCATTCCAGAGCCCTTTGGTCGCCCGATGGTGCATCTTGTCGCGGGTTCGATCGGCTGTCATTTCACGTTCAAATTGGGCGAAGTCGAGGAGAATGTTGCGGAGCAACCGCCCCATAGGATGGTGGGTATCGAGGCTCTGAGTGATGGAAACGAATTTGACCCCCTGCCGATCAAAGAGGTCCATCAGGACGTGGAAATCCTTCACAGACCGCGTCAATCGATCGATTTTGTAGGCCAGCACGCAGGTAAGCCGACCACTACGAATATCCTCAAGCAATGTTTTCAATGCAGGCCTATTCATGGTATCCGCCGAGAAGCCCGCGTCCTCATAGACGCGATAGATGACGTACTGATCTTGGCTTTTGCAGTAGGCCTCCAGTTTCTCTCGCTGTGTTTCCAGTGAACTGTATTCGGTGTCTGCCTGATTCCGGGTTGAGACGCGGGTGTAGAGCCCGCAGATCGTTGGCTGGGTGGGCATTAGTTCACCTCTTGGGCTGGGCCACGGAAAAACACAGATTCGAGACAGGCCGCTATCTTGAGCCGTAGATGATAGAAGAGAAAGTAGCGGTACATTCCCCACCAACGACGCACATTCTGAGGATCGGCAAGGACATACTGCGCGATACGAGAAATCTCGTCCTGTTGTGGGACTGGCCTCATAAGACAGACGAAGGCATAGATATCTGCCTCCTCATCTTCCACGGTTCCAACTTGTGGCAGACCCGCGCTTTTGGCTCCTGCCAGGCCTGATAAATGAAACTGCACGTGGGCAAACTCATGAGCTAATGTCAGTTCTCGGTGGCGATACCCAAGACCAGGCTTCAGAGCAATAACGGGACTTCCGTCGTCTGGTGTGGCAACCCCATAGATTCGTGGACCAAGGTCGGCATCAATTATTTCTACCCCTTGGCTGCTCACCAGTTTCTCCAACTCTGCAAGTGATCGCACCTCTTGTGTCTCGGCCAAGGTTTTCAGTTTTTGCACAAAGCGCTCCGGTTGCCTGAGCCACCACACAAATCGTGCAATGTGAAGACGAACAGTCATTCTTTTCTCAGCTTTTGCCGCCGTTGGGCCAAGATGACGGCCTGTAACTTTTTCATGGCGTGCGCTAACTCGGCCTTGGAGGTTGCCTGATGAGCACTGAGTAAGGCAGGCAGGATGGCTTGTGGCACACGCTTCGCCTCAATAAGCAAGAGTTCGGGTGGGTTGATCTGAAGCACGGTTGCTAGTTTCAAGAGCATTTCATCGTCTGGGGGAAGCCCTCGTTCACGTGACAATAACCGTGATAGATAGGCAGGCGAAATCCCCACCTCTGCGGCAACGGCACGCAACGTAAGCCCGGTTTTGTCCATCTGTTGGCGAACGAGGTCACAGAACCCTTCAGGAAGGTGCGGTGCCACACGATGGGAGGTCTGGTCCGACATGCGCTGTCTTGTACCGCAAAAGTTGACCTATAGTCAACACATACTGAAAGGTGATATTGACCTATGGGCAACGCCTGTATAGAGTCGGTTCCCACGAGGCACAGCATGGTGGTGAATCGTATTCAGGAATGGCGCGAAAAAAGACGCCCACGAGGCATCTCAAAAGCTGGCTTCGCTCGGCGGCTGGGAATTAGTCGGTCATATGTCACCCGTTTGGAGCAAGGAAAGATCGTTCCGTCCTTAGAGCTGGCGCTGCGGATGGCCATCTATTTTGAGTGTTCTATCGAAGAGCTCTTCCATCTACAAGGCGACACATGACCGCGCGCAACTTTCTTGTGTTCGACTGTTGCCCATTGGGCAGTTTCTATGAAGATTGAGATTCACCTGATCCCGATTGCTCCCAGCGACCGTGACGTGCGGCTGGCTTCCTTGCGTCGGCTCCTTCTAGCGGGAGCGCGTCATCTGGCATGCCAGGCTCAAACCCGTTCGCCCGAAGAACAAGCAGAAACCGCGTCGCAGATCCTTCAGTCCGTAACCGGAGGGCGCAATGACACCGAGTGGGCAACCTGAAATCCAAACAGACCATCACCTACAACCCAATGGTTCGACCAAACCCGCGAAGCCTGAATGGACCCGGAAGCAAAAGCGCGGCTATCACCGAGTGCGATCACTCTTGTGGTTTTGGGAATGTCATGAATTCCAAGTACTCTGGGTGACACTCTCAACCAGTCCCGGGGGGCAAGCTGACCAGCTCACCTATCGACATAAGCGGTTACGGCAACGGATTGAAAGTCAGCTCGGTTACAGAGGCCTTGAGTACTACCAGGTACGCACCGAGGAGGGGCATGGCGTCCTCCATGTGTTTTGGGCCTGGCGAGTGCCACCAGGGGAACGCAGCCGCCGCTTTTGGGTCTCTCAGGAGTGGCTCTCTACCCAATGGGAGCAGATTCATGGGGCACCAATTGTGTGGATTAAAGCCTATAAGCCTGGGCGTCTGTCCCGGAATCGGCTGAGCCGCTATGTCATCAGTCAGTATGTCCAAGACCAATGCGGGTACGTGAATATGTGTTGGTCATGGAAACGGTCGCTCGGCTTTCCGATAGGGGCGGTCTGGAACACGCTCCGGAAGGTATGGCAGAACCGGAACAGGGTACGGGTAATGCGATCTCAGCGTGAGGTCCCAATGTTGGTTCTTGTGAAGACGTGGGAAGATCTGCTAGCGGGCCATCCTATCTTGCTTGAAGAGCGGATTGTGAAGCTGGTTCTCGGACGGGGGCTTGTCCTCACACCAGTGTAGCGGGAAAAAGAATGAATGCATGCGTGTTCCAAATCGACACACTCTTTGGGAAGACCTCCTGTGGACACAGCGGAGCGGTATTTGATCGTGCTAGGCGAGGCTGGCTCTGTTCCGCACATGTAAGAAACCGCCTCTGCGAATTCTGCCAAGGGGAACAGGCTTGGGCACGAATCATGTCTCCCAACAGCCAGGGGGTAACCTGCGAGACCTGGCTCTGCTCGTTCTGCGCCGGCTGTCGAATGGTCAATCGCCGTACCTGGTAATGCGGCCCTACAGTGGGGAAGAGCACCTGCCCTACTGTCATCCCCGAACATGTTTTCCCTGTCGCCCCTTTACGCTCTTGGAGGGGCGAGAGGGGAAACACGCTAGGCTGGCCTCTCTTACGTCGGCGGTGGTGCAAGCGTGCCTCAGACGACAAGCCGCCAGACGTGCAATCACCTTACACGACACGACAGAAGCAGACTTTATACGTCAGGAAGGAGGCACGGTTGCTCGACCGCCCGCTACCTGGCCAGGCTCCGAGCACGTTGCAGGCGCTCACTTAGCCATAATGGCCAGGAAAGGAAATCCAAGGACGCATTACGAGGGACCCGAGGACCGGGCCGAGCCGGTAGGCTGGGCCGGTCTTCGGGGGTTCGGGGGCCGAAGGCCCCCGCTTCACTTGATCTATATGGTCAAAGTAGGACAGGGTGCGAATACTGGCAAACCCGACAAGTAGGTAGATAAAAAGTAGCTGCTACAATGGACGGGTGGAGTAGGATTAATCGTAGAGAAAACAATCCCCTGACCTCGTCAGAACTATATACGTTGCGGAGCGCCTACAATGCGCGTAGTATGAGACACAAAAGCAAAGTAGAGGGGGGAAAGGATGATCAGCGCACGGTTCACACACCACTGCAAATGCAATTGCACTAGTTCATTTGCTCGCATCGCACAGCGCATCGCGGTCATCGTTGCAGTTTGTTTAACTTGCGTCATGCCTGCGAGAGCTGCAGAGTTTGACGTCGACTGGATGCACTGTGGCGCTGTTAGTTGTGCATACGTTTATCAAGGACAAGGAGTCGACCATCCGCAACTTATTGCCCAAATATGGGACACCAATCAACCCCTCTTTAATGCAACGCTATACAGATTCATTTACGATTTTCCAGAAGATTCCTCTCCGACTATTTCGTTGTATATTAATAACAGTCTTGCACACCGAACAGGTCCTTCGCCGGTGTCAATGTCCCAGGAAGATTGGCTAGACTTTCTCCAAGGCGGAGTGGTCTTGTTAAAAGGGCTAGAGCATGCGTTTAACGGACCCGGCACCTACCATTTGGGCTTCGGGCCCACCGTGTCAGAATTGCAAAATATTATTAACAAGGAAGTAGAATTAGTTCCGGATGCGATTCTGCAATGGGACATCGACAATGGTAATATTGATCGCATGCCAACTGGTCCTCGCGAGCCGGGTGGCACCCCAGGCACCCCTGGCTCCAAATTCTCTGAAAGCGACCACTTTGTGATTTGTGACATGTGGGGGGGGGCCGTGGGGTAATTGGCAGAAGTGCAACCCTTCGACACCGCCTCCCCGCCCTTCTGTGTCCGCAAGTAATAAATTGGTGGTTTGTGACGAGTATGAAAACGCACAGGGACACTGGGTCGATTGCCATACACCTAAAGAGGGGCCAAGTGCTCTAGGTCGTGCACGTATTAATACAGTTATATGTCAAAAAACGAGTGTACCAAGCGGTGATGCCCTTGTCTGCGATTCTCGTTTCCGCGAATATCTACCAGTAAAATGGCGTAGACAGCTCGCAGCTCGGAGTGACTGCCGGCGGAGCCCACGACGCCTATTAATGTGTCCATCACATCGCGAATTGCTGACCCTTGAGGAAATGCGGCCTGTGTTTCAAGCTAGGGTGAATCAGGATTTGCTTAGTGCACACGCTATGCAGTTAACAACACCGGGTAGCGCTGCGAGTCAGGCATGCGACGAGGCCGACCTAACTTCTGAACCAACATTAAATGCATGCATGTCTAAGTGCGAACTATGCGATTCGACTCGAGCTAAAATTACTGGCGGTCACGCCTTCGGACTTTGCACAACGATTGCTGGCGCGGGCGCGGGTCTTGCAATTGTTCTTACTGGGGGTTGGGCTGCAGTAGTGGAGGGGGGTCTAGGACTCATAACAGGCGGTGTTGCTACTGGGGGCACCTTTATAGCTACTTGCACCGGTGGTATTGTCGCTGGCACGAGTTCCTTTAGGCTTGGTTTTCTTCACGAGTGTAAGAAAATGTGTGACTGCATATGGGATAGTTCAAAATGCCCACAGGGCGCAGGGACCACAGGTGTGTCGCGAGCTAATCCGCCCTCTCCTAATGCCAATTTTGCCAACATGAATATGGTGCCCGAGGAAAAGAGATGCCAGGGAAATCATCTTTCAGTGAAGCGGCCTTAAACCGCCGTAGCCAGTCGTCACCGGGAGCCCTTCCGACGATGAACTCGGTCAGGTCAATATGAGATTGGGCACCGGACATTCGCGAATGGCGCATTCAGCCTGCTTGGCTGCTGCTGTGGGACGGGTGCTTTTATGCCAAGAGCGCTATTTCAGTGGGAAAAGGGTATAGGATAATCTGCATGCCACGCATGCTAAAATATCCTTACGCCAAGAAACCGACCAGCTCCCCCCTTAAAAGGTGCCTCAGTTACTGAGGAGAGCGCTAAATAGTGTGCATCATGATTCTTAGAATACCTATAAAGAAAGGGCTTTGCGACTTTGCCGGCTGATCAGTACGCACTATCTAGTGGTCGGCTCAGTAATTGCGTACGGAATTTGGCCATCGCGTTAGCCTCTCAGACATAGAAGCCCATAGCTCGCACATGGTACAACTCAGGAAGTCGTTCTGCATGGCACGACCAGTGGGAGGCTGGAGGGAGGATGCATCAGGACCTGTGTTGAGACCATGAGTGCACGAGTGACTCAAAAAGAGAATCTAAGGAGATCGGGTCAAAGCACGGTTGTATGGTAGAGCGATGTTCCGCTTATACTGCATCACTCGATCTCGCTCGCTATCATCGCTTAAGCTGTTGATAGTACGAAGTGCGATGACCGCGATCCGAACACCTGTGTGAGGGTGCCGAATGGGCTCAAGCTAAATGCCAGCTTAGGCGCTATGCAACCTCGATAAGAGCCGTTAATGGCGTTCCCATTTATCGGGCACAGACAAAGCTGACTGTTCGACTGGAATACAACTTGGGGAGCCAATCCATACCAGCCCAATCGTCCAGCCGCCAGTCCTCCTTACTCCAAGATATCTCGGCTTCAGGCAGAAACAGCCTGACAAACTACTTCTCGCACCCCAACACCGCTCTTCAATACGATCTCACAGATATGATCGAGCCGCTCAATGCGTTCAAACGCCGCCCACGGATCCATTGCTGCTGCACATACCCCATGATTGGACTGGTCGACGATATCAAATGCGAGCGTCCCATTGGGACGTACGTTTAGACACTGGGCTGTGACATCAGACAATTCTTCCCTTCGCGTTTCTTCATACTGATATTGCCGTCTCTTGTCGTAATCCATCCCTTCTCATAACAACGCCTCATGACATCTCCGATAGCCGTCAGCATGATTCCTCCGTTACAATGATAAAGGTCTCATGCCCTGATCTCTTCCCTATGCTGGTCCAACAAAAGGAAAGAACAGGGCTCCCGCAACGCGCTGAGCGTGAACAAACTCACCCTACCATATTGACGCCTATGATCGATCACACAATGAAGAAACTAGCCTCATCCTTTCTCCCTCCCTTTCCACTCCGCAACACCCATCTCATGACCCTCGTGCCTCGGTACTGGCCGAGAGACACCTCGCTTGTCGGACTGCCTCAGGAAGAACGGCTTTTCACAGTAGCCCCGCAGACCCAACTCAAGGGCTACTGTCACTGGCAAACGGATCGCCACGCGTCTCCCACAGCGGTCTTGGTTCACGGCCTTGAGGGATGCAGCGACTCTCGTTATATGCGTGGCATTGCGGCCAAAGCCTATCGGGTTGGCTTCAACATCATTCGCATGAATCAACGTACATGCGGCGGGACCGAGCATCTCTCCCCGACGCTTTATAACAGTGGGTTAAGCGGTGACTATCGTGCCATCGTCGATGAGCTGGTTCAACGTGATGGCCTCGACCGAATCTGGCTGGTCGGGTATTCCATGGGGGGAAACCTTGTTCTCAAAACGTCCGGGGAGATCGGGAAGAGCGAGCCAGCTCTCGCCGGAGCGGCCGCCGTCTGCCCAAACATTAACCCAACGGTCTGCGCGCGCGCGTTGGAGGAACCTCGCAATTGGATATATCACCGCCACTTCGTGACCAGATTGAAATCTCGGCTCCGCCGAAAAGCGGCGCTCTTCCCGAGCCAATGGGATCTTTCACGTCTCGATCAAATCACTACCATCAGCGAATTTGACGATCGGTATACCGCAAGAGACGGGGGCTATCGAGACGGCGCTGACTACTATGATCGGGCTGGAGCTCGCCACGTGCTCGACACGATTGCCGTTCCTACCCTTATCATCACCGCACAAGATGACCCGTTCATTCCTTACTCGATGTTCACGGAGACGAAGATTCAGCGGCATCCGCAGATTATCTTGATCGCGCCTCGCTACGGAGGGCACTGTGGCTTCTTTCATCGGAGCCGTAGCGGAGAAGATTCCTACTGGGGTGAGAACCGAATCCTAGACTTCCTGCGGGGACGACTCTAGCAACGTTGCGATCGATGTGACTCGATAGAAGACGATACGGCTCTCTATCGCATAGGAAAAACAACGGACTCATCCGACTCGCATCGGATGACTTAGGCACGCACACTCTGAATGTGGGCTCGAACATCGTCACCGTAGGTCATAAATGGATCGGGCATGGCAAACGGTGCCCGTCCGCGGACTTGGAAAATCGACCAATTGATGACATAGGGAGGAAACAATCGTTCAGTGTTCGCGAACTGGTCAGAATCTGTGCCAGCCCAGAAACCGAGTAGATGCTTGACCAGTTCACCACGGCCATGGGCTCGTGTATTCTTGGGTGCCTGGTCCATGGCAAGTTGGATGAAGGTATCCGTCGTCAACCGTGGGACGCGGCCCTCCTCTAATAGTCCATAGTACAGTCCCTTCTTTTGATTCAGGTTGTGATACTCCAGATCCAAGCTCTTCAGCATAGGATCGCCCCAATCGAGATGCTCCGCTTCTCGGAAAGACTCCAACAACCAAAGCTTGGAGGCCCAATCCACGCGCCCGACGAGCTTCTGATAATCCCCACGTAGATCACGCAGCACCGCTTCCCATTCAGCAAGCACCCAATCTGTTTCTTCGTCTTGCCCTTTACAATGCCGCATCGCGGAATCCAGAAATTGTTCCTGAATGTCCAGCGCTGAAATCGTCTTCTGTGAACGGAGGTGAACCAACCACTGTCGCCCTTGGTCCTGCGAAATCTCTTGGAGCGCCTCAACCGGTTCATCGATTTCCAATTCGTGGGGTGTATGTCCCTCCTCAATCAGTTGCAGCACCAGTCCGGTCGTCCCCAACTTCAACGCGGTCGCAAATTCAGTCATGTTGGAATCACCTAACAACAAATGAATCCGCCGGTATTGATTAGGGTCGGCCAACGGCTCGTCTCTCGTGTTCACAATCGCCCGATTGTGCTGTACCCATTCGAAGAAATCGTTCACGATATAGTCCGCCCGTTGGGAGATCTGGAACGGTACACTCGTACCCGCTCCGAGGCCCACGGCCGCACGTGGAATGATCAACCGATCCATCTGAATCCAGGCATCTTGCGGACCAGCAGAGCCGACACGCCCGGATCCGGTGAAAACCTGCCTCGTCACAAGAAAGGCCACCAGTGGGGCCATGCCTCGCCTCGAAAACGGAAATCGACGAGAAACAAGGTAGTTCTCATGCGAACCGAACGTCGCATCTGTTTCGTGATCGATATTATTCTTGATGAGAGATACGTGATCGGAAAATCCGAGGTCTTCGATCGCCTGTTGCAGCAAGCGATCTCCGGCACGGTCCGACGCAACGACGTCGGTGAGAGAATGACATTCGGGCGAGGCATATTCCAAATGTCCCATATCAAGATAAATGCGTCCGGCATTGGTGAGAAAGCCTCCGTTTCCAGGAGGTTCATCATGCCCCCGATGGTGGAGGTCGAGCACACCCCGACGCTGAACATGGAACAGATGGTCGCGAATCTTGTGGGCAAACCAGGTGGGCGAATGGTCAGGACGATCTTCGTGAATCAAGAGTCCATATTCAGTTTCAAGACCGAAAATACGATTCAGCATAAGCCTAGACAGCTGGACGACCTAAATCGTTGGGAAGCAATCGTTCCAGCTCATCAGAATCGAGGGTGCGATATTTGGAGGCGCCTGAAACCTGACGATCAAGCAGGACGCATTCGATCGTCAGGTCGTTCATGCATCGGCGGATATGCTCATAGAGGAGATCAGGATCGCTCACGAGCCGAGCCGAGCCCGCCCGATCTTCGCGGTGCTCTCCGGATTCCTCACGTGCCTGGCGTTGCGCTCGGTCACCGATAGCCCACGAACACACCGCCGCATCGACAGCGTGCTCCAAAGAGGCAACAGCTTGTTGCCGCAGATACGTCATCATCTCCTGTTCGATCGCTGCTGAAGCCGCCAACACCGCATGCTGACTCTTCTCCTCGAATGTGCCGTCAAAGTTGATCGTCAAGAATCTATCCCTCCCGGCTTGTTGGCCCAACTCGGCCAGCAAGATCTTCACGATGAACGGGGCTTTGAACACCTCTTCGAACGCCTGCTTAATTACCGGCGTAATACCATACTTCACCATGCGGCTCCCCGTTACATCAGAAGGCGAGCGATTGAACCCTTCGACGTGCGCCATTTCCAACAAATTGAAGCGCAACTTCTCAAGGTCAGCCGGATGCCCCATCCCACCCAAGGCAAGACGGTCATAAATTTCATACAACTTGGGCGTGCCCTTGCTCATGGTCATAAGCAGAACGCCGGTATCGTACGCGACACCGATGACCGGGCTACCCTGCTTTAATTGATCGTCGAGATAGTGTCGGCGATTCCCGACCGCTTCGATCCACCGATACGGCTCTTCATACATATGGAATGGTCCTTACAACGTCCGATTCGAACAGCGACCGCAGCTGAGCATCCGACATCGTCCTGACACCACCACCAGTGATAAACTTGACCACCGGATACAGGTGGGCGTCACGATTGACCCCGCCTGTCGCACTGTCGAATTCCGCAGCGCTGGTGAGC
Source organism: uncultured Nitrospira sp. (assembly GCA_964435885.1). Lineage (GTDB taxonomy): Bacteria > Nitrospirota > Nitrospiria > Nitrospirales > Nitrospiraceae > Nitrospira_D. Next base: position 23,262 of record CAYTAS010000022.1, on the reverse strand, counting down.
AGCCGCAAAGCCTGAACGGTTGCCTGCTCCTCGGCCATCGCACTCAACGGCTGCTCTCCCCATGTATTCACATAGTGGAGGATGCCACGAATGGTCGGCGAGCCGGACCCGGAGACCGCGTATTCCACACCTTCGAACTCCGCACCGAGGATGTCGTAAAAATAAATCTTGGCGGCGGCGTGCTCGGCATCGTAGCCGGCAAAGATCGGCACAACGGCCCCCGTCCCGGCCAAGGCGGCAGGGACATTTTCCTTCAGTAGCTTGGAGAGCGCTCGCAGTTTGCCTTCAAAACTGAGTTCCTGGAGTTGCGTTCGCCGGTAGTACTTGAAGGAATGTTCCAGGATGCGCGCCATTTCATAGGCAGTGGCCGGCACTCCGGCGATCGCCATCACGCTGTGCCGGTCGATCTCCAACACCTTGTCGGTGCGATCGTACATCACCATATTGCCGGCTGTCGCGCGACGGTCCCCTGCAACCAGCACGCCGTCACGGTACTTGAACGCGAGGATCGTGGTGGCGGTTGTCAGCTCCTGGCCTGCTCCCGCCTGCCCCGGCACTCCCAACACATATCCGTTTTCCTTTAAGAGCTGATAGAAATCGCCCTGCATACTCATTTCTTGCCTCGTGAAAGCTGAGCCGTGAAAAGTGAACGGTTTGCGGCTTGCCCCAATGGAAGTGTTCCTCACCAGCCTCTTACCGCTCACCTTTTACTTTTCACGCTATTCCCCCGTTCTCTGTCGATACCGCTCCGCCTGTTTGGGGTCGACTTTACGCATCCGTTTCATGAGGCTGTCTTTATCCGGCGATCCGGTTTCCGGGCGCCGTGGCCCGCCTCGCTCTTCTGGACCGGGCGACTTGGGCATGGGATCGACCGGCACTTCGCGTCGTTCCGGCATGGTACTGTGCTTCATCTCTCCTTATTCCTTTCTGCGGTTCCACGCCGCCAACGCCTTAGCCGGTGAAGCGGCTCCCTGGAAGATATGGGCACATTGTCGCACCTCTTGCGGATCGAAGAGATCTCCCATATCCAAATGACGAGAGCGCATTCCACCGACAAACTGGATACGCTCCCATTGCACCGACTTGATCTGATCAGAAAACCGCTGAACGCAGAGCCCTCGCAATCCGCCACGTGTATCGGTTGGACCACTCTGCATCGCCTCTTCGATTCCCTGGTCGGTGGTCATCCGCCACGTGTGTCCGTCCGCTTCCAATCCCAAGTACAGTCCCTGTTCGGGATTCACATTATGATACTCCAAGTCCAGGCTGGCCAACCAAGGATCACTCCAATCAATCCGTTCTTCCCGCATGAAGTTCTCAAGTAACCACTGTTTGGTCACCCAGTCCAATTTCCCGACTAGCCGGGATCGGTCACGTGACAACAGGCTCAAGGTCTCAGTCCATTCTCTCACTACCCAATCGGTCTCTTCATCGGTACCGGAAAGCGCCCGGCTCGCTGCTACGCAATAGGATTCTTGGATATCCGTTGCCAAAAGTCTCCGTCCATTCTTGAGCTTGACGACCGTCTTGAGGTCTGGATCTCGCGACAGCTGCTTCACAGCGGTCACCGGTTGATCAAGTTCGAAAACCGGCGCCGCTCCACGCTCGATTAGATCGAGAACAAGATAAGTCGTCCCGACTTTGAGCGCCGTCGCATACTCGCACATGTTGGCATCCCCGATGATCAGATGGAGCCGTCGATACTTCCCTCGATCGGCATGGGGTTCATCTCTCGTGTTGAGGATCGGACGGTTGTGCATGGTATCGACGCCCAACTCCGCTTCCATAAAGTCGGCGCGCTGAGAGAGCTGATAGATTCCTGGAACATATCTCGACTCCTGTGCCTCGGTTCCGACTTTCCCTGCACCGGCGATGATCTGCCGGCTTACCAGGAACGGAATCAGGCCTGCTACAAGGTCAGGGAAGGGAACCGACCGCGAGACGAGATAGTTGTCGTGACAGCCATAACTGTGCCCGTGGAAATCTGTGTTGTTCTTGTAGAGTCGGACATGATCTCCGCCCAGCGCCTTCTTGCGCCGCTGCGCGGCACGCAGGAGGATGCGCTCCCCCGCGCGATCTTGAGTCACCAGGTCTTTCAGTGTCCGACACTCAGGTGTGGAATATTCAGGATGCGTGTGGTCGTTGTAGAAGCGCGCGCCATTGGGCAACACGAGGTCGCTTTTCATGTCATGGAACGAGAAGGGACGATGGGCATCACGTTGTGCGAACTCGTCTTCCTCTCGATCCTGCTGCAACCCCGAGACGCGGAAGCCGCGAGCGTCCTCATGCGGATCCTCGCCGGCATAATCCCAACGCCGTTCAAAAGAGGCTTCCAAATAAGCGCGCACCAATGCCATCGATTCGACAACCGGATCCATATCCGGCAGATCATCGCGCGTAATCCCGTACTCGGTTTCAATACCAAACAGCCGCATAATTGGTCAGAGATAAAAAGTAACAGGTGAAACGTCCTTCACCTTATTTCAGCAACACTGAAGCTCTCAACCTTTTACTTCTCACCTTTCACTGTTCACTTCTTCAAATGACTTGATTCACCAGCCGTTCTTCCATCTGACGCCCCCGCCTGAACGAAGAAATGCCCACCACCTGTTCGGGATGATGATCCAACAGCTTCAGCCATTCTTCCGCCGCATTGTCAGGCGGCAACATCTCGCCTTCTCTGAACTCCTCGGAGACACTATCCAGCAAATCCTTGGCCAGCAATCCGGCCGGTCGGCCGGTCTGAATCGTACGGTCGATCGCCTTTTCTTTGGCACGTTGAACGATCGACGCCAAGATGGCTCCGCTCACAAGGTCACCTCGGTAGAGAACCTTACTTTGACCGCTCCTCAGCCTGACCGAGAGAATCCGATTCTCCGCCGTTCGTTGGAAGATGGACTCGATGATCTCATCGACGAGCGACGCTACCGCACGGACCTTCTCGCCACCCCGTTCCTTGACCGCTACCGCATCCATCGGAAGGTCCTCGGTCACGTACACCCTGAGAATCTGGGCCGCCGCCTCCTTGTTCGGCCGACTCACTTTGATCTTGCGATCGATGCGCCCAGGACGCAGCACCGCCGGATCGATCAAGTCAGGCCGGTTGGAGGCCAGAATGATCACCACATCACGCAGCGATTCGATGCCGTCCATTTCGCTGCAAAACATCGGGACGAGTGTATTCGAAATATTGAAAGATCGCATGGCCCGCCGGGTTCCCAGAATCGATTCGGCTTCGTCGATAAAAATAAACGGGAGTGCGCCGCTCTTGCGCTTCGCGCGAGCCTGTTCAAAGAGGTCGCGAACCATCCGTTCCGATTCGCCGAGCCACATGTTGAGGATTTCCGGCCCCTTGACGTGAAGAAATGCTCCGCTCGTCACCAGAAGGCGCTTTTCCGCTCCCGAGGATTGCTCTTGTTCGGACTCGCTCACCAATTTTGAAAGACTCCCCGCTGCCGCTTGCCCAATGAGCGTCTTCCCACATCCGGGTGGACCGTAGAGAAGAAAACCCTTCGGTTGTGAAAACTTGAACCGCTCAAAAGTCTGAGCATGCAACAGTGGATATTCGATCGCCTTCCGGATCGCGGCGATCGCGTCACCCTGCCCACCGATCTGCTCCCAGGTGACCGTCGGCGTTTCATCGAGGGCATGCCGGCTTGATTGACGATCTCCTAGCTTTTCGATTGCCACGTGATGGCTCGGATCGATTCGAATGTGGTCGCCTGCCTTCAGATCCGCTCCGATCAAGTCAGTCGACCGCTGTAAGACCGATGATTGTCGCCCCATGTCCTGTTCAAACCGTAACCGCCCGTCCGGCATCGCCTCGGCCAGTTTCAAGATGGGCCCACTCCGATCGTAGCCCAATGTCTTGATCACCGCATAGGCTTCGTTGACCAGGATCTGCGCGCCGATCTTGAGATCTGGTTCAGACACACGAGGGTCGACGTTGGCATAATACTCGGCCCCACCGACCATGATACGGGCAAATCCTTCGCCAGGCAGATCGAGCAAGGTCCCGATACGATTCGCGGGCGCCGTGAGTTTGGCCACCACCTCACTGACCTTTTTAAATTCCAGTTCGCGCTGCTGATAGGCGGCCTGAGACAACAGGACGGCATGACGCAACTTGTAGAGGAGTGTTTGTCGAGGATCACCCTCGGGGAAGGACCCCAAGCATTGCTCGATCAATTCCAGCGGATCGGTCCCCGCTTTTCCCGATGCGGCATCGCCCTGACCGGTCGGCTCACCATGACTGGGAGATCTGTGATCACTCATGGATCCTCCTCGAGAATACCGGTCTACACGATTCTACCATGCGCCTGCGCTGAATTGCCGTCGTGCTAATTGACGGCCTGAAGGATGACCGAAACCTTTTCTCGCCGATTCGCGCGCAGAATCTCGACACTCACCTGGTCACCGACTTTGTGCTCTTCCATCACGTCCATCAAATCGTCGACGATGGTCACCGGTTTCCCGGCGACCGACAAGATGATGTCGCCGAGCTGGATCCGGCCGGCCACGGTTTCACGAGCCCCTTTCAGACCTGCGCGATCAGCCGGCCCGCCCCTGGTCACCTTGCCGATGATCAATCCCTTGATTCCCCACCGTTTCGCCATCGCATCCGGAACGAGAGAGACGCCCAGTCCGGGACGAATGAGTTTTCCGTGCTTGATGAGTTCCGGAACGATCCGGTTCACGGTATCGACGGGAACGGCGAATCCGATTCCTGCATACGCGCCGCTTGGACTCACGATTTGTGTATTCACCCCGATCAGTCGTCCGGCGCTGTCGAGTAAGGGACCGCCCGAGTTTCCAGGATTGATCGCGGCGTCGGTTTGGATCACGCCTTCAATCGTGCGATTGGACATCGATTTGATCGTCCTCCCCAACGCACTCACGACTCCCGTCGTCAACGTATGGTCGAGGCCGAATGGATTCCCGATCGCGAGCACTTTTTGTCCGACGCGCAAGTCATGAGAAGAACCGATCGCCAACGGCTCGAGTCGACCACCCGTCGCCTGGATCTGTAGGACCGCCAAATCATGATCGGGATCGGCTCCGACCACTTTTGCCTGGTACTCGGTACGATCCGCCAAGGTCACCTTGATGGAACTGGCACCGTAAATGACGTGAAAGTTCGTGACGATATGGCCTTGCTGGTTCCAAATGAAGCCCGACCCCGATCCTTGTGGCACCTCCATCATGTTGAGCGACCAGAAATCCCGCTGGATGGCCGTGTTCGCAATGAAGACAACCGATTTCGTCGCGCGTTCGAAGACGGCGGTCGTCGCCCGTTCGTCGGGCCCCAATTCTGCCGGCGCCGGTATCACGGGACGAGGCTTGCCCTCAGGGCCATCATAGGCAGCACCGAGGGGTTTCCCCCAGTCTCCCAACGTCGTGGCCGGCAGCGCAACCGTTGCGCTGAAAAGCAGGAGACGCATTGCCGATCGTATAAGCCTATTCACCCAGAACCTGCACGATAAGGTTACGCGTTCGTGAACGGGTGTCGAAATCGACCAGCACGACTTGTTGCCATGTTCCGAGAAGAAGAGCGCCGGCGGCGAAGGGAATGGTGAGAGAAGGCCCCTGAAGCTGTCCTCGAAGATGGCTGTGGCCGTTGTCTTCTCCTGGATTTAGGGTGTTGTGCTGCCAACGGGAGTCCGGAGGAATGGCACGCTCCCAGAATGTTCTGGTGTCGGCTCGGATCCCAGGTTCATCCTCGATGATCATGATCGAGGCGGTCGTATGTTTCACGAACACCGTCACGATTCCGTCTCGCAAGTTCGACGCCGCGACGGCCTCGGCTACGGATTGCGTAATGTTCTCAATGTCCGTGCCGCCTGTCATGCGGATAGTCAAGGGGACGGTTCGGACGGCCATTAGACGCTTCGGTCCCTGAGGCGACGAAGATAACGTTGGTCGCTTCGCGACAGCGGCTCTCCTCGCGCTTCCGTGAGAATGGTATCGAACGCGCCTTCAGCCGACAACACCCGTACGGCATTCAAGACTTCACTGCTGAGAATTCCCTCGTGTTCCAGTTTCTCGAGATAGGTAAAGGCGTCCCGTAAGCTTTCTTTTTTTCGGGCGTAGTAATCTTGTCCCCGTCGCCGGTTGCTATACGCTTCAAACTGTTCACAGGCTACGAGGATTTCAGCCAGTTGTCTGACCCAGGCTTTGGCCTTGGCCAACCGTTCCGGGTAATAGTAATACAACATCACCTGTTGCATCCAAGGCTCCCACCCCACACCAAGCTTCTTCAGTGTAGGCCTCACGACACGCAATCGCCTGGCAAGACGGCGAGCGTAGCCAAGGCGCATTTCGATCTGTTCGACAGCCCACGCATCCATAGGCACACCGGATGCTTCAAGATCCCGGCCATACAGAGATACAAAGGCTTCCGTCTCCCGCCCATAGGTGGTCCGTGGGTGAACGGCTCGCCATTCACGAGGCCTTGTGGGAACACCCCGTTGCGCAGCCCAGGACCAAATGGTCCCAAAGAGTTGCCGATCAAGTCCGGCACGGCCCAGATCGTGGAGGAGACAGGCGACATGATAGCGCTGTACTCGGTCGCGGGGATGCCTCAAGCAGGTTGCAACCGCGACGCACATCCTCGCTGTGCGCAGGGCATGCGGACGATCATAGCCACGGATGGTTCGTTGTGGGTGATGAGGATGGGGATAGTCATAGAGCTGCATGAGTTTGTTGATTAGCGAGCGCGAGATGCCCGACGTCTTCATCCGAGAACAAGCCGACATAACCATAGAGAATGATCCCTCTGTGTAGCTCGACCTAATCGGCGCGAGAATATCGTCGGTCGAAAGGAGGTGTCAAGGAACCTCATGCCGATTGCTCGCCGAATCTCGTCAACTTTGTTATGCTCGGTCGGTATCATTATCGTGAGGCAAGACGGTCATGCAAACGTGGCTGACATCGTGTTATCTGATCGCTTCCGCTACGATCTTCAGCGCTCCGACGATCACGCTTGCCGGATCCCTCGACCACCTGACGGATTTAACGGGAAAGACGAAGGTGACCGTCACATTGAACGGCCGGGACACCTTCACTAGCGAGTATCGTTATGACGTGAGCGTGAGGAACCTCTCGCCGGATGCCATTACCGCCGATTCCTTGGTGATCGTCCTCGACAAGATTACGAACCTCGCGGGCGAAGACCGAGAAGGCCTCACGGGCGAATCGTTCTTGAAACGGTTCGATATTCTGGACCAGGACGGCCACACGGAAGACGGCAAGCCCTTCTTCCATGTCCCGACAGGGGCATTGCCGGATCTCCTCCCACAGGCCGAGAGTCTTCCGGCCGCCATCCGGATCAGAAATCGCGACTATGTGGCGGTCTTCACTCCTGTCTTTAAAGTGCTTGGACAGAAACGATCTCCTCCAGAAGTAAAGCGCTCGGAGGCCCCGTCTACAGTCTCGCCACCTGCCCAGGAATCAGCGCCGGCCGCGAATCGAACAACACTCGATGCTCTCATTCAACTGCTGATCAAGAAAGGCGTCCTGACGGAAGAGGAATGGCGCAAGGCGAATCGGCCATGACGAATTCGACCTGTAAAGCATGCCGAGGAAGCTGGCCTCGACGAGACCATTTCATCGCGGATCTCGGACAGTCCAAGGCCTATCTCCATGACGACCAATTCTTCCTAGGATGGACGGTTGTCGTCTTTCAGCGCCACGCCACTGAGCTCTTTCATCTGACACCGGCTGAACGCTGCCGGCTGATCGAGGAAGTGAACCATGTGGCCAAAACCTTGACCGACATCTATCACGCCACGAAGATCAACTATGAACTTCTTGGCAACCAGCTTCCGCATATCCATTGGCATGTGATCCCACGCCTTAAGAGCGACCCAGCCCCTTTAGAACCGGTTTGGCGCGTGCCGCATGATCCCGTTGCCTTGGCGGAATCGGCTCTGCGAGAAACCATCGACCGCCTGGCGCCCCACTTCGCAGAACCGGGTAGAACCCGTTCCCCTCTTCATCGTCAGTAGATGGTATACTTAATCGTGCTCGTGCCTTACACTCGACGCGTGAAACTGTCCCGATGCACCCCGGATTGATATTGGTACCGCTCACAGTCGCCGCGCTTTTTTTCTCTCCGTGTCCTGCCCATGCGCATTCAACAGGGGAGCACGAGGCCTCTCCCCACGGAGACGCCTCCGAGCCCTCTCAGACAGCCTCCGAATTGGAGGCAATCGAGCGGCCTGATGTCGCGGCGGAGCTAGATCAATTGCGTCGGGCAATCCGTCTCCTACCGGATGTCCCAGAATACCGACTGAAGCTCGCTGACACGCTGCTGCGCCTCGGCGAACTGGATGCCGCCATCGAAGAATGTCGCGCCGCCATCGTATTGGAGCGGGATTTTGGGCCCGCTCATCTCCAGCTGGGCCTCTTGTTCTCCGCGAAACAAGATTGGCATGCGGCCGCCGCCGCGCTGAAAGAAGCGCTCCGGCTGGATCCGAATCTTCCCCAGGCGCACTACAGCTTGGGCAAAATTCACTACTCGCTCGGCGATGTGAATTCCGCGATGCAGTCTTATGGACGAGCGCTTGAACTGCGCCCACACTTTCTTGATGCGCACTATCACCTTGGACTTCTGCTCAGAGTGACGGGACATATCCACGAGGCCATACCACATTTCAGAACTGCGGCTCTCGGAGGCGTACCGAAGGCCCGGCTGTTCCTCGGCAATGCCTACAAAGACGGGCACGGGGTCGAAAAGCATCTTGGACTGGCGATTTATTGGTGGATGCAGGCCGTTGAGATCGGCGAGCACACTTCCTTCCAGGCATTGTCTAAGTTGCGCCGTCAGACCCTAGCTCCAGGCGTGACCGTCACGAGTCGAGCGGAGCTGCTCAAGGGCTTCCAGTCTTACCGCACCCTACTCTGGAACGACTACCCGGAGATGAGTCGCGTCAGTGATCGGCAATCGTTGGGAAAGGCCCTACTCAGACAGGGCCGAGGAGAAGATGCGATCTGGGTGCTGTTAAAGGAAGGTGTCGCATTGAGCGAGGAGGCCCATACTGAACTGTCGACTCTCTATGAAGCCGGGTTTCCCCCGTACCTGAAACCGTTCGACAAGCGGATCCTGACATGTTTTGAAACTACCGCAGCCGACGGATTCCCCTCCGCCCAAAAGCTACTTGCCCGGATTTATACGACAGGGCTCGGCGTCGATGCCGACATTCAAAAAGCCAAAGCGATCCTCAGTGGGTTCCCCAAGAAAGACGCACAGGCGCTTCTCGCTGAACTCGGCATTCGTTAGTCGCATGCGTAGCCCGGCGACCCTTGCACGCATATGGATGTCCTCGATCCCTCTCCAAGCCTTGAGCATCGGCTTGGGGGCCACCGTTGTTTCGGCGCTGTTGTGGTTCTCATCGCCTGCGACTTTTACGGGGCTGGACCTAACCGTCTTCGACACCTGGCTTCTCCACCGGCACAGTATGCCCGTGAGTCCGTCGTTGGCCGTCGTGTCTCGCGACCCCGTCGGCGACGAACGGTTCGGATCAGGCCGGTGGGACCGTGCCGTTCTCGCTCAGTTGGTCGTTGCGATCCATGATGCCGGCGCCGCGGTGATCGGCATCGACCATCGACTGGACCATGCGAGTCCTGCCCAGGTCGGCGGCGCCGCAAGCGACGCCCTCCTCCTTGAGGCACTGCGCGCGGCGTCACCCCTCGTGCTTGTGCACGCGGCCGATTCCCTGCTTCAATCCGATACTGCGGTCTCCGCTCATCTTGAGGTCGAGAGCGATGATGATCACGTGTCTCGTCGCCTTTTACCGGTCACCAGGGTTGGTGATCAAACAATCCCGGCCTTCGCCGTGGCGCTGTTCGATCTATTCCAACGACAGAGCGCCTCATCGTCCCCCTTCTCGCTCGGCCGGACTCAGGGAACTGTTCTGGTGAACATGGCAGGTGACGGATCACTTGCTGCGCTTCAGCCGCTCCGGCTGTCATCTGTCTGGGAAACGATCCAGCGGCGGGATGAGCAACAACTCGCCTCATGGTTCAGGGGCAAGGTCGTTGTCATCCGTTCAAGCCCGACCGGCTCAGAAACTTGGGTTGTGGCTTCTGGAGCGGTCGTCGACGGCATGACCGTCCATCTTCACCATCTCAATGCCTTACTCAACCACGAACCGATCGCGTCCCTGGGTCGAGTGCCCCGTCTTGTCATCACAATCGTACTGGCATCCGTCGTGGCATGGAGCCTGTTATGGCTTCGTCGGACAAACGGTTTCTTATTCGCCACCGGCATCGTGGCGTTGTATGGAGCGCTCACCGCCGCAAGTCTGAGTCTGGCATCCCTGGTTTTACCTGTTGCGTTACCGCTGACGGCATCTCTGCTTGCCTTCATGGGCGCAACGGCGTTGGTGAATCTGACGGCTAGCCGGCGTCTGATGTTGCTCGAACGCGACATGATCCGGCTTCAGGAAGACTCCGCTGCCGTCCGTGACGCACTGATTCTACGTGAAGACCGAGCGGAAGCGCTCCAGGAAGGCTTGGCGGCGGCGAACGCCGCCATCGCCCAGTCAGCCGGAGAGCAAGAAGCGTCGACCGCAACGATGGACGCGCTGCGGCATCAGACCGTCGAGGCCCAACAGCAGGAGCAAGACGCGCGTAGGCAGCTGGAGCAATTGGAACGACAACTTGCCGATCTCCGAGCGGCAGCGCTCGGCTCTCACAAGATCACCGACGCAGAACTTGAGCGGATCCACGCCGAAGCTCGTCAGTTCGGCATCATCACGCAGGATCGGGCTTTGTTGCGCCTGTTTCACGACGTGAAAAAGGGCGGCAAGTCTCCGTTGACTGTTCTGCTTCTCGGAGAGCCGGGAACCGGCAAGGAGCTCTTCGCTCGAGCCATTCATCTGTTGAGTCCCAGGTCGGCCCAAGCGTTCGTGCCGGTCAACATGGCCGCAATTTCTCCTGAGCTGTTCGAAAGCGAGCTGTTCGGCCATATGACGGGGAGTTTCACCGGAGCGACGGCCGATCGCCGAGGGTACTTCGGTCTTGCCGACCAGGGCACGATTTTTTTGGATGAAATCGGAGACCTCCGGATGGATCATCAGAGTAAGTTGTTGCGGGTGCTCCAAGATAAAACGTTCTATCGTGTCGGTGCCACGACGCAAACAACGGCCGATGTTCGCATTGTGGCTGCAACCAATCGTGACCTGCAGCGAGGAGTTTCGGAGGGATGGTTTCGGGAAGACCTATACTTTAGATTGACAGGGCTTGTCTTCCACCTTCCGCCACTTCGTCAGCGTCCCGGAGACATCCCGCTTCTTGCGAATACCTTCCTCAACCAGATTGCCGGAGGAATAGGAAAACCAGCTCCGAAACTCACGAATGACGCGCTTCGCGCCCTGGTTGAACATGAATGGAAGGGAAATGTCCGGGAATTCCGTCACTGCTTGGAACAGGCCGTCACGCTGAACGATGGCCCCTTGTTGAACAAGGATTCGCTCCGGCTGCGTGAGAAGTCTCCACGGACTTCGGGACCTCCGAGACTGCTTCCCCCTGAATCGGCCGGCGATGCTGCAGTTCTCGCCTGCCTACGAGAGCATCGGTTCGACATGCAGGCCACAGCCGCAGCGCTGAGATGGGATCGCAGCACAGTGACGCAGCGTTTAAAGGGGCTCTGCTTTCAGGCACTGGTCGAAACCGGCGGAGACCAAGCCAAGGCTGCACAAGTCGTTGCGGGCGATCCGAGCCATGCGCGAACCGCTGAACTGAAACTCAGAGACTACTACGGCCATCTGCAGTCCGTGATCGCACCATTTACGACTGCAGAGGACGCACTTGCAGAATGTCGACGTCGCTTCAAAAACCTCCCGGACCGCCACTTTACCGCAGTTGAGGCTTTGATTCACTGGCACTTCAGACCGGACCACCCCGAAACGCTACGATCAAGACCATCCTATTGAGCCCGTTCGCAATGCTGATGCCTGGCACATCATCTGATCACTCCATAGCAAACCTTCCCCTCCATTGCCCATCCGCTTGCGTCAGGTGTTCAGGAGGCAATCTTAGTATCTTCTGACTTGTCCCTGTGTGATATGGACCCGTTGCCGATCGAACGATCGGAAGGTAAACGAGACTGGCCGCTCTGCATATTCTGTGGTGCGCTTGCGCAGAATCTCGATGGCAATCTCTTCTCCCAACCGAAGGCTGCGCGTATTGTCGGTGCGCCAATGTACCCCTCCCATCGAGCGCCCCATTGCCACGTTGCTGGCGATCTTGTTCAACTCACCGCCAACAGTGATTCGGTCGGCATCATCACCGGAGTAGACTTGCGGATCACAGAAATCTTCCAGATTTGCGCCTGAACTTCGATAGCCTGGTTGTAAGAGCATGAGCGGTCCACCAGGAGGATCTTTAGGGCCTCTTTTCAACAGTGGGGCTATTCCATTCTCATTAAAGTTGTCGAATATGCTTTGGAGCGTGGCATCCTCGTCAAACCAGGCTTTCAGCACCGTGACGCATGCACCGGCCACGGTCGCGTGCCCGGCGCCATACGCTGGATGGTTCGGCGAACCCGCAGAGAACGCCATCGGGAGAAAGAGTGTTTCACTTCCGCCAGGAAGAGCGTTGTTATGATTTCTGACTTCCGTCAACGTCGCTGTGAGTGCAGTGCCAAACGCTGGAAAGCCAGGAACCGACATGGGCAACCTGTAATCACGCGTGTTACCATCGAAGCCGTTTTCCTGCATCTGAAGCAATCCGCCAAAGACTTCCGGCCGGCAACGGCGATGGACCATCCACTTTTGCCTCCAAACGACCTTGAGCGCGCGGCTGGCCACCTCGGAGACAAGAGTCAACAGATCCGGGCCGCCCAACGAGGCAAATGCTCCTTCGCGAGAATAGCGATTCCCGCGATACGGATTGCCTTCATCCAGTGGTGCTCCAATTCCATCAAGGAAAAGCGCGGCATTGAAGTAGGCCTGATGAAGCGCGTCGCGATTCACGAATCGTGCGATGTCCCGCATCGTTGAGAGGTACCGCACAACGACAGGGCTGTTGGGGAGGCCATCGATCGTCGGGTAGTAGCTGACGCTGCGATGCAATTGATCCGAATAGTTGTTACAGGTGCCGTAATCGCGTCCATATTTATCCTTGCCGGTGTTTTGGGCCAAGAGCCAATCGCCGTGCGTGGTAAGAAAATCGCGTTTGGCGATATAGGGTACCTGCTTCTGGTCGATGGTTTGTACGCCGTAGCCGATGGGCCTGATAAAAAACTGGCTCACCAGCGGTCCGAATTCCTCGCCATGTAGTCCACTGCGGAACAAGGTCTGTAAGATGACGTTCGCACCACCGGCACCCGGCGCCACGTCGAGCGGAGCGCGTAGTTTTCCAAAGTCGGAATCGTGTGCCACGGCGATATCGAACACCCTGTTGACCGCATTACGGGCGGCAGTGACCCGATTGGCCACGTTGTACCCAAGCTGTGCATTGTGGTCCCCAAGGTTGGCACACCCAGGATCCGGGGGGTTCCGATGCTGCTGGAACGCGACAAGCGGCGCATCCCGCAGCAAGGCCATCCAATACAATTCCACCATTTCCGCCATGGTGGTAATCGATCGGCATCCGGGCGCCGGCAACATCTCTAGCGTTTTGGGATCAGGTCCATGCGCCTCAGTCGACGCTCCGGCCAGCGGGCTGGTCAATTTGGATGCGCCTTTGATGAGCGCGGGATGTGCGCCGGCATCAAACGGTGACTGTGCTGCGTGAGTGATTGGCCCAGCCGGCACATCCTCAAAATTGATCGGTGAGCCGGCTTCGATCTCCAGACAAGTCCGTTCGAACTTGCGATACGCGGCCGATTCGACTTCCCCGAACTCATTGTGCGGCAAGGTCTTATGAAAGTTGCCGATGAAGGGAGCGTCCGTCTGCTGGTCAGGCGGGGCGCCGACATTCGCGATCTCCATTGATACGAGGCTTTCGTCTGGATTGGGGGTTGAAAAAGACATCGTGATCTCCTTTGATGAATGGGTCTCTATTGATCAATTGATTACAGCCGTGCTTGTTTCGACAGAAGTGCGTCGTAGTCGATTCGTGACCGGGGCCCCAGTTCAGCTCACGACTCATGCATCTCCTTCGATGCTTGAATAAAGCAACATCTATACCGGACTCTCAACCGGGGTGAGATTGGTAAAATTGCGTTCAGGCTTTGGGTGTGGCCCACTGAGATCTGGCACGTCTGCACTCTTCTTCATCAGCATGGAAAAGCCACAAGAGATGCCTATTGTATAGACGCTTTTCGGCAACGACCTCGCCGTCCTCGACAGAGAAACAAGTGCTACAGCGAGACCATCCACGGGAGCCACACACGGTAGTACGTATGAATAAACATGTATCTGAAACGATACGGATGGTATCTGATTCGATACAGCTCGCATCGGAGTCAGTGCGTCCGTTAATCAGAGCGGACAACGCGTGTGAGTGTCACCTGCTTCCGAGCCATCAAGACCGTTCCCCGCCACTATCTTGATGAGCGGCCATCCGTGGAAGATCCGATTCCTTGGCCGCTTCATCGTCAGCCACCTCACTGCTACGAAATAAGATTCCCAGTCGATCAGCCAACAAGTGCCTGTCGGAGAAGATCCTTCCTGTCATGAATTTCTGGCGGTTGTCATTTCCAACTGTCCATGAAGATCTTTCGGAGGACTCCGCGATGCCGTTGCCAATGATTCTGGGCCATAGACTCCATCCGTCGGTCGACACCCTTCGACCACCGCAACACTACCCAGCCGAGACAGACATACATGCAGCCGATGACCAGCTTGGGATAGTGAATCCATCGGGCAATCACCTCTATCATTTTCGAGAAAGGCGGTAGGCCATATCCAAATGCACTATAGATCAATGCCGCGACGAAGGTGTAAATGGAGACGGTCGCAAAGACACGATAGGACCATTTGCCCGAATTGACCGTTCTGTTCATACTCTCAAGCAAGGATATGTCCTTCGATCGGCCGGCGCCCGCCTCTCCAAGTTGCACCACCTGTTTTTCTATCCCCCGGAGGGTCTCCCCTGATGGCCAACCTCGCTCATGTCCGGTTCTGACGACTTGAAACTGATACGGCAAGTTGATGGGCGCATAGCCACCCGTACAGTTGGCGATGCGCTCAAATGCGCTCACGTGAATCTTAGGCACATCGATGCTATGCTGCTCGCAGAGCCTCGCAATGTCGCGCGGCTCCCAGCGGTAGTATGCGCCCAATCCGGCTCGAGCATCGTAGAGCTCGTCGTGGACATCCTGATGCGTACGGACATAGTCGCGATCCGTCGGGATAAAACGCAGCCCACAGCGCTCTGCTTCGGCCATCATCCAATCCAACGCGACCAGGGACATGCCGTGCTTGACATACCCACCCCCCACGTTGGAATGCACGCCGGAAAACCACACTTGATCGACTTGCGTCGCCCGGATGCCCTTCTCATTCCACAATTCCGGGTGAAAGGTCAGACGGTCATCGTCGATCGAGAGCGCATGACAGGCGCGCTTGATCCGACTGCTGGGAGTCAGCTCAGAAAACCGCATAGGGTAGATCCAATTGAACAGATCCCGTAGCTCTTCAAACGGCATCCCGACCGCTCCGACCGTATCCCACACACCGACGAAATCAATCGTGACCGCGCCATCCGGCGCGTGGGCGTCGTCAATGAGGGCACAAAACCGTTCCCGCTGCTCCCGATCTTCCCGGCTATAATCGGCCGTCGGCTGACCCTCACGTCGCCGGCTCTCCGACACACGCTTGAACGCTTCCCGCCGAAAGGCCGTCCAACAGTCCCCCACACATTTCTTGAGGGATTCATAGCCGACTTTCTTACTATCGACGATTCCACAGTACTGGATCAGTCCGGATAGGGCCCGCACGGTATAGGCTCCACGGCTGAAGCCGAAGAGATAGATGTGATCGCCCGGCTCGTAAACGTGGGCAAGTTCGGTATAGAGATCCCTGACGTTTTTACTGAACCCGATGCCAAACACTCCAGTAAGTAGCTTGAGAGGCGCGAGTCGTGACGTACCGACTCCATCGTCATAGAACGCCACTTGAGGTTTCAAGGTCGGGTCGTGCTTATGTCCTTGGATGTCCACGGCTTCGTAGAGTTTGAAGACGTTCGTCCCTCGCGCCTTAATCGCCGTATTACCCGTTCCGTCTGAACAGAGCACGATGTTTTTCCCTGACATACGACATCCTCCCCTTCAAACGTGAACGAACTGCACGCCATCCGGTATCCGCCGTCTGGAATAAACGGATGGTCCACTTGCCTGTGCGAAAAGCAAACTTTGTACCGCTCATGTTTACATGTAAAAAGCGCTCCACGGCAATCGCTTCTGAAACCGAGACTGCCCAGAGCGATCAGTTCTTTCCCTGATACGTATCTGTTTGGATAAGCAGGTGTACCGTAATCGATTCAGAGACGTGCTTGGTAAGAGTCACTGGGGGGCATCAGCTACTCACTCGCTAAGGCCCCCAGCGAAAGCCGAACAGCAATGCAACGCTGGTCTTGTCGTTCTCTGCAAGGGAGGGAGTCAAATCGATATTGTACAGATTCACGATGACTGTGGAAGACAGCGCGATATTGTAGGAGACTCGATATTCCAGTGAAACCCCGATGGGAATGTACCAGCTCGTGTCACTTCGATCGATTCGCCCCGGCCCTGTGCCGCGATCCAAGCTGTTGTGAATCAGTCCGATGCCGGTGAAGGGAACGATGGTGATGCCGTTATCGAGGCGAAGATGATACTTCCCAACGCCCGCAAAGGAGAATTGGAATAGATCTCCGGTCGGAGTGAGTTGCATCACCGGACCGAATGAAAAGTTCCGATCCGGGTAGTAGTCGAGAGTGAATCCTAGGTTGAAAACCGTGCCGTTGACCGTACCGGCGGTCAAGCCCAGGTCGGACCCGAACCCCCAGCGGTTCTCCTCCGCATGCGCCGGCAGGAGCAGAGAGCCCATCCCAAGCACCCACGCAAACGCAACCGCCAGTTGTCTGCGAACATCGGGCATTTCCATGGCCGCTCCGTAGAGCGGCAACCGTATCATTTGTCGCGGAACGATGCAAAACAACGCGCCCTCCAGCTGCACTTACTTCTGCATGCCAGAATTTACTTCAAACTGCGTAGCATCCAGCGAACGTACTATCTCTCGTCTCTCCGTCTCCTTGTATTGAAACCGATACGGCTGCCTGTATCTCTCAGATTCACTCCCCCTTTATCGTTGTGCGTTAAATGGATGCTCGAAATATTCTCCCGAGCAGCATCGTTCAATTGTTTTCTGAACTTAGGGTCGGTCAGTCAACAGAACAACTGCCGCAGCGAGTACTGGCACGCAAGTTGCTGTGTGACTTAAAGTGACAGGCCCAAGATCGGCGGCGCCTCCGATCTTTTTCTTATGCAACCATTTACGATCATACGATAGAAAGGAGATTATCATGTTCGAGGATACGGCAATGCTGACAATCTACGCTTCGTTAAATACGGCGATCATCCTGTTGCTGATGTTCGCGTGGCACGTGTTCGGGATTGAGGAGCAATAGAATTCGGCAAGAGAATACGGACACAGAGTCAAGGACTGTGGTGATCGCTGACCCCACGCTTGTATGGCACGCCGGTTGTTCTCATCGGCGTGCCGCACGTGCCCATTTGACTGATACCGTGCCAAGTACCGCGGGCCATGAAACCACGACATCCGGATACGTATGGATCCGGACCGTGCCCTTCACAGAATGGAACCGGTGTCGATCTGGCACGAAGGGTGGTCCTCATTGAGAGCCCACTCTAAACCGGACACTTCATATGCCGTTGACAAACCAAACATCGCTCAAGGCCGGCCACGTTGCGGCAGCTACGAGAACTATCGGGGCCTCGGCATAGCCCAATGAGATTCCCTGAGGTCATTCACTATGGACGATCTTCGGGTCAGAGGAAATGCGGGCGACGTAAAGAAAGGCAGGTTGCCTGATGGTTCGTTGACGCCTCCAGCATTCAGAACATAGGAGAGCCGGGCTTCTTGACCTTGAGAGGTTCATGGCGTGTCGAAGACTGTTGCCGCTCAGCCAATTGCTGTATGAGTGCTCGCTCGCAATCCGACAAGTCGGTAGGGGTCCGCACTTCCACTACGACAAAGAGATCGCCCTTTCCTTTCTCACCGACCCTAGGCATGCCCTTCCCATTCAGCCGAAGCGCCGTGCCGCTTTGAGTTCCAGCCGGAATCACAACTTGGAGCGTCTCTCCTCCCAACCCCGTCACTCGCAACTTTCTGCCAAGCGCCGCATCAGGAAAGGTGATCGATTGAACCATATAGAGATCATCGCCGTGACGTTCGAACGAGGGGTGGCGACGGATATGAGGACTGATGAGAAGGTCGCCTGGCGGCCCGCCGTTGGCGTTCGCCTCGCCCTGGCCAGGCAATCGAATGAGCATGCCGTCGTCGATTCCAGGCGGAACTTTCACCTTCAACGTGTGCGGGAGAAATCGATAGCCGCTGCCTTGACAGAGCGGACAGGGAGCTTCGACGATCTGCCCCCGTCCCTGGCAACGCGCGCATGTGGTCAAGGTGACAAGCCGTACATCCTTCCTTATCTTCACGTCTTGCCTCTGTCCGGCTCCTCGGCAATCGGGACAGGACAAGGGCTTCGTGCCGGCCTTGGCCCCGCTGCCCTTACAATCGGCACATTTCTCGGATCGCGTGAGGTGGATCTCCCGCTCTCCTCCGCGAGCCGCCTCCTCCAGCGTCAGTTCCACGTCGTAGCGAAGATCCACCCCTCTCGCCGCACCAGCTCCGGGCCTCATGCGCCGCCCAAACAGATCTCCAAACATGCTCGACAGATCGCCGAAGCGGCCCCCAAAGAAATCCCCGAACTGAAAATCCCGCATGAGGTCGTCCGCCGACCATCGTTCGCTTACGCCGGCATGACCTGTCGTATCGTATTCCTTTCGCTTGGTCTCGTCGGACAGCACGGCATAGGCTTCCGTGAGTTCGCGAAACTTTGCCGCCGCGTCAGGATCCTTGTTCTTGTCCGGATGGTGTTGCAGCGCTAACTGCCGATAGGCATGCTTGATCTCCTCGCGAGTCGCGGTGCGATTCACCCCGAGCACTTCGTAGTAGTCCCTCTTCGCGTCGACGCCAGACACTGAATGGCTCCTCAGCCCCTTAAAGGCACAACGTGGTCAGCCCCGCAACCACCGGCAACGGTCGCATGCCTTGCGGGCTCCATCATCTACTCTGGCGGTAACCAGAATTACTGATGAGACTCACAATCTTCATATTGTAGCCTCGGCCTTCGCGGTCATCTTCTTCTGAGTCCGCATGGACTCCATTGCGGAGGCCCCCAATAGGGTCCCCAGTACGGCCCCCAGTAGACGCCGAAGTATGGAATAGGATGAAACCAGTATGGAGGTAGCTTGGGGGGCCAAATCGTCAGCGACAAGACGTCAAACGTCGGATAGGTATACTCAAACTCGTCTAACATCAATGTCCTCGACCCGGTCACTTCACCCACTACTGTCACTCGTGTCCTCACAGGAATCGTAGCAGGATCGAGAAATTCTTTATGGAATGCGAGAAAGCGTCCCTGTGAATCCGTCAACCGACCCGGTGGTTCGTCATCGCTCGTGAGTGGCAATTGAAGAACTTCAATCCGCGTACCACCCTCTTTGAGCGGTTTGACTGAAAGCACAGTCCCCCCAACCACGATGAACTTACCTTTGTAGGAAAGCGGCGAGTCTTTTACTTGTTGAAATGACACATCGCGCTCGATTTTGTCCTGAAGATCGGGTGGCACAACGGACATACCGGCGCATCCCACAACCCCTAGGCTCAAGAGAACAGCCACAATTATTGTCGTGACGCTCGCCGCACGTCGGAGATCCATGCACCCTTCGTACAGCAAGAGGAGTGCCTGCCCGAAACACGAGCTTGCTCGTGAAGGGAATCTCATGTGTCACCGGCAGAAGTTTCAGGGAAAGCCGCTCGTACCACTATGGATGACGTTGGAGAGCAGGCCATCCGGATCTCGCACTTGAATGACCTGCTCCGCGGATTCGAAGGCGATGAGGCTGTCCTGCGTTGCGACATTGATGGAGGACACAACCACGTCTGCGAGTCCTTCGCCTTCAGCAATCCTGGGTGTCGGCGGCTGGCAGAGGCTCATACTGAATACCCCTACCACAACTGCCCACAACCCAATTATGAATCGAAAACTCATACGCTCCGATCGCATGCAGCGACTAGTCGATCTTCACCGAAATAGATTTCTTCTTCGCTTCCTCTGTCTTCGGCATGCGGACCTCCAGCACACCGTCCTTAAAGGAAGCCTTGATTTCGTCGCCCTTCACCTCGCAAGGCAAGCCTACGCTCCGCAAGAACGACCCGCATGACCGTTCGCGGCGATAGTAATTGTCCTCTTTCACTTCTTTGTCGTCTTTTTTCTCGCCTTTAATTGTCAGAGTTTGTCCTGCAAGATTGACTTCGACATCTTCCTTCTTCATCCCGGGAAGTTCGGCCTTGACCACCACGGAGTCGTCTTCTTCATAGACGTCGAGCGAAGGCATGCGGATCGACAACGGACGGACGGGCAACCAGCGCTCCCCTCCGAAGAGGCTGGGAAACGGGCGCCGCCACATGTCGTCCATGAAGCGCTCCATCCAATACTCGATGTCCTCCACTCGCGACGCGATTTCACTCGGTTTCTTGGTGGCGACGGCTTTTTCTTCTGCTTTGGCCATGACACATCCTCCTGGCTGGGGGTTTGTTGTGGTTGCTATCTTCCGGCGCACTGATCGGGCTTGCCCCTTGCCCTTTGTCTGTCTCAGCAACGGCGATGCCATCGCGATTCACGTTGCGAAGTTGTTGATGAATCGGGGTGAGCCTTAGTCGTACACGCAGCTGTTGATCTCCACAAGGCGGGACAGTGGGGACTATTTCCCCACCAGGTCCTGCTCGCTTGCCGCAGAACGCCACGTTTCTCTTGACTGACTGCTAGAGGAAGTCGGCTGCCGATGGTGCCGCCTCGCGGCACACATGATGCCCTCCGGGTCAAGAGGCGTGGGAGGCACCGTGACTCTGCCCCTCTTAGAGATTCGCAATCTGACCTTCGCGGTGGGCGATCGGAAGATTCTCGACCGACTCGACCTCACAATCAGCCCGGGAGAAATCCAAGCTCTCCTCGGAGCGCACGGCTCCGGCAAGACCACTCTGGCCTATCTCCTCATGACCATTCGGTCGGGCGTGACGATCGAGCAACCCATCCACATGTGTTTCGGCCTGGCCCATCCGACCGGCAATCAACGCATTCAGATCGATGTCTTCGTGGAAGAGAGGGCAACTGCACATGTGCTCTCCCATTGCCTCTTTCCCGTCGCCACCGCCGCACAGCATCGCATGCAGGCCACTGTCGACATCGGACCCGGCGCGTCGCTGACCTATACCGAAGGCCATTACCACGGCCCTCACGGCGGCATGCTGGTCCTTCCTCACGCGACAGTGAAGATCGGGAATGGGGGGCGGTATTTTTCCGACTTCTCGTTACTGTCCGGTTCAGTGGGCAGTCTCGACATCGATTATGTGGTTGAGGTGGAAGAGGATGGCATCGCGGAACTCACCGCGAAAATCTTTGCCCGCAAGACCGATCGGATCGCGCTGAAGGAAACGATCATGCTTCGAGGGGAGCGGTCGCGAGGCTTGATCAAGACGCGTGTGGTGCTCGAAGACAAAGCCCGTGCGGAAATCACCGGGATCACCGAAGCCCATGCAAGAGGAGCCCGCGGTCACGTGGATTGTATGGAAATCGTGCAAGGCCGGGCGCGTGCCAGCGCGATCCCCATCGTGCGGGTGTTTCACCCGGAAGCCAAGGTCACCCACGAAGCGGCCATCGGCAGTGTGAACAAGAAAGAATTGGAAACGTTGATGGCGCGTGGGCTCACACCGGAGCAAGCGGTGGAGATGATCGTAAGTGGAATTCTGCGGTGACCGGCTAGTGTTGTGTCCCACAAACCCTTTCTTGATCAGCCTATCGAACCACGAACGGAGCCACACGAAGGCTCACGCCCTTCGACAAGCCAGAGTTTATGGAAGAACTCAGGGCGAGCGGATTTTCCCTGATTTCAGGGAAGCAGCACTAGCTGACTTCTAAACAATCCAAACGCGGCCACGCCATCTCCCTCTCCATGACTAAGCACGAAGAAGGAAGTGTTGGCGTGCTTCAAGTTGTTCAACCCTGCCCAGCTGTGGAACTAGCGCCGTGATTCAATGGAGACCGTGCCGTCCGTGCCGGACTCAGAAGAGGCGTCGATTACACTCCCGGCATCTCGACGCAGGACCTGACTTCTAATGGTGATGGTGCCGCCATCTCCCTCCGTCGCGGTGCTGAGGATCTGACTGTTCTTGAGCGTCATGGTCCTCGCATCCACGGAGATATCGCCTCCGACCGTCTGTGGACCACCGGAGACCGAGGTCGTGAGGTGACTATTCGTTACTGTCACCGTCTTGGCGGCCACATCGATGGTGCCGCCGTTGCCCTGTTCAGACTTGGCTGAGACGGTGCTGTCGCGGATGACGACACGCTTCCCCGCTTGGATCGCGATATGGCCAGCATCACCGGCGGCATCACCTGTGCCTGGATGGTCGGCGGAGATGAGGCTGCCATTGCGAAGCTCAATGGACTTTCCGGCGCGGAGACGCACCGCCCCACTCTGCCCCTCCCAGCGTGTATTGGCAGTCGTGATGGTGCCATAGTCAAGGGTAATGCTCTTGGTGGCATTGATCTCGATTGGGATACCAGAGTCTGTCCCAAGGCTGCTGATTCGTGCGCCTCTGAGGATATCCAGACGGCCCACGTCCATAACAATGCCGTCGGTGACAGGGGTCACTTGTTGTTCGGTATAGGCCCTCACAACGGCTCCATCGCTCAGGTGCAGAGTCGGAGTCACAATATGAAGGCGTCCTAGACTGTCGCGCGAATCCGGAGCATCCATATTGATTCCGCTAGGCCGCTGACGTCCTATACTATCTACGCCCACTCCCGCCACGGAGATCGATTGGGATGCCACGATGTCGATATTCCCGGTCGATGCCCCGCCAGCACCAGCGGTATCGGTACCGATGCCCCCTCCATTGAGCATGTTCAAAGTTCGCACATTCACAGAGATATCCCCCGCCCTTGTGCCGTCGCTGCCCGTCGAAATTCTTCCTTGAGTTCTAACTCCAAGTGCAACACTGCTGGCCCGAATGGGCTAAGGTGTTG
>CAYTAS010000021.1:0-42341 GCA_964435885.1 uncultured Nitrospira sp. | reverse complement strand
TGCCGGGGGACAACGTGAGTGTGACGGGAGAGTTGATCAGTCCGATCGCGATGGATCAGGGGTTGCGGTTTGCCGTGCGGGAAGGTGGCAAGACGGTGGGTTCGGGGGTCGTGACGGAAATCTTGGCGTAAGACAGACTGCGTTTGGTTGATGGATTAGGAGTAACGACGTGAAAGTCGATCAGCGAATCAGAATTAGGTTGCGAGGGTTTGACTACCGAGTCCTCGATCAGTCTGTGAGTGAAATTGTCGAAACTGTCCGGCGAAGCGGAGCAAGAGTGGTAGGACCAATTCCGCTTCCCACGCGAATCGAAAAAATTACGGTTCAGCGATCGACGCATGCTGATAAGAAGTCCCGAGAGCAATTTGAAATGCGCACGCACAAACGATTGCTTGACATTATGGAGCCGACGCCTGAGACGATGGATTCGTTAATGAAGCTCAATCTGGCAGCTGGGGTGGACGTGGAAATAAAGTTGTGAGCGTTGAGTGCTAAAGGCCGATTTCTAGTGAGTCGTGTGTAGGGCGTAGAAAATTATATTGGATGAATATGACAAACGGACTGATCGGGAAGAAGCTGGGAATGACGCAAGTGTTTGATGAGAGTCGTCTTACGCCTGTGACTGTAATTGAGGCTGGTCCTTGTCGCGTTGTGGCTATTCGAACCAAGGAGCGGGACCGCTACGAAGCGATTCAGCTTTCCTTCGGTGAAGTCAAAGAGCGCAAGCTCTCCAAGCCGGAGCTCGGTCATCTGAAGAAGAATCAAGCTCCGCCCACACGTGTCTTGCGCGAGTTCAAAAAGGACGGTGAGGCAGCGGTGGGACGGCAGGTCACGGTTGAGATGTTTAAAAAAGGTGATTGGGTCGATGTGATCGGCGTATCGAAAGGGAAAGGCTATCAGGGTGTTGTCAAGCGGCATCACTATGCCGGTGGTCCTGAATCTCATGGATCCATGTTTCACCGAGCTCCCGGTTCGATCGGGGCAAGCTCCTTCCCGTCTCGTGTTTGGAAGGGGAAGACATTGCCCGGCCATATGGGGTCAGAGCGTGTCACAGTTCATCGTTTGAAGGTCATTGAGTCGCGCCTAGAGGAAAATCTCTTGTTCGTACGCGGGGCGATTCCCGGTGCTGCGAACGGAGTTGTTGTCGTGCGTAAGTCAAAGAAGAGCTAGCATGCCTACTATCGATCTGGTCGATTTGCAGAAAAAGAAGGTGGGGACGGTTGATCTCTCCCCTCAGGTCTTCGGTTGCGAGCCTCGCGCTGCTTTGGTGCATGAAGCAGTGATCATGCAGCGTGCATGTGAACGTAAAGGTACTGCCTCGACGTTGCGCCGAGGTGAGGTAAGTGGGTCTGGGAAAAAACCATGGAAACAAAAACATACCGGGCGTGCCAGGGCCGGGTCGCTTCGCTCGCCAATCTGGCGCCATGGTGGGAGTGTTTTTGGGCCGAAGCCTAGAAGTTATGCCTATTCCATGCCGAAGAAAAAGTATCGAGCTGCTCTCCAGGGGGCGTTATCGGCCAAGGTGGTCGAGGGTAGTTTGTTTGTGGTATCAGATCTCTCGTTGCAACAGCCTAGGACGAAGTTGTTGTCTCAAGCACTGAGGCAATTCGGTGGAGGTGTGCACATTTTGGTAGTCATCGGGAAATCGCAGACGGAAATCGTTCATGCTGCTGGAAATTTGGCCGATGTGAAGGTGCTCAGCGCAGAGCAGTTGAACGTCTACGACATTGTTCGGGCCAATGTAATTTTGATTTCCGAGCGGGAACTTGGTCCTGTGAGTGAGGCATGGTCATGAGGGTGGGTATGCATAGGGTTCTGGTTCAGCCGCTATTGACTGAAAAGATCACCGGACTTCGAGAGAAAACCAACACGGTAGGCTTTGTGGTTCATTCTGACGCAAATCGTGTCCAGATCAAGCAAGCCGTGGAGGCCCTGCTCAAAGTTAAGGTAGAGAAGGTCAATATCATGAATGTCCGCGGTAAGGTGAAGCGGTTAGGTCGTTTCTCCGGCAGGCGATCTGATTGGAAAAAAGCTTTTGTCACGCTCAGGGAAGGTGAAAAGTTGGAGATGTACGAGAGTGCGTAACGTTGAGCACGATCGATTTACCGCGTCTTTGAGTGTAAGGGGTATTGTATGGGCTTAAAAATCTATCGTCCAACATCTGCTGGTCGTCGAGGTATGACTGCTGTGGTGTCAAGTGAGATCACCAGCAAGAAGCCTGAGAAGTCATTGACCACGTTCCACTTGAGAAGTGGTGGCCGAAACAATCACGGACGTGTGACTGTCCGGTTTCGTGGTGGTGGGCATAAGCGATTGTATAGGACGATTGATTTTCGTCGCGACAAAGTTGGTGTTCCTGCAAAGGTTGCCGCGATTGAGTATGATCCGAATCGATCCGCAAGGATTGCGTTGCTGAAATATCGAGATGGTGAAAAACGATATATCTTAGCACCTGCTGGCCTTGCTCTGAACGACGAAGTTCAATCTGGTCCACAAGCTGAAATTCGACCTGGAAATGCGCTTCCATTGATCCACATGCCTCTCGGCACGACCATCCATAATCTCGAATTGAAGGCCGGTAAGGGTGGCCAGCTGATTCGAAGTGCCGGTGGTTTTGCGCAGGTTATGGGCCGCGACGGCGACTACGTGCAGGTTCGACTGAAGTCCGGTGAAATGCGACGCATCTTGGGTGTCTGTATGGCGACAGTCGGCCAAGTCGGGAACGTCGATCATGAGAATGTCAGCGTTGGAAAAGCGGGACGGAGTCGATGGAAAGGAAAGAGGCCACACGTTCGCGGGGTGGTCATGAACCCGGTTGATCACCCGCACGGAGGAGGCGAAGGAAAGTCTGGGCAGGGAAATCCTCATCCTGTCTCTCCCTGGGGTCTTCCAACAAAAGGTTACAAGACCAGGCAGAACAAGAAGACTGAGAAGTTTATCATCGCTCGACGGAAATCAGGAGTGCGCAATGCCTAGATCGGTCAGTAAAGGGGCGTTTGTTGACGGTCATTTGCTTAAGAAAGTCGAACAGATGAATCAAGGAAAGGACCGGCGGTTGATCAAGACATGGTCGCGTCGTTCGACGGTTATCCCTGATATGATCGGCCATACCTTTGCTGTTCATAATGGGAAGAAATTTATCCCTGTGTTTGTGACGGAGAACATGGTCGGTCATAAGCTTGGCGAGTTTGCTCCCACGCGGTTTTTTAAAGGGCATGGACAGGCGAAGACCGAAAAGGCTGTTGCGCTGAAGTAGAGGCTTAACGATTTCGGTTCACCGATTGCGGGATTTCAAAGATGACTGAAGCACATGCAATTCTAAGATTTGTTCGTGTCGCGCCTCGAAAAGCGAAGCCGGTAATCGATATGATCCGTGGCAGGCAGGTGCCCATGGCATTAGCCATCTTAAAGCACACTCCTCGACATGCCGCGCGCGTTGTGGAGAAAATCGTACGGTCCGCAGTGGCAAATGCAGAATTGAAGGAAATGGGGGACAGTGAAAGCATGGTGATCTCCAAGGCCTTTGTCAATTGCGGTCCGACATATAAGCGTGTACGTGCGAGGTCCATGGGAAGGGCGAACGCAATCCAGAAGCGTACGAGTCACATCACTGTCGTCGTCGCGACCATGGAAATTCCGAGTAAGCAAAAATAGGCTAATTCTTCTTACTGAGGCATATCGCTCATGGGGCAAAAAACACATCCTATTGGGTATCGTCTTGGCTACAACTATACGTGGAGCTCTCGTTGGTATTCAGGGAAAGACTACGCCAAGCTTCTCCATCAAGACATAAAAATTCGAAAGATGGTCAAGGCTCGGCTGTATCACGCCGGCGTGGCAAAGGTCGAGATTGAGCGATCGGGCGATCAGGCCAGAGTCATCATTCATACTGCTCGTCCGGGGATTATTATCGGTCGAAAGGGCGCAGAGGTCGATAAATTGAAGGCTGACCTCGAAAAGCAATATGGGGGGCAGGCCTATGTCACTGTGAAGGAAATTAAAAAGCCTGAACTGGACGCTCAGCTAGTCAGTGAAAATGTGGCAACTCAACTTGAGAAAAGGGTAGCCTTTCGCCGCGCCATGAAGCGTAGTGTGCAATCGGCTCTAAGGCTTGGGGCTCAAGGTATCAAGATTATGGTAGCGGGTCGCTTGGGTGGAGCGGAGATTGCCAGAACGGAGTGGTATCGAGAGGGGCGCGTGCCTTTGCACACGCTGCGCGCCGAAATCGATTATGGGTTCGCTGAAGCGCATACGACAATGGGGCAGATTGGAGTGAAGACCTGGATTTATAAGGGAGAGCTTCTTCCTGTTCAGCCTATGAAAGCAGAATCATCTTTGGATCGCCGGTTTGGGTAAGGAGATAGAGCCGTGTTAGCGCCTAAGAAAGTTAAATTCAGAAAAATGCAGAAAGGCCGGATGACGGGGAAGGCCTATAGAGGTGGGCGAATAACCCTGGGGGAATTCGGCTTGAAAGCCTTAGAGCCAGGGTGGATTACGAGTCGTCAGATTGAAGCCGCTCGCATTGCTATTACCCGGCATGTAAAAAGAGGCGGTCAGGTTTGGACCCGCATTTTTCCAGACAAGCCTATTACCAAGAAGCCGGCAGAAACTCGAATGGGTAAAGGGAAGGGTAATCCGGAATATTGGGTCGCTGTTGTAAAGCCTGGGCGGATTCTTTATGAGATGGATGGAGTCACCCGGGAAACTGCGCGAGAGGCGTTTCGGCTTGCGTCTCACAAGTTGCCTATAGCGACAAAGCTGGTTGTTCGAGGTGAGTTTGCGTAGGTCCTCCCAGGTGTGAACGGAAGGCAGGAGTCGGGTATATGGCGTTAGACGTCAATGAATTGCGAAATATGACGATAGAAGAGCTTGCTGACAAAGAAAAGCAACTGGTGCAAGAACTGTTCAATCTGCGATTTCAGTTCGGCACTGGACGTCTTGAAAATCCCATGCAGATTCGGAAAACCAAGCGGGATATCGCCCGCGTGAAGACGATTCTTCGGCAGGGGGTGGACCGGGCAGAAGAGGCAAAGAGGTAAAGGACGCTATGGCTGAAGTGGTGAAGCGTCGTCATTGGTATGGCGATGTCGTCAGTAACAAAATGCAAAAAACCATCGTCGTGGTGGTTTCGAGGTCAGTCGTTCATCCCATCTACAAAAAAGTTCTCAGGCGGGTGACCAGATTGAAGGCTCATGACGAAAGCGGTATCTGTAAAGTGGGAGATCGGGTCAAGCTTGTCCAGAGTAGACCGCTAAGTAAAGAGAAGAATTGGCGTGTCGTTCAGGTCATGGAAAAGGGGCAACCGGAAAAGTAGAAAAGACTCTTTCTTGGCTTCTCCACTTGTAATACCCGTAGGAAGATTGTAATGATTCAGAATTATACCTATATGGATGTGGCTGATAATTCGGGGGCCAAGCAGGCCATGTGTTTTCATGTTTTTGGAGGCACTAGGCGACGCTATGCATCGTTAGGCGACGTTGTGGTGGTGGCCGTTAAGGAAGCAATTCCTCAGGCGAGCGTCAAAAAGGGTGACGTGAGTCGAGCCGTTATCGTGCGAACGACGAAGGAAGTTCGCAGGGAAGATGGGTCGTATATCAAGTTCGATCGAAATGCATGCGTTCTGATCAATAAAGAGGGAGAGCCGATTGGAACACGTATTTTTGGCCCCGTTGCCAGAGAGCTTCGCTGGAAAAAATTTATGAAAATCATTTCTTTGGCACCTGAAGTTTTATAAAGAGCAAGCGAGGGACATTGTGGAAGCGCTGAGAAGAAGCAGAATCCGAAAAGGAGATACGGTTGTTGTGGTGTCCGGTCGTGAACGGGGCAAGACAGGCAAAGTGCTTTCAGTTGATCTCCGTACCGGTAAAGTGATTGTGGAGAAACTGAATATCATCAAGCGACACACAAAGCCGAATCAGAAGGTGAAGCAGGGTGGCATCCTGGAGCGAGAGGCTCCTCTGCAGATATCCAACGTCATGTTTTTTTGTCCGGTGACGAAAAAGGGTACACGGGTTGGAGTTCGTATTTTAGAGGATGGACGGCGTGTACGCTATAGCAAGAAATCTAACGAGACAGTGGAATAGGTTAAGTCATGGCCAAGGAACAGAAAAGTCGAACGAGCAAACCAGCCGAGCGAAAGAGTGCGAAGAAGGAGAGTTCGTCTCCACCGCTGGATCAAGGCAGTGATGAATCGAAGTTCCGCCCGCGACTCCGCGATATGTATGAGCAGCAAGTCGTACCAGCGCTCATGAAGGAATTTGGGTACAGGAACGTGATGCAGGTGCCGAAACTCGAACGCGTGGTGCTGAATGTCGGAATGGGTGAGGCCATCCAGAACGTCAAGCTCTTGGAGGCTGCGGTCACAGAATTGGGAATGATCACGGGCCAAAAACCGATTGTCACAAGAGCGAAAAAAGCAATCGCCGGTTTCAAGCTGAGACAAGGGCTGCCCATTGGCGCTAAGGTGACACTCCGTAGTCGACGGATGTACGAATTCGTCGATCGACTCGTTACGTTGGCGCTTCCTCGTATCCGTGACTTTCGCGGGATCTCTCCAAAAGCATTCGATGGCCGCGGTAATTACACGTTAGGGTTGAAGGAACAGCTTATCTTTCCGGAAATCAAGTACGACGAGGTGGCGTCGATTCATGGCATGGATATTACGGTAGTTACAACAGCTAAGACGAACGACGAAGGAAAGGCTCTCTTGAAGCACCTCGGAATGCCGTTCCGAACATGAAGAATGGCGAGACTGCAGAGGATTTTTCGGATAGGAGGAGTGCTTGTGTCACGATTAGCGTTGAGAAATAAGGCAGCGGGGAAGCCGAAGTTTTCCACGCGAGAGTATCACCGTTGTGGTGTGTGCGGTCGAGTGCGTGGGTATTTGCGTCGATTTCGAATGTGTCGGATCTGTTTTCGGATGATGACGTTGCGCGGGGAAATTCCTGGAGTTCGAAAATCGAGTTGGTAACCCGTGAGTTCGCTCTGATGAACGTCAATGAAGGATAGAAGGGTATTCTATGGTTACTGATCCAGTCGGTGATCTTCTCGTCCGTTTGAAGAATGGCGCACAGCGCCGCTTTGACACTATCAAGGTTCCAACCTCAAAGTTGAAGTGCGCGATTTTGGAAATTTTGAAAAGGGAAGGGTATGTTGATTCGGTGGAAAATGAGGTGCGGGATGGCCATCCCGTTCTGAGTGTTCGGCTTCGATACGTGGGCGAAGGACAGCCGATGATTACGGGTTTGCAGCGTATCAGTAAGCCTGGGCGTCGTGTCTATGTCGGTAGTCAAGCGATCAAGAAAGTTCGTAATGGTATCGGTATTTCGATCCTCTCCACGTCAAAGGGCATCATGACGGATCAGGAGTCTCGTAAGAATAATTTGGGAGGCGAGGTTCTGTGCTCGGTGTGGTGAGCCGGTTCAATCTCGACTGAAGGATAGAAGAAACCATGTCTCGCATTGGAAAAAAACCGCTTAGTATTCCTGGTGGGGTGGAAGTTAAAGTTGCTGGCTCAACTGTATCGGTGAAGGGGCCCTTAGGTAAGTTGGATTGGTGTCTTCAAGATGGCGTAAGCGCGGCGGTCAATAATGGCCAGCTCATCGTCGATCGTGCAAGCGAAGATCGAAAGGTAAGAGCGTTGCATGGCCTGACTCGTGCCGAACTGGGCAATATGGTTCAGGGTGTTACGAAGGGATATGAACGTTCACTCGAAATTACCGGAGTTGGTTACAAGGCTCAGCTCCAGGGGAGAACGTTAAGTTTCAACGTCGGATACATTAATCCAGTCATTTACCAGGTTCCGGTCGGCATTGAGGTAAAAGTTGATAAGCAAACTCTGATCAATCTAAAGGGAGTCGATAAGCGATTGATCGGCCAAGTTGCGGCCGATCTGCGCGCGATTAAACCTCCTGATGTCTACAAACAAAAGGGTGTCCGGTACGCTGGCGAAGTATTACGTAAAAAAGAAGGTAAGACTGGGAAGTAGGGATCAACGATGAATGCAGCAAACAAGGTTCGACAGCTTGAGCGACGACGGCGGCGAGTGCGTCGGGTCATCTTAGGTACGGCAGAGCGGCCAAGATTGAACGTGTTTAGGAGCACGGCCCACATCTATGCTCAGATTATCGATGATGTTCAGGGTACGACGCTGGCTACTGCCTCATCCCTTGATAAGGAGCTTCGAAAATCTCTGACGTCAACTGGCGGCATTGAAGCCGCGAAAGCAGTCGGTAGGTTGATCGCAGATCGTGCCCAGGCCGTGAAGGTAACAACCGTGGTTTTTGACCGTGGCGGACGGCTGTATCACGGCCGTATTAAAGCACTTGCGGACGCATCTCGTGAAGGGGGATTGAAGTTTTAATCTGAAGATGACGTCAGGGGCTCGTACCGTGTCTGGAGCCAGCCTTTTGATGAATGGGTAGTGAATTTAGGACTGAGGGGTGAGAGTGTGCGAGTCAATCCCGATGAATTAAGTCTGAAAGATAAAGTCGTATTTATCAATCGTGTCGCCAAGGTTGTAAAAGGCGGCAAGCGCTTCAACTTCTGTGCTCTTGTGGTCGTCGGTGATGGCCATGGATGGGTCGGTATCGGGAAGGGTAAAGCTGCCGAGGTTCCCGTTGCGATCTCCAAAGCCGTTGAACAGGCTAAGAAGCACCTCGTCTACGTTCCGCTTAAGGGTGGAACTATTCCGCATGAAGTGCACGGACTGTTCGGAGCAGAGCATGTGCTGCTGAAACCTGCTGTTGATGGAACAGGTATCATCGCCGGGGGGGCGGTGCGGGCTGTTGTGGAGCTAGTCGGTGCTCATAATGTCATTGCGAAAACTCTCGGGCGTGGCAATCCATTTAACACAGTTCGCGCAACACTCGACGGTTTGACCCAGCTGAGGAATTTGGATGAGGTGCTTCGTTTCCGCCGGCAAGCTGTTGTCGAGGGGCGAGAAAGGGCAACGGTTTAAATGGGCGTGACACAGCCATCAAAAACTCAAGACGCAAAAGTTTCAAATGTGCGGGTTACTTTAATGCGTAGCCCCATTGGAACGCCTGAGCGCCATCGCCTTGTCTTGCGGGGCCTAGGCCTTCGACGTGTTCGTCAGGCGGTTGTCCGCCCTGATACACCGCAAGTCTGTGGGATGATTGATAAAGTCGGGTATCTGCTTGAGGTTGTTAGACTATGAATCTTCATGATTTGGCCCCGGCAAGAGGGGCAAAAAAACGACGAAAACGTATTGGCCGTGGACCCGGCTCAGGCCATGGGAAGACTTCCACCAAAGGACATAAGGGGATCTTGGCTCGTTCCGGTGGAGGGAAGCGTCCAGGTTTCGAGGGTGGCCAGATGCCATTGGTGCGTCGGCTGCCAAAGTTTGGTTTCACCAACCCATTCCGAGTGGAATATGCAATTGTGAACATCACGAGTTTTACAGAATGGAAAGGGAGCGACACTGTCACTCCACAGGCCCTGGTCGATGCCGGCTTGGTAAAGAGAAAAAAGCTGCCGATCAAGATTCTGGGCAATGGAGAGCTCAAGAAGGCACTCGTTGTGCAGGCTCATAAGTTTAGCAAGTCGGCGGAAGCAAAGATCCAAGCGGCCGGAGGGAGAGTCGAGGTCATAAGCGGTGCTTGAACGGCTCCTCACCAGTTTTCAGAATATCTTTAAGATTCCTGAGCTGCGCACTAGAGTGCTCTTTACGCTCGGAATGTTGGTTGTGTATCGTGTCGGGTCTCATATTCCGACTCCTGGTATCAACGGAAACGAGTTATCCGAATTCCTGCAAAAACAGGGGGGAGCTCTGCTGGGGTTCCTCGATATTTTTTCAGGCGGTTCGCTCTCACGTCTGACCATCTTTGCGCTGGGCATCATGCCTTACATCAGCGCCTCGATCATCCTTCAATTGCTGACCGTCGTCATTCCGCATTTGACCAAGTTAGCCAAAGAGGGAGAACGAGGCCGAAAAAAGATAATTCAGTATACGCGGTTTGGAACGATCGGCATTGCTCTGATTCAAGGATTCGGTATCGCTGTTGGCTTGGAGCAGATGAACCAAGGGGCCTTTGTCCTCAGCGCCGGCTGGGGGTTCCGCCTTATGACGGTTATCACGCTTACCGCTGGCACAGGGTTCTTGATGTGGCTCGGTGAGCAGATCACAGAGCGAGGGGTTGGGAACGGAATTTCACTGATCATTTTTGCAGGCATCGTCGCTCGGCTCCCATCTGCGGTTGTCCAGACGTACAATCTGTATGAGATCGGTCAACTTAACGCCTTCTTATTGGTGGCGCTCGCTATCTTGATGATCGCGGTCGTGGCGGCGATCGTGTTTTTGGAAAGTGGACGACGAAAGATAGCGGTCCAGTATGCAAAGCGAGTGATAGGGCGACGGGTGTATGGCGGACAAAGCACGCATATTCCATTGAAGATCAATACAGCCGGAGTAATCCCTCCCATATTTGCCTCGTCGATCATCGCGTTTCCTGCGACCATCGCAGGTTTCTTCGAGACACCATGGATAAAGTCCATTGGGATGCAGTTGGCTCCAGGGTCGCTCCTCTATACACTGCTGTATGTGGGATTGATCATTTTCTTCTGCTTCTTCTACACGGCGGTTGTGCTTAACCCGGTCGATATGGCCGACAATATGAAAAAGTATGGAGGATTCATTCCTGGGATCAGGCCAGGGCAACGAACTTCCGATTATATCTACAACGTCCTGACAAAGATCACGTTCGCAGGCGCGATTTACCTCGCCATTGTCTGTGTGATCCCTGAATTCCTGATATACAAACTGAATGTTCCTTTTTATTTCGGAGGCACTTCTCTGCTGATTGTAATCGGGGTAGGCCTCGACACCGCGCAGCAAATTGAATCCCACATGTTGATGCGAAACTATGAGGGATTCTTAGGGAAAGGCATGGCTCCGTTGCGCGGGCGCAGCGGGTAACGATGATGCGGCTTGTGTTTCTTGGTGCGCCAGGAGTCGGGAAGGGTACCCAGGCTGAGAAGGCTGCGTCGCAGCTACGTATTTGTAAGATCTCGACCGGTGATCTGCTTCGAGAGGCGGTTCGCAACAAGACGTCGCTTGGTCTTGAGGCAAAAGGGCACATGGATAGGGGCGGATTGGTTCCTGATTCGGTGGTTATCGGATTAGTCCGAGAGAAGCTGGCAGATTCATCCAATGCTTCTGGGTTTATCCTGGATGGGTTTCCCCGAACGGTTCCTCAGGCTGAAGCTCTCGCGAAGGTGCTGCACGAGCGAGGTGGTCGTCTGGATCGCGTCATTAATTTTGAGGTTCCTCGTGAAGAGATCGTGAAGCGTTTAGGTGGGCGCCGAAGCTGTCCAAAGTGCCAAGCGACGTACCACGTAGAATATGCTCCGTCAAAGATGGGTAGTCTATGTGAACGTTGCGGAGAAGCATTAACTCAGCGAAGCGATGATCAACGAGAGGCGATTGAGACGAGGCTCCGCGTCTATGGAGAGCAAACGGCACCCTTAATCAGTTTTTATGAGAAACAAGGCTTATTATCGCATCTCAATGGGGCCGAATCAGTGGATGCCGTCTACCAAAAACTCTTCCGAACGCTGGCGGCACACTAGACGGCATGATCATTTTAAAAACGCCTGCCGAGGTTGAAGTCATGGCACAGGCGTCAAGAGTCGTAGCTGAGGCACTGGATGTTGTGCGGAATGCAGTGAGGCCAGGAATCAGCACGGAAGAACTGGATTGCATAGCCGAACAGGAGATACGCGGAAGGGGAGCGCTCCCAGCGTTCAAAGGTTATCGGAACTATCCAAGTACTCTATGTGCCTCAATAAATGAACAGGTCGTCCATGGTATCCCTTCAAAGCGAAAGCTAAAAGAGGGGGACATCATTGGGCTCGATCTTGGAGCCATTGTAGGAGGTTTTTATGGTGATTCTGCTGTGACAGTTACCGTTGGATCCGTTCCTGACACAACGCAAAAATTGGTTCAGGTCACGAAAGAGGCGCTTTACTTGGGTATCAAGCAAGCTGTGCTCGGTAATCGTCTCTCGGATATCTCCTGCGCCGTCCAACGGCATGTCGAATCATCAGGGTTTTCAGTTGTAACTGAGTTTGTTGGCCATGGGATTGGGCGACAATTGCACGAAGAACCTCAAGTACCCAACTACGGAAAGCCTGGCCAAGGCCCTAGGTTGCAGTCAGGGATGGTGTTGGCCATTGAGCCTATGGTCAACATGGGGCGAAGCGCGGTTCGTATCCTCGATGATCGATGGACGGCTGTCACAGCGGATGGTAGCCTGTCCGCCCACTTTGAACATACGATTGCTATACAGGCAACCGGAGGGCCTCGTATTTTGAGCCAGTTGTAGTACGCGACGAGACCCTTCATAAGAAAGAATACGATAGGACGTGGCAAAAGAAGACATTATTGAGGTGCAAGGGTCGGTCGTGGAGACGCTTCCCAATGCCATGTTTCGAGTCAAACTTGAAAATGGCCATATCATACTCGCTCATATCTCTGGGAAAATGCGGATGCACTTCATCCGAATTCTTCCGGGCGATAAGGTCACGGTGGAAATGTCGCCGTACGATTTGACGAGAGGCCGTATTACCTATCGCTTTAAATAAATTTGGAGTTGGGAATTGGTATGAAAGTCAAATCATCAGTGAAGCCCATTTGTGCGAAATGTAAAGTTGTTCGTCGTCGTGGGGTTGTCCGTATTCTCTGTAAGAACCCACGTCACAAGCAGCGACAGGGATAGTTGATTAGAAGCAAGTGTCGAGAAGCGAGTGAAACGTCCGACCTTGGACTAGCGTGACGAGTACCGTTGTGCTGGGGTCGGTCCAAATGCCTTACTGCTGAAAACGGATAGGTGGAGGAAGAATGGCACGTATTGCTGGCGTCGATCTGCCAAGGAATAAGCGAACTGATATTGGGTTGACATACATCTATGGAATCGGAAGGGCATCTGCCAGGAGGCTTCTCGATGAAGCTGGTATCGATGGCGCGATTCGTATCAAGGATCTGAGCGAAGACAAGATCGTAAAGCTACGCGAAATCATCGAGCGCGATCATCGAGTCGAAGGGGACCTCCGCAAAGAGGTATCCCTCAATATCAAGCGCCTCGTTGACACTGGCACCTATCGAGGGTTCCGCCATCGCAAGGGATTGCCCGTCCGGGGACAGCGTACCAAAACCAATGCCAGAACACGTAAGGGACGTCGTGCAGGCGTCAGTAGTAAGCCGCGACCAACGGGGTCAAAAGCTCTGCGGGCCTAGTTTGCTGGAGCGTCAGAAGGAGTTCTCATGAGCGTCAAAAAGGGGAAAAAGAAGGAGCGTCGAATCGTTCAGAGCGGGGTGGCGCATGTACAGGCCTCATTCAACAATACCATTGTCACAATTACTGACATGAGCGGGAACACAGTGGTATGGGCGAGCGCCGGCAACCAAGGGTTTAAAGGGTCGCGTAAAAGCACCCCTTTTGCCGCCCAACGAGCTGGAGAAGCTGCAGCCAGAAAAGCCATGGAAAGTGGGATGCGGCAAATCGATGTGTATGTTAATGGTCCAGGTTCAGGAAGAGAGTCGGCCATTCGTTCTCTCCAAGGCGCTGGCTTGCGGATCAATCTCATTCGTGATGTCACACCGATTCCACATAATGGATGTCGTCCGCCCAAGCGGCG
Source organism: uncultured Nitrospira sp. (assembly GCA_964435885.1). Taxonomy (GTDB): domain Bacteria; phylum Nitrospirota; class Nitrospiria; order Nitrospirales; family Nitrospiraceae; genus Nitrospira_D. The sequence goes on along the minus strand of CAYTAS010000021.1, from coordinate 28,685 downwards.
ACGTGTCTAAGTAAATGAAGTGCGAAAGGTGTCTTTTTTGAAAGACCAGTGAGGTCAAGTCTAAGTGAATCTGTAAGATCATTCCCGAGGAGGATGCAGTGGCAAAGTATCGTGGTCCTGTCTGTCGGTTGTGTCGGCGAGAAGGTGAGAAGCTCTTTCTCAAGGGGACTCGCTGCATGACGGAGAAATGCGCCATCGAAAGGCGAAGTTATCCACCTGGGCAACATGGGCAGGGGCGTCAGCGCACCTCCGACTATAGCCTTCAGCTTCGGGAGAAGCAGAAGTTAAGACGTATATACGGACTTCAGGAGTGCCAGTTCCGAGGCGTCTTTGAACGTGCGGAACGACAGGCGGGTGTCACCGGTGACGCGTTGTTGCGCTTGCTTGAATGTCGATTAGACAATGTTACGTATCGCCTTGGATTTGGTGCCTCACGCAAGCAGGCGCGTCAGATGGTCAGTCACGGCCATTTCACCCTGAACGGCAAGAAGATTACGGTGGCCGGTGCGCTGGTAAAGCCGGGCGATGTAATTGAAATTCGGGAAAAAAGTCGGGATTTGACTGCAATCCAAGCCGCATTGGAATCCGTCGATAGTCGGGGAATTCCTGACTGGCTTGAATTAGATAAGGGGGCATTCAAGGGGATTGTGCGGTCTATGCCGGCGAAAGAGCAGATCGCGTTACCGGTGAATGAACAGATGGTGGTGGAATTGTATTCGCGCTAGACCGTCTCGGAGTTTTGTTCCGTTGGTTCCGTGTTATCTGGCAATGTGTATGTTACTCGATGGTATGGAGGGTCGGTCATGATCAAGGCGATGAAAGACTTTCAGATCCCAATGCGGGTGGAAGTCGACAAGGATGCACAGTCGCCCACATTTGGGCGGTTTACAACGGAAGCGTTCGAGCGAGGGTTCGGCACGACGATTGGGAATGCCCTCCGTCGCATTTTGTTGTCGTCGCTTACGGGAGCTGCGGTCACCACTGTGAAGATCGAGGGAGTTGTTCATGAATTCTCCACGATCGCCGGGGTGACGGAAGATGTCACGGCGATTATATTGAATATTAAGAGCCTTCGATTGGCGCTTCACACGGATAAACCGAAGACGATTCGGCTCAAGAAAAAGGGGCCAGGAGAGGCCAAAGGTTCCGATATCCTCCATGATGCCGAGGTGACGATTTTGACGCCCGATTTGCATATCGCCACGCTCGACAAGGATGCGACGTTGGATATAGAAATGACTATCAAGCATGGGCGTGGCTATGTGCCAGCAGAGCGCAATAAAGAAGAAGGCTTGCCGATCGGAGTGATTGCGATCGACTCTATTTTCTCGCCGATCAAACGAGTCAATTTCCATGTGGAAAATGCGCGCGTCGGACGCATGACCGACTACGACAAGCTGACCATGGAGATTTGGACGGATGGCACCATCAGTCCGAGAGACGCGCTATCAACTGGGGCCGGTATCTTGCGTGAACATTTGGATATCTTTATCAATCCCGAAGAGCGAAGCGCAGGAAAGAGTGAAACGGGTTCTGAGGAATCCCAGATGGAAGTGAACAGAAATCTCTTGCGTAGTGTCAATGAATTGGAATTGTCTGTTCGCGCGGCTAATTGTCTTAAGAACGCGAATATTAAGACGATAGCTGACCTAGTCCAAAAGTCGGAAGGTGAAATGCTTAGGACAAAGAATTTTGGGAAAAAGTCTCTCAATGAGATCAAAGAAATTCTTACTGAGATGGGACTTTCGCTGGGGACTAAAATAGAGGCTGGGTCTTCGCCACATAATGGAAGCCCAAATCCTGAATGACGTTTTTTAGCCGAGGGGAAAATCGTGCGACATAGGAAAAAAGGAAGACAACTTGGACGCCAGACCAAGCACCGAGCGGCATTGTTCAGAAACATGGTCACCTCATTGTTGGAGCAGGAGAGAATCGAAACGACTGAAGCTAAAGCCAAAGAGATTCGAGGATTTACCGATCGAATGATTACGCTTGGTAAGGAAGGAACGCTTCCGGCGCGGCGACGAGCTCTTGGATTTCTCCGTAGTAAAACCGTGGTTTCAAAGCTATTCAGCGATGTCGCAGCACGGTTCAAGGATCGATCAGGAGGGTACACCAGAATCATCAAAACGCGTCGTCGGGTTGGTGACGCGGCAGAAATGGTCGCTATTGAGTTGGTTTCCCGTCAAGACATCGCCCCCAAGAAGACAACGACACCTTCAACGGCGCTGCCTGTGCCAGGGGGACAGCCGGGATCATCGACATAGCCTCTCTAGACCGTTCGCTGGATAAGAACTAAGAGACTCCCGCATGCGTACATGCGGGAGTCTCTTAGTTTCTAGACCATGACGGACGTTTACATGATAGCTTGTGCATGCTACGATCATGCCAAGAGTCGTTGTGATTTTCGTCTGGGAGCACACCTAGCGCATGTGGGAAATTATCGCGAGACGTACTCTTCTCGCATCGAGCGTGTTGTTAGCCGTTTTTCTCGGATATCTCCTCGTCAGAAACGCAGATTCAGTGCCGACTAGCCGACCGGTTGTTCCTGAAGCAATGGAACAAGCCGATGCCAAGCTCTCGGAATTTACTTTTAGACAATCGAAAGGGGACGTGGTGCAGTGGCTAGTTCACGCAAAGCAGGCTCGAATATATGAACGGGAAGAGCGAGCATTTCTACAGGATGTTGCTTTCACGTTCTATGGGGGAGAAGGTGAGAAAGTGACGGTCAATGGGGATGAGGGAACCCTCGATACAGCGAACAAGGATTTTGCTCTGTCTAATCGTGATGAGCCTGTGACCGTGACGACCAGGAGCGGCTACACGATCTATACCAACCATTTAATCTGGACTGATAGATCCAGAGAAATTCGGACAGAAGATCCTGTCCGCATTGTGGGACATGGGTTGGAGATACGGGGGGTTGGATTCCTCGGGAAGATGGAGTCGGAAGAATTTGAGGTTCTACGCGATGTTCATGTGGATCTTGTTCCAGCTTCTTAGTGTCATATGCGTAGAAAGCGCGTCCGCCTCCCTTTCCACGGAATCGGCGCCCCTGAAGCAGAGTGTTGAGGCCCCTGGTGTTCCAACGACCATTACGTCTAAGAAAATGACCGTCCGCAATCAAGATAGCCAAGCGGTTTTTGAGGGGACGGTGGTATTGACGCGAGGTTCTCTGGTCGTTCACTCAGACAAGATGGTTGTGTCATTTCAATCTCGAAAACGCGATCCTCGACCGCCATCGCCCGGCGACGCGAATCACGGAGAGTCGGCGCAGCGCCTCACTTCACCAACAGGAGGCAACGCCGCATCGACGATTTCGAATCGTTCTGTCAGTCGCATCGAGGCGACTGCGGATACGCAACACGTGAAGATCCAGTACGAGAACGGCAACGCCACATGTCAAAAAGCCATTTATTATGTCGATGGTGAGAAGGTAGTGCTGACCGGTGATCCAGTGGCATGGGAACGGGGTACGCGTGTGAGCGGTAAACAGATCACAATTTTCCTGGCCGAAGAACGAAGCGTGGTAGAGGGAGGTTCTCACGTTCGTATCGAAGGTGAGGGGCCGAATACGCCATGACTCCACGCGTCCATGCGATACCCGGTTCTCTGCTCCATCCAAACTCGACACCCAATGTCGACTGTTTACGGGCTACTGGGTTGGTCAAGAGTTTCCGTGGGCGAAAGGTCGTCAAAGGCGTGGCAATCGAAGTTTATGCTGGTGAAGTGGTAGGCCTTCTCGGTCCAAATGGTGCGGGGAAGACCACTATTTTCGACATGGTCGTGGGACTCTGTCAGCCCGATGAAGGGGACATCAACTTTCAGGGAGAGTCTGTCACTAACCTGCCGATGTACAAGCGAGCACGGAGGGGAATAGGATACCTTCCTCAGGAATCATCGGTCTTTCGCCGGCTTTCGGTAGAACATAATGTCTTGGCGATTCTTGAAATGCTGGGGTATCCTCGTAACGAGCGGAGTCAGCGGGTGGACGCTCTGCTCAAAGAATTGGAACTGCTCCATATTCGCAAGAGTATGGCCTATGCCCTGTCGGGTGGCGAACGCCGGCGTCTGGAGATTACGCGTGCCTTGGCGGCCAGTCCGTCATTTATGCTCCTGGATGAGCCGTTCGCAGGCATTGACCCCATAGCCGTTGCGGATATTCAGCAGATCATCACCCGGTTAAAAGATAAAGGGATTGGGATATTGATTACCGACCACAATGTGCAGGAAACACTTTCGATCGTCGACCGAGCCTACATCATTAACGAGGGATTGATTCTGGAATCCGGATCTCCGGACGTTATCGTTCAGAGTGAATCTGCTCGAGCAGTTTACCTCGGTGAACAATTTAAGATGTAGAGGATCTGCACTCAGCCATGAAACTGCGTCTTGACCTGAAACTCAGTCAAAAATTGATCATGACGCCGCAGTTACAGCAGGCCATCAAACTGCTGCAGCTGTCACGACTGGAGCTACAACAGAGTCTTACCCAACATCTCCTTGAGAATCCATTGTTGGATGAGATCCAATCAGACGGAGAGGAAAATGAGACGCCGATCAATGAGGAGAAGGTGGAGGAGATCTCTGCGTTACCAGAACATGAACAGCTGAGTACAGCAGAGACACCGGAAGAGCGGGGGTCTCCGGAGGAATTTTCCGCATCGGGATGGGAAGAGTACTTCGGCAGAGATCGGCGAGACGGGCAGTCCGACTACTCGGCAGTGTCCGACGATTTCCCCTCGTATGAACAGACGGTAGCTAAGACAATGTCTCTTGAGGAACATCTTCTCTGGCAGTTGTCTCTATCTACACTCTCTGATCGAGACAAGGAACTTGGTCGTTTGATTATCGGCAACCTGGATGATGATGGCTACCTTCGCACTCCTTTGGCCGAGATTGTGGCCGGCTCTACGGTTAGGGAAACTGAAGTCGAATCTGTGCTCAAGGATATTCAAACTTTCGACCCTACTGGAGTTGCCGCAAGAGATTTAGTGGAATGTCTTCTGCTCCAACTCGGGTCTTTAGGGCGAAATCTTTTCGGTTCGCTCGGGTCTCCTCCGGGAGCCCTAAAAGGATCAGTCATCGAGAGTATTATCAAACATCACTTGAAAGATTTAGAGAAAAAGCAGTATCACAAAATCGCGAAAGCTTTAAATGTGACGATCGAGGAAGTCTTTCAAGCCACCAAAATTATCGGCGAGCTTGAGCCCAAACCAGGACGGCCATTTACCAATACCCACAACTATGTGATCGTACCCGATGTGTTTGTTGTCAAGAATGAAGGAGAGTGGGTTGTGCTGTTAAACGACGATGGGCTGCCACGGATGAGGATAAGCCCATACTACAAACAGCTTATCTCATCGGGGCAGGGGGGGACTCCTGAAACTAAAGCATATATGGATGAGAAATTACGAGCTGCTCAATGGGTCATTCGAAGCATCGAGCAGCGCAACAGAACCATCGTCAAAGTGGTTTCAAGTATCGTGAAGTTTCAGGAGCAGTTTTTTGAGCATGGCGTACAGCACCTCAAGCCATTAGTCCTCAAACAGGTGGCTGAAGACATCGGTATGCATGAATCCACGATCAGCCGTGTGACGGCCAACAAGTATATGTACTGTCCGCAGGGCATGTTAGAGCTCAAATTCTTTTTTAATGCTGGACTTCAGCGAACGGATGGACCGTCGAGCATGCATTCCTCCATATCCGTCCGAGATATGATTAAAGGCATGGTGGTGGAGGAGGACGGAAAATGTCCGTTGAAAGATGAGGAGATCGCCGCCAGGCTGAGCACTCAAGGTGTACGCATTGCAAGGAGGACCGTGGCCAAGTATCGAGCAGAATTGAATATTCCGTCGGCCAGTCAGCGCAGACGATTCTTTTGATGTTCGCAGCTCTGCATCCAACGAAATGCACGAATTGGAGGTAGGCATGAACTTGAGAATTACGAGTCGGCACATGGATCTTACCCCTGCTCTAAAAAGCTATGTGGAAACGAGGTTTGGTCGTCTGGATCGTTATGGGTTGAAGGTTGAATCTCTTCAGGTCGTACTGGGAGTTGAAAAGCTCCAGCATAAGGCCGAAGTCACTGGTGCGGTTAGCGGAAAGCGGATACAAGCCAAGACGTCGACTCCAGAAATGTATGCTACTATTGATGCACTTGTTGATCGGGTGGATGCACAGTTTCGCAAATGGAAGGATCGGCTCGTCAATCATAAGCCAGACAAATCGAAGCGAGTGTGATCTGTTGGTCTGAGCAGCCGCAGAATGAATCGTCATGAGAGTGCTTCTTGGCGTCGTGTTCGATTGATATGGCGCGACTCAACCTTGTGATCATCAGTGGTTTATCTGGATCGGGAAAGTCGTACGCTCTCAAGGCGTTCGAGGATGCCAACTATTTCTGCATTGATAATCTCCCCCCCCCCTTGCTCCCGACCTTTGTCGACCTGTGTGATCAACAACATGATCAAATTGCCAATGTCGCTCTCGGTATCGATATACGAGAACGGGTGTTCTTCTCGGATCTTGTGGGCATCCTGGAACGAGTTGAAGCGACGGGCCATTCGGTCAAGTTGTTCTTCTTTGAGGCTCGCGAGGAGGTCCTGATCAGACGCTTTTCAGAATCACGGCGACCCCATCCGCTTTTGCCGCATCTGCCCGTCCTGGAAGGGATCCGATTCGAAAAGGAGCGCTTGACTGAAATTCGACGACGCGCGGATCGAGTCATCGATACCTCGGATCTTACGGTTCATGAACTTGGGGAACTGCTGGCAAAAGAGTTTCAACGAGAATCAACCGAACGACGACTGACCATCTCGTTCCTCACCTTCGGATATAAATATGGGGTCCCCTATGATATCGACATCTTGTTCGATGTACGATTTCTGAAAAACCCGTACTTTGTGCCGGACCTCAAGCCACTTCCTGGGAACGACCCACGGGTTCGTCACTTTGTGTTGACGGATCCGGAGGCCGTCGCCTTTGTTGGACACGTCGAAACTCTCTTGAAGTTTCTTCTGCCTTTGTTTCAACGGGAGCGGCGTAGTTATCTCACCATTGCCGTCGGATGTACCGGAGGGCGGCACCGTTCCGTAGCCATCGCCAACCATCTCTGCGAAAGCCTCGCGACGTTGGGATACGACGTCGGGCTTAAACACCGAGATGTCGATAAAAACTAAGGTATTTGAGTAGTAGCACAATCCAAGCCCCTGCCGTAGCTTGCCGGTTAAAGCCCTTTCCTTGACAGGTAGAACATATTGACTATACTTAAGTTTGTGAATATCAACAGTTTTATACTACGATACTAATACGCACATGAAAAAGCCTAGCAACGTACCAAAGCAAGAAGGGTTCAAGGCTTATGAAATATGCGATTTGTTCGATATTTCCAAGGCCACACTCTTTCGATGGGAGCGGGAGGGAGTTATTACACAACCGAGTCGCGACTGGAGAAACTGGCGCCTTTACACCAGAACAAATGTGGATGAAATCGAGAAAGTCATTCGTGCTCGTAAGGCGGTCGCGTAGTGCAGTAGGTAGCGCATGATAAATTCACTTAAAAAGCTCGTTGAAACCGACATCATCTCAATGCTGACGCATCGCCGACAGCTTGTTGGGCTGGATATTGGATCAAGCGCGATCAAGGTTGCTCAGCTGAAGGAAGCCAAGGGGCGGTACTTCCTGCAAAAGTTTGGGGTCAAACCCCTTGAGCCTGAGGTGATTGTTGACGGGACGGTCATGGATGAAGGTCGGGTGATCTCGGCTATCCGAGAACTCTTCGATGAAGCGAATATCAAGAACAAGCATGTGGCTATCTCAATTTCAGGGCATGCGGTTATCGTTAAAAAGATTAGTTTGCCGCCCATGCCGGATGAGGAATTGGAAGGACAGGTTAAATTGGCAGCCGAGCAGTACATCCCTTTTGACATCAACGAAGTCAACATCGACTTCCATGTGCTACCCCTGGATGAATCGAACGAAGGACAGGGCGACATGGCGGTGATCCTCGTGGCTGCGAAGAAAGACAAGATCAACGAACTGACCGAACTGGTCAAGGCAGCGGGGTTGACTCCAATGGTCATGGATGTCGATGCCTTTGCCATCGAAAACATGCATGCGATTAACTACCCGATGGCACAAGAAGAAACGACCGCGCTGGTGAATCTGGGAGCCAGTGTGATGAATGTCAACATCATCCGAGCAGGGGCTTCCCTTTTTACAAGAGATATCCCACTAGGTGGGAACCGGTATACAGAGGCGATTCAGCGCGAGGTCGGGCTGTCGTTCGAAGAGGCTGAAGAGAGCAAGAAAAGAGATCGAACTGGTGATTCCGGCGGAGCTTCCGTTGACGGCATCGTCGACAGCGTGAATGCTGAAGTTGCGTCAGAGATAGCCAGGACTGTGGACTACTTTAAGAATTCAACGGCTAATTCGGAGCTCAGTCGTGTTCTACTCTGTGGCGGTGTGGCCAGAGCCAAGGGGTTGATTCAGCAGCTCGGTGATCGGATGCAGATTCCTGTGGAAATGGCAGACCCCTTCGCAGAGATCGACATCTCGGGGTGTGATATCGATCCGGACATGCTCGTCGATATGGCGCCGTCTGCAGCGGTGGGCGTCGGACTCGCATTGCGAGCAGTGGGTGACAGATGATTCGAATCAACCTGCTTCCAGGTGGGCCCAAGGGACGACCGGCAAAGCCTCAGTATGATGTTCGCGCACAAGCGCTACTTGGTGTAGGAATCATTCTGATTGCGCTGAGCGGTTGCTGGTGGTATTCATCGTCTCTGGACGACGAATTAGAAGCTCGGCAAACGGAAAAGCAGGATAAGGAAAGGCAGGTCGCCCGGCTGAAGGAGCAGGTCAAGCAGGTCCAGGACTTCGAACAAAGAAAAAAGCTGCTGGAGGACAAGAATCGCATTATCGACCAGCTTGAGCAGTCACGAATGGGGCCTGTGAAAGTTCTTGACCACGTGAGTCAGAGCTTGGAGCCGCTTAAGGTCTGGCTCACGAAGCTAGGCGTTGCATCCGATATGGTGGAATTAGAGGGGAAGGCGCTCACGAACGATGATGTGGTGGAATTCGTCCACAATTTGCGCCGTACGGATTATTTTACCGGTATCAATCTGCAGGAAAGTAAAGCCACGATCGAAAACAAGGTCAACCTGTATCAGTTCCGCTTAGCCTTTCGGTTGAAGGGGTAATAATGGCGTTGCCACGATTAAACCTGGATGCGCTGCGCAATGTGCCGGCTACCCAAAAGGCCGCGCTCTTATTCCTTCTCGTCGGTGGCATGATCGCAGGGTTCTACTTTTACATCGCGGAGCCTAAGTCCGAGATCATTGCCGCGCTGGAGGCCGAGAATAGTAAGCTGGATGGTGAAATTCAAATGCTTACAATTAAAGTGAAACATCTAGATGAATTAGTAGCGGCAAACAAGCAGCTTGAAATTGAGCTGGCCAAGAAGAAGGAACGCCTCCCGCCGGAAGAAGAAGCCATCATGCTGCTCAAGCAGGTATCAGACCTTGGTGTACGGTTGGGGCTCGACATCAAGCTATGGAAGCCGGGGGCCCCGACAGAAGATGCATCGAAGCTCTTCGTAAAGATGCCGGTCAATGTTGAAGTCGCGGGGGTCTATCACACCGCTGCGCTCTTCTTCGATCGAATTAATCGACTCCCCCGTATCATTACAGTATCGGGTCTAAAGATCGGATCTCCAAAGATTGACCAAGGGCGTATCGTATCGCAGACGACGTTTGATCTCGTGGCATATGCCGCCCCACAAGAGAAGCCCGTTTCGGGAGCGACTGCACCGGTAAAGGCTCCCACCGTTGCCCAAGCCGGTAAGTGAGGTATGGTCCACATGCAGCTATTGGGTATGTGTCCGAAGAAGACGGAGAACTATTTGTTAATGGCCGGTATGGGGATGGCGTGGTTGTGGAATGTCGGGGTCTTGAGCCAACAAGTTCACGCTGAGCCGTCCCCTCTACCCGCGCAGATAGCGCCATTGAAGCGAGGGACGATCGCAATCCCATCCGTCCCCGACATTCCTCGGACGGCGCCTGATACCATGGAAGGGACAGCACTGCATGAAGCCTCGGCGATGGCTCCTCAGTTGCCATTAACTGACGGCGTGACGGGTGTTGGATACGATCCATCGGGCCGCCGAGATCCCTTCGCTCCCATCATTCAGGAATTGCAGCTCGGCAAGGTGGATATGACCCTCCCCCCATTACAACGCGTCACCTTAACCGAGCTTAACCTTATTGCCGTTGTGTGGGGGGCCTATGGGTATACCGCCATGGTTCAGACTCCTGACGGTCATGGGTATGCTGTTCGCCGAGGCACAAGGCTTGGACAGAATAATGGAGTGGTCAGCGCAATCACCGAACGTGGCATTATCGTGCAGGAACGGTTCACAGATGTGTACGGCAAGAAGCAGGAGCGAGAGTATGTCAAGCTCCTTCATCCCAAAGAGGGCTCAGAATGAAACCACTAATTTCTCGAGCAGGTAGTGCCCTGATGACTAGATGCTTCATCGGAGCCTGGGGGGTTGCGCTCGTCGCGCTCAGTGTAAGTGCGGAGACGAGGGTTTTTGCCAATGAGACCGACGTGGAGATGAAGCAATCAGGCCTCGCACGAGCCGGAACGCCTTCTATGCGAGTGCTTGCTCAAGCGGTAACGGCTCTTGAGGTGCGCCCCGAAGCAGATCTGGTGACGGTGGTTATCGCCGGCGATGGGCAGCTATTTCCCGAGACTAACTTTTTGGATGAATCCCGCTTGATCGTCGATATCCCAGCCGTATCATCCACTCTCAGGCGATCAGTGATCCGGGCCGACCATTATCTGCTCAAAAAGATTAGAGTAGGACATCATGCGGATAAGATCAGGCTGGTATTCGATGTTCATGAACAGCCTCTTTATTCGATGGTCCGCGAAGCCAACAAAGTTTTCATTACATTGAAACCGAGTGGGCCAGGGGCTTTCTCTGCGATGACGACGAAAGTCTCTACACGTGAGAACCTGTCCGATCTCCCTGGCTCGAAAAAGGCGACACGTGAAACGAGAGATCAGATGGTCAAAAAGGCAACACGAATTGTCAATCCTGCTCAGCCTCAGTTCAAGATACAGCGAGCTCAGATGACCGAAGAAAGCCCTTCTGCTGAGAAGGATGAACGATCCGATGACCTCGTGATAGGGAAAACCAGATTTGTCGGTCGGCGCATTTCCCTCGACTTCCAGCAGGCGGACATCACCAACATCCTGCGATTGATCGCCGAGGTCAGTGGTTTCAACATCGTCGTCGGAGAAGGCGTCAAGGCGAAGGTCACGATGAAGATGGTGAATGTGCCATGGGACCAGGCGTTGGACATGCTTTTAAAAATGAATGGCCTCGGAATGTTTCGTCAAGGGAGCATTGTCTGGGTCGACTCCTTGGCGAATCTTTCCAAACAACAGGATGAAGAAGCACGAGCCAGAGATTCAAAGACGAAGGCGGAACCGCTGATCGATCGCGTGTTCTACATCAGACATATCCCGGCGCAAGAACTGATGCAGTCGCTCAGGCAGAACCTGAGCCCGCGCGGCCGCATGCAATTTAACAACGGAAGTAACGCATTGGTCGTGCAGGATACAGAATCCAAGTTGGCCGTCATTAAGCAGCTCGTCGACGGGCTCGACCTGGAGGTCCCACAAGTTCAGATTGAAGCGCGCATCGTGCAAGCTGATACCGTCTATGCCAGAGGGATGGGGATCCAGTGGGGGTTTAAGACCTCACAGTTTAATCCGAGCGGGTTCCACTTGGTCGGAAATCCGACCGGAGGCTTTGCGCAAGCCGGCGGCACTGGAGCCACGACGATTGCCAGGGACTTCATCGTAAACTTGCCGGCTCAGGTGGGGGGGTTGCCTGCTGTTCCAGGGATCGGCTGGACTTTTGGAAAGCTGGCCGATGGATTTGCCTTGGACATGAGGCTCCAAGCCGGTGAATTGCTCGGCTTGACCAAGGTGATCGCAGCGCCCAAAATCACCACGTTGGATAAACGGGAAGCGAAGATTTCTCAAGGTGAATCGATTCCCTTCCAGACCACATCCTTGCAGGGTACGCAAACGACATTCGTCGATGCGAACTTGGAGTTGAACGTCACGCCGCAGATCACGTCGCGTGACCCCAACGAAGAGTACAAACGTATTTTGATGCGTGTACGGGCGACTCGCAATGCCGTCGGCGCACGGAGTAATCCCGCTGGGCCCAGCATCGATCGACGCGAAGCGACGACACAAGTCATCGTTCGGGACGGAGAAACCATGGTGATCGGCGGAGTCTTCGTCGATACGCAGTCCAACAACGTGCAAGGCGTCCCGTATCTTTCTCGCATGCCTGTATTGGGCTGGTTGTTCAAGAACAAGTCTGAATCGGTCGGCAAACAAGAGCTATTGATCTTTCTCACGCCCAGCATCATCAAAACGTAACCACGACTCGGTCGGATAACCGAATCCAGGTGTGGCGAGGCCAAAAGGTTTCGCCATACCTTCTTATTCCCAAGCGGTCGCAAGCCCCATCTCCGACGCCTGTTCCATCTGACAAGAAGGGCCCATCATTTTAGTTTAGGTCGGTGCTGTGTTACGATGTAGCACCTTGAGTCTTGACCGTATATTAGCAGCGTAGAGGTGGTATGAACTCATATCCTTCCGTTCTCTGCATGGCCACGAAATGATTCCGATCTTCACCGTTCCTGTTTCCCTAGCCGAACGAAGTTACGAAATAACCATCCGTGCGGGGCTGTTAGAGCGGATTGGACGAGAGCTGAAACAACAGTCGGTCAAGGGAAAGGTCGCAGTGGTGACCGATCGGCGAGTGGCGAGGCATTACCTGAGAAACGTGTCCGAAGCGATCACGCGGCATGGGATTGAGCCGGTTCCGATCATTTTAGATCCAGGTGAACGTTCGAAAACATTAAAAACAGTGGAGTCCGTGCTCGATGTCTTGGCACGCCACCGATTTGAGCGCTCCTCAATGATATTGGCACTCGGAGGAGGAGTTGTGGGCGACATAGCCGGATTTTCAGCGTCAATCTATCAACGCGGTATTCCCTATATCCAAGTGCCTACGACGCTTGTCGCCCAGGTTGATTCCAGTGTCGGAGGAAAGACAGGAGTCGATCATCGACTGGGTAAGAACTTGATTGGGTCTTTTTACCAACCGCGTGCCGTGTGGATAGACCCGTTAGTCCTTCGGACGTTGCCCCGGCGTGAATGGGTCGCCGGTCTGGCCGAGGTAATCAAGTACGGTATCATCGCCGATGAAACATTCTTTTCCTATCTTCGGCGACACATGCCGGATCTTCTGAAGCAAGCACCGAAAGTCGTGGCGACAGTAGTCAAACGATCCTGTGAGATTAAGGCCGAGGTTGTTTCAAGAGATGAGCGAGAATCCGATCGAAGGCGAATCCTCAACTATGGCCATACTATCGGCCATGCGCTCGAAGCATTGGGTGGCTATCAATCGCTGGTCCATGGAGAAGCTGTGGGGATCGGGCTGGTCCAGGAGGCCAGCCTGGCCTGTTTTCAGAGGGTCTGTAGCCGTGAGGTCGTCGAAGATATTCGACGCATCGTGAAGGATGCGGGGCTCAGCGACCGAATGCCGCAGTATACCCCTGTGAAGATCTGGAAAGCCATGCTCCATGATAAAAAAGTATCGGGCGGTCGCGTCATCGGAGTATGGCCTTCGCGCATTGGGGAGGTCTGCATAGGTCCATTAGAGCAGCATGTGTTTAATCGATGGCATGCTGCGTCGCTGTCAACATGACTCATGCCGCGGTTGCTTCCTGCACTTCTTCTTCATTGGGAAATCTCGTAAAGGAAGGCGGAATCTCTTCCTAACTCAGGGTCGGTCTCTTGTGCCGGAGCCCGGTCAGGCTGGTGCGTGATGAGAGTGTTGCGAATTGCCGTTGCGCAGATGAACCCGACAGTCGGGGATCTTAACGGGAACGTCCGCCGGATCATCGAATGGATCGGTGAGGCGCGAAAATTTCATGTCGACCTGGTCGTCTTTCCCGAACTCGCCATTACCGGCTACCTTCCCGAAGATCTTCTCTTCAAGCCGCAGTTTGTGAACGACACTCTACGCGCGTTGAAGGAGGTCGTCCAAGCCTGTCGCGATTTGGTTGCCGTGGTCGGGTACGTGGCGCGAAGTGCTCAAATCGGGTCAGAAGCCTCTCGACCAGCGATTGACTCAAGCGGTCGGCAGCCGCTCTATAACGCGGCGGCGCTGGTCGCCCGGTGCAAAATAGTTGGAAACTGTCATAAAGGATATTTCCCGAGCGATGGAGATGAACGCCGGTATTTTCGTTCCGGACGACGGCCCCCAATACTCGTGATCAACGGCATTGGGGTCGGTGTGACCATCGGTGAAGACCTGTGGCGTGCGGATGAATTCACCCGAGCGCAAATGGCGGCCGGAGCGGAGGTGATGGTCAACCTCAGCGCGTCCCCATTTCGGATTGATCGGAGCCGTTCACGGGAGCGGTTTCTGACGCAGTGGGCACGGAAGAACGGGGCCATGACCATCGTCGCGAATCTGGTCGGAGGCCAAGATGAGCTGGTCTTCGACGGGAATAGTTTGATCCTGGATCAATCGGGTCAGGTGATTGCGCGAGGTGGTACCTTCAAGGAAGAGTTGCTTGTGGCCGATGTGAGTCCGGATTTCGTCAAGCACAGGGGTAGGGCCAGTGGACGGAATTCGGTTCGGTCCACCAAGCCCGGTTCGGCCGTCGAACGTCGTCTTGTCAAGCTGCCGATGGCAAGGGTGAAGCGGATTCCCATCGTGCCGGAATTGGCTGAGCCTTTGGGAAAGATCGATGAAATCTATCAGGCATTGGTGCTTGCGGTGAAAGACTACGTCCAAAAGAACGGGTTCACGCGGGTCGTCATTGGGTTGAGTGGAGGAGTCGATTCGGCATTGACGGCAGTGATCGCCGTGGATGCACTCGGAGCCATGAGCGTACTCGGGATCTTCATGCCATCTCCCTATACCTCACATGAAAGCGAGGAAGATGCCCTAGAGCTTGCGCAGAACCTCGGTATCGAGTTGCGCGCCATTCCCATTACTCCAACATTCGAAGCCTATCGACGGTCCTTGGCGCCGTCCTTCGATCAGCGACCGCCGGACAGGACGGAGGA
Source organism: uncultured Nitrospira sp. (assembly GCA_964435885.1). Classification (GTDB taxonomy): domain Bacteria; phylum Nitrospirota; class Nitrospiria; order Nitrospirales; family Nitrospiraceae; genus Nitrospira_D. The sequence goes on along the minus strand of CAYTAS010000021.1, from coordinate 13,511 downwards.
GAATCTCCAGGCGCGTATTCGCGGCAATATTCTCATGGCGGTGTCCAATAAGTTCGGGCATTTGGTGTTGACCACCGGGAACAAGAGCGAGTTGAGCGTGGGGTACTCGACGCTCTACGGCGACATGGCCGGTGGGTTTGCCGTCATCAAGGATGTCTCGAAAACGAGGGTGTATGAGTTAGCACGGTTCCGCAATGCTCGAGGCCCGTCTCCGGTGATCCCTCAACGCACGTTGGACCGACCGCCGAGTGCCGAGCTGAAACCCGATCAGAAGGACGAAGATACGCTGCCGCCCTACACGGTTCTCGACCCCATCCTCCAGGCCTATGTGGAAGATAATCGTTCGTTGGAGGAAATCGTCGAGGCGGGCTTCGATCGGGGGACGGTCGCTCGTGTGATGAGAATGGTCGATTACAGTGAATTTAAGCGCAGCCAGGCGCCCATTGGCGTCAAGATCACGCATCGTGCCTTTGGGAAAGATCGCCGGATGCCGATCACCAACGGGTATCGTGGTCTTGAAGAGTAACTGTTCATAGGGCGAAGGCGAACTTCCCTTCCTCTTATATCGGGTGAAAGCACCGAAATCTTCGGACTCCGTCCACCCGAAAATGTGCCAGATTTTGCGGGATTTGTGCGATTTCAACCATTGAGACACGGGAGAGGATGGGCTATGATGATCGTCCCCAAGGCCAACGCTATCGAAGCCTGGTCATCGCATCGGCTTCCTGAAGGGAAGGGTACGCGGTTCGTCGGATCGAGTTGCTTAGTGGTCCATCTGGGAGGACGTTTCCATGAAGCTGGTTGAGGCCGTCGTCAAGCCGTTCAAGCTGGAAGAAATTAAGGATGCGCTGTTGGAAATCGGTGTGCAAGGTATGACGGTATCGGAAGTCAAGGGGTTTGGACGTCAGAAAGGCCATAAGGAAACGTACCGCGGGCAGGAGTATACGATCGAATTTGTTCCCAAGGTCAAAATCGAAGTCGCCGTCGCTGATGCGCAAGTTCCTCGAGTAATCGACGTCATCAGCCGCGCCGCGAAGACGGGGAGTATCGGGGACGGGAAGATTTTTGTGCAAGAGTTGAGCGAAGTCGTGCGCATTCGGACGGGAGAAACGGGAGAAACAGCGCTGTGACGCGAACGATTCTCATGATGGCGGATCATTGCAGGGAATCTCGCAAAGGAGGATGGGAATGAACGTGCGCGAGGTGTTGGAGTTTGCCAAGAAGCACAGGGTGCGAATGGTGGACCTGAAATTCGTCGACTTGCCGGGTGTGTGGCAGCACATGACCATCCCCGTGAGCGAACTGACAGAAACCCTGTTCAAGGACGGCTCCGGCCTCGACGGATCTTCAATTCGTGGCTGGAAGGCCATCAACAACAGCGACTTGTTGGTGGTTCCCGACCCTGAGACGGCCTGCTTGGATCCCTTTACGGCGGTCCCGACGCTCAGCATGACCGGTAATGTCGTGGATCCGATCTCACGCGAGAATTACGAACGCGACCCAAGATTTATCGCGCAGAAAGCAGAGAAATATCTCCAAAATACCCAAATAGGGGACAGCTCGTTCTGGGGGCCAGAAGCCGAGTTTTTCATCTTTGATCATGCCCGTTACGACCAAACCAGCCATAGCGGTTTCTATTATGTCGATTCCGAAGAAGGCGCATGGAACATGGGTCAAGAGGGGATCAACTTGGGCGGCAAGATCCGCCACAAGCAAGGCTATTTCCCCGTCGCCCCGGCCGACACCCAGCAGGACATCCGGAGTGAAATGGTTCTTGAGATGGAGAAGGTCGGCATCCTAGTGGAAAAGCATCACCACGAGACGGCTTCGGCCGGGCAAGCCGAGATCGATATTCGGTTTGATTCCCTCGTACGAACCGCGGACAAGATGATGATGTACAAGTATATCGTCAAGAACGTGGCTCGTCGGCACGGGAAGACGGCGACGTTCATGCCGAAGCCGCTGTTCAGCGACGCCGGATCCGGCATGCACACCCATCAAAGCATCTGGAAGGATGGGAAGCCTCTCTTCGCCGGAAAGGACTATGCAGGCATCTCACAGATGTGTTTGTATTATATCGGTGGCATTCTCAAACATGCTCCGGCGCTGGCGGCGTTTACTAATCCAACGACGAACTCCTACAAGCGCATCACGCCGGGATTCGAAGCGCCGGTGCTCCTTGCCTACTCCAGCCGGAACCGATCGGCCGGTGTCCGTATTCCGATGTATTCCCCGAGCCCGAAGGCCAAACGTATCGAAGTGCGGTTTCCTGATCCTGCCTGCAATCCATACTTGGCGTTTTCCGCGATGCTCATGGCTGGATTGGACGGGATTCAGAACAAGATCAACCCTGGTGAGCCGGCCGAAAAGGATCTCTATGATCTTGACCCAAAAGAGGCTGCCAGTATTCCCACCATGCCGGGGAGTCTTGATGAGGCGATCAAGAGCCTGGAAAAAGATCACCAGTTTCTGCTCAAGGGAGAAGTGTTTACCGAGGATCTGATCGAGGCCTGGATCGGCTATAAGCGAAGTCGTGAAATCGATCAGATGCGCCTTCGACCACATCCCTATGAATTTTTCTTATATTACGACGTCTAAGTTGACGGAACGGCCGGCGCGCAGCTGTGCACACATTCAACACGCTAGCGCCTCTCGCAAGCGGCTTTCCCGAGAGCATGGTCGGCGCTGAGCACTTCGATGGGCTGCCAGCCGACGTTTTGGATATAGCCGGCGCTGGACCGGCCGGTACCCATCTGGCGAGAAAATTCTATGACCTGAAGGACGCGAACGCGTGATCTCTCACAATCGAATTCTTTGTGTGTCTTGGAAGACAGAAATCGTGTCGTGCTGTTCCATGTGATATCGGTCAATTGCCACAGCGTCGCCCGCCCCCCTTCTCGATGAATTGTGTTCGGGTCAAAATACACCGTTTCAAGACCGGTCGGTTGATACGGCTTCTCGACGGCGATCCACCCCGCATAGACCGGGTGGTAACTGAACATGATCAAAACCATCAGAAACAAGCGCTTCATGTCGGCTGATCCCGGTAGGTATCTCGGCACAATGGTTGATGAACGTTCAGAAGGAATGGCATAAACAGCGACCGTCAAAAAATCAAGCGATAAATTCAGGTGATGTGATTTTTTCTAAGCCTGTAGCAGGTCCTTGAGCCTCGTGCCGGCTTGAGGTATTCTCCGACTACAACATAGAGGAGGGGTGTTATGCCGAAGCGAGTTCGAACTGGGTTGACGCGAAGCGATATTCTCGATCGGTATGTCGAGCGGTTCAAGCAGCAGCTCGTTAAGTTCCAGCCCTTTCTCTCCCGCAAACGCGGGTCGGCTTCACTCGAAGATTTCGACGAGACAGCCGAAGAACTTATCGCACAGGTGTTCGGTGGCGCATCCGATGAGTCGGAGGCCTATTTCTTTGCAAAGACAGGGGAGTCCGCACTCTTACCCGAAGAAGCACAGGAAAGCGGAACTCACGATGTCGAACGCGCGAGTCTCCAGCAACGTCGACAAGTATTGGAGAGTTGCCTGGCCGATCTCGAAATGCGTCGTCGGCTGCAGGCAACCAGGCAGGGCAAAGGGGCCGATCAAGCGCTGGTCGAAGAGTATATGTCGCACGACGTGCGGAGCATCCACAAAGACGCGACGGTCAAGCAAGCGGGACAGCTCTTACAGAAGCATAAGATCGGTTCGCTGATTGTCGATGACGGGTCACGGTATATCGGGATCATCACCGAGTCGGATCTTACCCGCAGGGCGGTCGCCAAGGGTCTCGATCCCAACGCAACAAGCGTTGCTACTTGCATGAGTCGGTCCTTGGTCACGATCGAGGAAGATGAGTCGTTAGCCGATGCCCGCTCGCTCATGAAGAAGCACGGCATCCGACATTTGCCGGTGACCGCCGATGCCACGATCATCGGAGTCCTCTCTGTCTCGGACCTCCTTCGAGCCTTTGAAGAGCAGAAATCTTCGTAAAACTCCCTCGCGCCTCCGTGTCGAGCTGGCCACCGCGGCAAGTCCGATGGGCAATGCCAAGAAGGCGCGTATTCCAAACGCGGCAGCATGATCGCGCGGCGATACGAGACCACTCAGCCAAGGTGTTGCGAGAGCCGCAAGGCGAGCCCGACTAGGGTGCGCACCGGGTTAGCCGCAGAGCTCAGCGGCATCACCGACATGTCGCAGACATAGAGCCGGTCCGTCCCGACGACGCGCAGGTCTTCGTCCACCACTGAATGGCCCGCAAACGGCGCGTCGAGCTGTGGCCGGTAAGGCATTCGCAAGCTGCCGACCGCATGGTGCACGGTGCCCCAACCGAAGCCTTTTCCTCCTTGACCGTATCGAGCGTTGTCGGACGGTTGAGCCGGTTGGCCGTTGAACTGAAACTGCGAGAACATTCGTAGGGTCACCTGGTTGAGCACGCTCCAGATTTGCTCGGGGTTCTTCTGCCACCCGGCCAGCGCGGGAAATCGTGACCCGGCCAGGTAATCGGCCCAGCTTTGATTCCGAAATGCGATCTCTGGAACGTACCCGAACGGAGGGGCCGGTTTGACTTCGTTGTTCTCATCAAGGCAGTTGCCGAAGCTGAACTTGATGTCGATCCGCGCCGTTCCCCCGGTTGGAGGCGGAGGTGCCGACTCAGGGTCGTTCTCCCGCAGGTGCCAGTACTCGTGGTTCAGGTTCATCTCCACGTTGAACGGATAGCGAATCTCGTTGTTTGCGTCGCGCAGACCGCGGGAGTAGAAGACGATCTTGGCGTGATCATCCTGTCCCAGCGGGACGCTGCCGATGTTTGTGACGAACGTCGTGATCTCGTTCGAGGTGGGATGGTCCGTGAGTCCACGGCCTACCAGATCCTTCACATTCTGAGGTAACCATGGAAACATGCTGGAGCGGCGGAGCAGTTTCGGGCTTTCGATCGATCCGGCGGCGAGCACGGCCGTCCCTGCTGTAAAAAATCTAGCTTGTCCCGTCCTCGTATTGCGGGCGACGAGCGCCAGGTGGCCACCGTGATTCTGTACGTCCTCGACATAATGGTTCAGGAGCACGTGGAGGCCTGGTCCGTCTCCGTGGCTCACACCCGGCGTGAGCCCGACCTGGTTCACCAGAAGCTCGGCCGTATTGAACACACCGGTGCCTTCGGTGAAGAACTCGTCCTTTGGTGTGCCATCGGGCTTCAGATAGGGTTGGTGCAGGGCACGCGGGGTTTCCTCGATGACAAAGTCGTTGTTGAGGGAGGACTCCCGTAATCGGTCGACTACGGCCTGGGCGGTGGCGCCCATCGATGTCGACTCGTTCATCGTCAGTCCGGCCTGATCCAGCAGACCGCCCGCTAAGTCCTGCCGAACCTGCGACGGAAAGTAGTCAAGCTCCCAGCTCTGAATACTCGGGATCAATCCGGACCAAAAGATCGACCGGCCGCCGAAGTTCAGCTGCGGCTTTTCGCCGATGTAGTTCTGGGCGCCATTGTGACCGGCTTGCCAGAAGGTGTCGCAGCCGAAGTGCCTTGCCAGGCTGCTGTTCGGGATACGGGAAATGTTGTAGACATGGGTGGGGTAGAGGAACGAGCCGGCTTCCAGTACGAGAATCCGCTTCTGCGAACCGAGCCTGTCGGCCAAGTCATCCGCCAGCACCCCGCCGCCGATCCCCGAGCCGACGATGATGATGTCGAAATCTTCCCGCCAGCCGATGTACTCAAGGAACAGGCGCTCCCGGGCTGCCGAGTCTTCCGAGACAAAATTCACATAGGTCGAGGGGGTGAAGGTCATCGCGTCCTCCCATCGCTGGAGTAAGCCGTCGTGTGCAGTGTGCTTTTCGGTGTGCTCAACCGGTAAGTATTCAGTGCGCGTTTAGCAGTAATGATAGGGGATTGAGAAGAGAAAGTCGATGATTTGGTTGCAGGTGCTGAAAGTGAGTTGCAAGAGAATAGCTGGCGACCGGACGTCGGGTTCCGAGAACAAATGACTCTCGCGTGGGTCTATTTATTTTGCTTTCTTGCGGCAGAGCCTATAAGCAGCTGTGTAACGGGTTGTACCCGGTACGCGTTCCAGCATACCGTTTGATATCATTCCCTGAATAATTCGTTTCATCTTGTTTTCTGATCCGATAAAACAGATCTCCCTCGCCTCTTTGTTTCTGATTTGCTCGTGCGTCTTCAGGAACTCGAGGATCAGCTCCTCGGGTGTGGCAAGAGATTCGTGCTTCAGGACTACCTTAACGTATCCCCCGTCCTGAGAAATAATGGGCGGTTTAAGTTTCATTGCTCTCATGGCATCAAATGCGGTGTTTAGTCCTTCTCCTACATCCTTATTCGGAGGGTTGGGAAACTTGTTGATCAGGCGTACGATGGTTCCATTTCTCGCAAAGCGCTCCTCAAGGATGTTGTCGGGCGTGATATGCGCAGGTAGCGTCCCCGGGCTCATGACTTCTACACGGTTGTCAAATATTCGTATATGAATGTCATCCGCTATACTGTAATCGCGATGCAGAACACCGTTCGTAATGATTTCATGTAGGGCTGTTGAGGGATAGGTTACAGCCTGAAGCCCAGTAGGCGTATTAATTTTGACAGACTCAATTATCTCGGCTGTTTTTTGGACTGCCTTGTGTATTTGATCGTAAAGGCAACCCTCCACTGAAATGGGATCGAAAGCTAGAGTTTCTCGAGTGCCTTCTTCGTCTTTGGTCATATATCTGTAGATCTTCAGTCCGCAGCGTTTTGGGACAGCAGCTTGGGGCTCGTCGGCAAACAGAAGTAGCCCCGCAACAGTCGGCTTATCTTGAAGTATGACTTGTTGCTTCTTGAGCCAAGGTTCTGGTTCAGCTGTGGGTACGACTTCCAGCATGAAGTTTATTATGGGATCCGAATTTGTAATTAGAGTTTTGTCAACAGGAACGGGCTCCGTTTCAAACGAGGTCAATCCTTTATTCCTTCGTAAGCGGAGTAAGGCTTCGTCTGTGTCGACTGGGAGGTTCTGCGCACCTCTCCGTATGTATGCCTTCCCGTCAGAGGCTTGCTTTACGTCCTTGGACTTACGGATGTCAATTTTGAGCACAAATCCCGGCCCTGCCGAAGCCTGCAAGAATCCGTAGTTGCATTCATTGCCTAATGGGAATAGTACATCGAAACACTGTATAAATCCGTTCGCATCTTCAATTCTGTCAAAACCTCGCCATGTTCGTTTTCTCTGAGGAACATTCTCATCGATGCCAACATATAGCTCACCTCCTTTGGCATTTGCGAAGCCCGATAGTGACTTGGTTAACTTTGCTGGAGACACATCTTTAGACTTTAAGTCAGTGAAATGTCCTTCCTCAAGTGAGAGGATTTTGCTTAACTCGTGAGCTGTCAGTGCTGCGGTATTGAGACCTTGCATGTCCGGGTTCTATCGGGAAGAATCGATAGCCTACGATGAGATATAGAAAGAGTCAATTAGGATTCAGGAAATCTTTGCGCACGAACGAACACTGAAGGTCAAGTTTCGCAATCGCGCATTAGGGGAGGGCGCTGGCCCGGACGACGATCTGCGACTCGTTGCGGTCGCGGACGGTGACGATCAGAGGCACCTGGTTGCTGCGATGATAGGAGGGCTCCCTGGAGCGGTAATTTCTCTATCGTAGGAGATAGGGGGTGGCACCTTAGCAGCGCGAGGGGCGCTGCAACTCTCGTACTAAAATCGCCACCTGCGATTGAGCGTGTTCTCACAATTCGCCAACTGCGTACGGTAGTGGGCCGCGTTACGCTCGACCTTTTCGGCTACCGCCATCAACCACGGTTTCCTTTTGTAGGTGTTACGCTGATATCCGCCGTGGCCTTCGTGGTAAGCCAGATACTGTTTGCGTGCATCCCATGTGCTGATCCCCAGCGTTTTGTGGCTCATACTGCCGTACCAGCCGATAAAATCGGCGACATCGGCAAAATCATTCCGGTTCGCCCTCCAGTTGCCGGTCTCCTTCTTGTACCAGTTCCAGGTGCCTTTTATGACCTGCGCATAGCCGTAGGCCGACGACTTACGTCCCCATGGTATGAATCCAAGCAGATAATCCTTGGGGGCTTTCGCGTTGTGCCGAAAGCGCGATTCTTGATGAATGATAGCCAGCTGCACGTGGATGGGAACGCCCCATTTCTTATAGCTAGACGTGGCGTGGTCATACCAATTGCCTTTGTCGTAGAAGATGGCGCAGGAGTTCGTGATGTTGCGTGGGGGAATGGTGGCGCAGGCGGTGACCCACAGCGTTCCCGTGATGACAAAGAGGGAAGAAATAATGGAAATGTGTCGGTAGGGTCTAGGAATTACGCCCCTCCATGCGGAGAATTATTCCAGCGATGGATTGTCGGGAGTGGCTTGTATCGCGGCAACGGAGTCATTAGAAGGATCATACAAATTGCGCGTTGGCATGTCTGCTGAGGCCTGGAGACGATCAAGTTCAGCCAAGAGAGGCTCAGCTTGCACCATGAAATTTTTCATTGCGTTTGCCGGGATGCCAGTGGCCTTGGGCACCGGTACGGTCAGCGGATTACGATGAACGCCATTGACGCGAAATTCATAATGAAGATGGGGACCAGTGGCAAGACCGGTCATCCCTACATAGCCGATAATTTGCCCTTGCTTGACCCGCTGTCCGATTCTCAGTCCTTTCCTGTAGCTGGACAGATGCGCATAAACCGTATCATATCGGCCACCGTGTTTAAGAATGATGGCGTTTCCCAAGCCGCCTTTTCTTCCTAGATAGGTGACGATCCCATCTCCCGTTGCCTTTACAGGGGTTCTGTTGGGCGCAGCATAATCCACTCCGCGATGGGCGCGGAGTGTGTTGAGAATGGGGTGTTTGCGATTCAGGCTGAATCTTGAGCTGATACGGGTAAACTTAACGGGAGTGCGCAGAAATGCTTTGCGCATACTGCGGCCCGTATCAGAATAATACTCCGAGTGGCCATCTTCATGGGTGAATCGTACGGTACGATAGAGGGTCCCCCGGTTGACAAATTCTGCGGCCATGATCGGTCCTTCACGCATTTTCACACCATTTTTGTACTGCTCTTCATAAATGATGGAAAAATGATCGCCGCGTCTGATATCCAAGGCAAAATCAATATCCCATCCGTAAATGGCGACCAGCTGCATGACCAGATTCTCTGAGAGGCCTGCCGCAACACCGGACAAGAACAGGGAATCTGTGATCGTCACCTGTGCGCGTTGAACGCGAGTCTCAAGTTCGTCGGTGATGGTCGTGACCTGAATGCCATCATCCTTTTTTGCAACATACAGAGTCGTGACCAAGTCCACTGGGTACTTCAGTGCCACGAGCTGTTGTTCAACTACCTGAAACCACACGACCTGGCCAGGTTTCAGTCGCTTTAAGACCGATGTTTCTTTTCCAAGGGTCATGATCGTGTGCAGGTCCTGAGGGCTCAGATGGAGTCGTTTGAAAATGCGGGCAAGACTGTCTCCCTTGGCTATTTGTATTTCCTGCCATTCGGGGTCATTCGATTCTTCAGCGGGATGTTCTGAGAGGTGTGTAGTTGGGAGGCGATCACTCTCTGTCGTATCGGCGGTCGTATCCCCAAGCAGGTCGGGAGTTTCGATAATTGAAATAGCGTTCGCCCGTGATGATTCTCCTGCACGGTCATCTTGAGAGACCTGTAGCAGGGATGCCGGCACATCCTGCGCAAGTAAGGGTGCCTCCATGCCCAACAAGGACCCTGGGATAGCGAGGATGCTCACAAGGATTAAGGATTGTGCAAGAACAGCCACGATCGGGTGATCCAGTCCTTCCCCGATCTCCACACCATGGCATTTCTTGGTGGAAGCTCTGCAAGTTGTCATCATAGGCCGATAGTTGTGGCCCACAGTATCCCTTGCGTAGGAGTCAGTCAATACATTCCGTTCTTTCAGGGATGACAGCCATATGGAAGAGGAGCATAGTCCTCCTCCCCCTGACTACTCGACGATGTGTCCTTCCAGGAAGGCGGCTTGTTCCAGGGTGCGGAAGAATTGCTGGTAGGGGACCGGGTCTTCGACGGCGCGGAGGTAGAACTGCGCGCTGGCGCGGACGACGAGTTGTGACTCGTTGCGGTCGCGGACGGTAACGGTCAGGCGTACCAGGTCGCTGCGGTGGTAGAAGGGGCCCCACGCTCGGTAGCTTCTAGTGAGAAACAGAAGCGTGTCGGGGCGGTACAGGATATAGGACGGATCGAGGAAGGTCGGTTGCTCGAGGTCGACGTACTTCTTGGCCGACACGATTCCCAGTTCCTCATCGAGGACCTCGATTTTGCAGTTCAGATCCTGCAAAGTCATGACGATCGCTTGGAGCATCTTGCGCCGGTCTTTGGTGTCGAACACACGTGTCTGAGCGGCCCGAACTTTGACCTGACTTTCTTCAGACAACCAGATTTGCGTCCTGGCGTCCGATTGATTGTCGTGTCGCATTTCGTAGGGCGTGCAGGCTGAGAGCAGCACGGCTCCCGCGAGCACGGTCCGCAGCAGCCATCGGGACGGCGTTCGCGAACCCAGCGGTCGTTCGACAATCATGACGAGGGTTGCGACTCCTGAGAGAGAAACAGGGCCCGTTGCAGTGCGGCGAAGAAGTTCTGATACACCTTCGGGTCGTCGATAGGTTTGTTGTTGTAAATGGCGTTGGCACGAACGCTCATCTTCTCCGCCGTCTCTTGCCGCACCGTTACGGTGATGGTAACCACATCATAGTAGTTTGGTTCGGCGAATCGGGCTGCGGTCACCAGACCGAGTCCTTCGTTGGCCCGTTCGATGATGAAACCTAGGTCCTGCAGAGAGGCAATCACGCCCCGGATGGCTGCGTTCCGGTCCGTGAGGTCGAAGCTCCTGGTTTGGAGGCTCCGAATCTTCATTTGGGCCTCGGTCGGGGCCAACAAGTCCGGCTTCACCTCCGGTGCGGCGCAACCCTGCAGAGAAAGGAGTCCGGAGAGCAGAAGACCAGCGCCGATCAATGTGATATGCATCCTGAATGTATTCATGCCACGTCCTCAGATTCGATGGGCTTCCAAGAACACCGCCTTGGAAAGTTTGGCAAAAAATTGCTGGTAGATCTCCGGGTCTCGGATGATTTCCATATATTGCTCACCGGGAGGGATGTATTGATTGTCCACTTGACCGTCTCCCTTCCACACGACTCGATAGAATATGACGCGGATTTCCTGGCGGGTCGCTGCGGGATTGAGCGGACGGGCGATGAGCGATGCGGCGATCTTCTGGTGGAGGTCCACAGGCTGCAAGACTTTTCCGAGGGAGAGAAGTAGCACCAGAACTTGTTTGACATACTGGCCGTACTCCCGAGCGCTACGTTCCTTCGTCGCACGCAGGAAGCCCACCTCTCGCTGGCTTTCTTCGACCTGAAAGCCCAAGTCTTGGAGCACAGCAGCCGAGGCCGAGAGGAGTTCCCGCTCATTCGGCGTTTCGAACATCCTAGTTTGCATCGCGCGGTTCTTGGGAATGTCCGGCGTCAGTGCAAAGAGCTCGGCAGGCTCTGTATGAACGACGCAACCGCTCAGGAGCACCAGGGCAAGGAGCGTGGCAACCAGTGGATCGGTTGCGACGATGGCGAGGACCCGTCTCACCGGCGGATCAGAACTGGGTAGAGTTGTACGCAAAGTCCCGGACCTTCTTCTCTTCGTCATACTTGATGATGATGGTGAGGGTCCGCTGGCGTTGCGAGCTTGAACTATCGCGTGAGGTGGCACCGAGGATAATGATGCTGGCAAAAGTTGAGCTGGCCGTGTCCACGCGATCGGTCGAGACTTTGTCGTAGATCCAGACCTCGCGCCGCTTCTCATCCGTGGTCACGATATTGGGACTTCCCAGGAGTTCAGCCACCTGGGAGGCAGCCATGCCGACCTGAATCTCCCCCTGTACCTTGCCGACAGTGAGACGGTCTTCCTTGATTTCGGCCTTTCCGCCGCAACCGGCGGCGATGAGCAGGCACAAGATTAGACTGCTCCAGATCGATTTCATCGTGAGGTTCCCCTTTCGGTTGTCCCGGTGTGACGTGAATCCATCAGTGAAGACAGGCTACTGTCCCCCTGGGAGCGTGTCAACTGTACGAATAAAATGCGCCCTTCACTCTCCGTGATCAGGTACAGTACACTCCACCGATTATGCCACCGACGATGTTGCTCAGCTGCGAGTCACTTGAAAAAAGTTACGGAGTCAAACCGTTGTTCACTGGTCTGTCGATCGGACTCTGCGAAGGCGATCATGTGGGATTGATCGGCCCCAACGGTTCCGGGAAGTCCACGTTGCTCAAGATCGTAGCAGGCCTGGAAGAGCCGGATGACGGGACGCGATCTGTCAGGCGTCAGGTTCGCATCGGCTATGTTCCGCAAGAGCCGTCGTTTGCCGAACAGCATTCGGTCGAAGACGCACTGGCCCAAGTTCTCCTGGATGAAGGGCTTGATCCACACGAGCAGGGCGGTCGAATAGCCCAAGCGCTGAGCCTCGGCGGATTTATTGGTTCAGACCAGGCTGTCTCGACGTTGTCCGGAGGATGGAGAAAGCGGCTCGCGATCGCGCGATCGCTGATGCTGGAACCAGACGTATTGCTCCTGGACGAGCCGACCAATCACCTGGACATCGAGGGCATTCTCTGGCTTGAAGGTCTGCTGAAGACCGAGCCTCATGCGTTCATCGTGATCAGCCATGACCGGCGGTTTTTGGAGTCGGTGACCACGCGGATCTGGGAATTGAACAGAAGTTATGCCAACGGTGTTTTTCAGGCGAACGGACGGTATAGCGAGTTCCTCGAGCAGCGTGAGGCGGCGCTACAAGCTCAGGCCGATTATCAGGCGTCGTTGGCCAATCGGGTACGGCGAGAGGTGGAATGGCTCAGGCGAGGGCCCAAAGCCCGCACGACCAAAGCCAAGGCCCGGATCGATTCCGCAGGGCGGCTCATCGCAGAGCTTCAGGATATGGAGTCGCGACAAGCACAGGCGTCCGCCGGAATCGATTTCACAGCCTCCGGACGAAAGTCGAAACAATTGGTGGTTGCGAAGAAGCTTGAGAAATCGCTCGGCGGCAAGCCGATCGTATCTCGCCTCGATCTGCTCCTGGGCCCTGGGGAACGGATCGGCCTGCTTGGACCCAACGGCAGCGGCAAGACGACTCTTCTGAAACTCGTGGCCGGTAGGTTGGAGCCGGATAGCGGGACCATCACGCACGCGGATCGGCTGCGGGTGGTGACCTTCGAGCAACATCGAGAATCATTAGACCAGCAAGCCACGTTGCGGCGCGCCCTTGCTCCGGCCGGCGGCGATGCCGTGATGTATCAGGATCAGTCCATCCATCTGGTCTCGTGGGCCAAGCGCTTTCTCTTCAAACCCGAACAGCTGGATCTTCCGGTTTCGCGCCTCTCCGGTGGAGAACAGGCTCGGTTGCTGATCGCGCGACTGATGCTGGAACCGGCCGACCTTCTGATCCTCGACGAGCCGACGAACGACCTCGACATTCCGACGCTCGATGTGCTGGAAGACAGCTT
>CAYTAS010000020.1:0-42546 GCA_964435885.1 uncultured Nitrospira sp. | reverse complement strand
CGTCAAGCGGAACGATCCATTGCGGGCAAGGATGCAGTTATAACGTGCAGATGTCGACCGGCGCGTTTACGCAGGGAGACGTGAATCTCGAAGGCAATTACAGCCGGTATGTGAACTGGGTGCACCAGCGTGATTAGATATTTAAGGCGGCAACCTGGAGCCGCGAGTTGACGGAGGGCGTCACGAATCATAGAGGCAAGGTCCTGAAAATCGGGCTGCTGGTAGCGAGCATTGCGCTGGGCGCTGCCTGCACCGGTAGTGAGATGACCGAGGCGACCGCGCCGATCGCCCGGTCTTCAGGGAATCGACCGCCGGTCGTGACCGCGGCCGTCATTGTGAATACGCCTCTTTCTCGATCATCCCCCGTCGCCGTGCAAATTCAGTCCGAGGATCCGGAGCGGGAAGCGGTGTCCTTTCACTATCAATGGTATGTCGATAACGCGCCCCTGGCGGGTCAGACGAACGCCACGTTGCCGGGTGAGCTGTTGAGACGCGGCCAAACGGTGTTCGTGGAGATCGTTCCGACGGACGGCACGAGCCAAGGCCAGCCGTATCGAACGGCGAGCGTCGTCGTCGGCAATTCGTCGCCGAGAATCACGGCGGTGTCGCTCGCGCCTCAAACTGTCCGAGCCGGCGAGAGGCTGGAGGCACAGGTTGAAGCGAACGATCCCGATCATGACCGCGTCGACTTGACCTACAGGTGGTATCGCAATGACGCCTTGATCAAGGAAGGGGAAGATTCCTTTCTCGATACGACCGGGTTTGTCGCTTCCGATAGGATTGCGGTTGAAGTGACGGCCAGTGATCCTGCCGGTTCCGCAACCTCTTCGAAGTCCGAATCGCGCACAGTAGGCAATAGTGGTCCAACCATCGTATCGACTCCTCCGACTGCAGCGGTTCAAGGTCGGTTCGACTACTCGGTAATAGCGCGAGACCCAGACGGCGATCCGTTGACCTATCATTTAGAAACGGCTCCCCCCGGTATGACGATCAATTCGGAGACCGGTCGTATTGGATGGCAGATTCCGACCGATCAACAGGGAATGTTTCACGTCAAAGTCGTCGCGAAGGATAGGCAAGGCGGACTGGCCACGCAGGAGTTCGATTTGACATTGATGCCGAAGCCTCCCTCCACTAAGCAGTCCGGAACCTGACGTTCCCGCGTGACCTTGTGTCCGCTTGTCTCGCCTTTTTCTTGTTTGCTACAATGAGACCCAGACCGTGGGAGGGAGACGACCCAACGCTCGTGCGTAAGCTCAAATTACGAGAAGGCACCAATACCGCCGTTCTGTTCGGTCACCACGACCGACATCTCAAGTTGATCGAGGACGAGCTGGGCGTACGGCTTTCCGCGCGTGGCGAAGAACTCACCTTGGACGGCGTCCCCGAGGCCGTTCGTCAAGCTGAACGGATTCTCCTGGAACTCGCCTCCCTCACCAACGAAGGCTTTACCTTACAGGCCGATGATGTGACCCACGCGCTCGGCGCTTTACGCCGAACTCCCGAAGCGCCGCTCAAGGATGTGCTCGGTAAGTCGGCCATGGTTGTTACCAAAAAGCGCTTCGTCGGTCCCAAATCTCCGACTCAAAAATCATACATTGAGGCGATCGAGAAACATGACATCGTCATTGCGATTGGGCCGGCCGGGACGGGGAAAACGTATCTCGCCATGGCCATGGCGGTGAGTGCTTTGATAAATAAGGAGGTGAGCCGGATCATTCTGGCCAGACCCGCAGTCGAAGCAGGCGAGAAACTCGGATTTCTGCCGGGCGATATCTACGAAAAGGTGAATCCATATCTGCGACCGCTCTATGACGCGCTGTTCGACATGATGGACATGGAACGGGCGAATCGGTTGATTGAAAGAGGTGATATCGAGATCGCACCACTGGCATTCATGCGTGGGCGTACGCTGAACGATTCTTTCGTTATTCTCGATGAAGCGCAAAACGCGACGGCTGAGCAGATGAAGATGTTTCTCACTCGGCTCGGATTCCATTCCAAGGTGGTCGTCACCGGCGATATCACGCAAGTGGATCTGCCCAATGACCGAGTGTCCGGCCTCATACAAGTAAAAGAGATTCTGCGTGATATCGAAGGGATCGCCTTCATCTACTTCGATGAGAAGGACGTGGTGAGGCATCGCCTCGTTCAAGACATCATCAAGGCCTACGATCGCCATCACACGGTGAGCGGTGGTGAATCGCGATCAGCGCACGAGCCGCTCTCATCTCCGCAGCGTCGCTCTTCTCAGTCTCGCAAATCGGCCGCAGCCGGTCCACCGACTGTCGACCACGC
The DNA here is from genome assembly GCA_964435885.1 of uncultured Nitrospira sp. GTDB lineage: Bacteria > Nitrospirota > Nitrospiria > Nitrospirales > Nitrospiraceae > Nitrospira_D. The sequence continues at coordinate 40,248 of CAYTAS010000020.1, read as the reverse complement.
CGGACGTTCCTATTAATGGCGGTGTATCTTCGGGTGCGCCTTGCGCGGCTCACCGTTCGACAATCTCCTTTCACGCATCTGGCGCAACGCATCTTGACGGCTGTCGGAGAGGCGAAGTCGGAATTGAGCGTGGAATTGATCGGGGATGCTCGGATACGGCGATTGAATCGTGAATATCGCAAGCAGGATCGAGCGACCGACGTGTTGGCATTCCCCATTCGTGAAGCCATCTTCCCTCAGGGCCAGGGCCCTGCGACGCATATGCTGGGGGATGTGGTCATCTCCTTGCCGACGGCGGTTCGTCAAGCTCGGGAGGTCGGACGATCGATCGATGTTGAGCTGGCGACATTGTTGATCCATGGCGTGCTTCATCTCTGTGGGTACGATCATGAGCGTAGTCCACGTGAAGCGGCGAGAATGTCACGTCGCGAACGGAACGTGTTTCAGATGATTTCTCCGGTGCCTCGATTGATCCGTGCCGCTCCTCGACGGCAGAAGGAGGTGCGTTGACGATGGGATGGTTTCAACGACTCAGCGATGGGTTGGGCAAGACGCGCAATGTCATGCAGCAGTCGCTTGATCGATTCCTTGGGCGAACGCCGGACCAAGGGCTGCTGGAAGAGCTTGAAGGCGCATTACTCACCGCCGATCTCGGCGCTCGGGTCGTTGATCGCCTCATTCGACAAGTCGGCGAAGAAACACGGGGAGCGGACGCGCACACTCCGGAAGGGTTGCAGGCCGTGCTGAGTCGGTCGCTCTACGGCATTCTGAAACCCGTCTCCGGCCCTACGATTGAGCAGGTCATGCGCGACGGGACCAAGCCGTTTGTCGTCTTAGTCGTCGGAGTCAACGGTGTCGGAAAAACGACGACGATCGCCAAGATGGCGCAGCGAATGAGACAGGCCGGCCATCGCCCATTGCTCGTTGCCGGTGATACATTTCGGGCCGCCGCCATTGAGCAATTGCAAGTCTGGGGCGATCGGCTCGGCGCGGAGGTCATTCGTCAACGCCACGGGGCCGATCCCGCGGCCGTCGCGTTCGACGGGATCGTTGCGGCCAAGGCCAGAAAGATCGACGTCGTCTTGATCGATACCGCCGGGCGGCTGCACACCAAGTCGAACCTCATGGATGAACTACGGAAAGTGAAGCGAGTGATCGACCGGGAATTGCCTGGAGCGCCGCATGAAGTGTTGCTGGTCTTGGATGCCACGCTCGGACAAAATGCCTTGGCCCAAGCGCGACAGTTTCACGAGGCGATGGGAGTGACCGGGCTTGCGCTGACGAAACTGGACGGGACCGCACGGGGCGGCATCGTGGTGGCGATCGCCGATGAGTTGAAGCTCCCTCTCCGTTTGATCGGCGTCGGAGAAGCCGCCGATGACTTGCAGGATTTCAACGCCGAGGCATTCGTGGCGGCCTTGTTCGGGCAACGAGTCTCTTCTCTATAAACCACACAGTTCCTTCTCTTATCCGTCTCCTCATGCTACCCTCTTCCGAAGGCCAGTAAGGCTTCACAATTACAGAGGATGTGCCGGGATGATCAAACTCCTGATCGTAGACGACGACCGGATGAATTGTGATCTGTTGCAGAACGTGTTTACCAGACAAGGTTATCATGTCATAACCGCGACCACTGGGCGCGAAGGACTTCGTCTATTCCGTACCTCCGGCCCTCGCGTGACGCTCTTGGATTTGCGAATGCCGGAAATGGACGGGCTCACAGTCTTGAAGGAGATCCGATCGATCGACCCCCATGCGCCTGTGATCATCTTGGGAGGCGGAGCGACTGAAATACAGGAGGATCAGGCGCGCTCTCTGCTGGCGACCGATTTTATCAGGAAAGGACTGTCTCTTGATGTTCTCGTTGAGAGGGTGAATCGAATCACACAGCAGTCGGTGCAGCCGGTTATCCCCTCCCCTCCATCGGGAAATGGGCCGGATATCCAGCAACTCGACGAGTCGGTCTTGGTGATTGATGACGAGCCTCTCGTCTGCGATCTCTTCGTCCAATTTCTGAGCCTCCGAGGGTACCGCGCTCTCGGCGCTAAAGATGGGCAGTCTGCACTTCGAATCGTAGAGGAAACGCCGCCGGACGTCATTTTGCTCGACATGATCATGCCTGGTCTTCCAGGGATCGAGGTGCTACGCGCTCTGAGAGAGAAGGGATATCCCGGCGGCATCATCATCATGACGGGGAGTCAGAACGAAGAACTGCTTCGAAAAGCCTGGGACTTAGGACCTCAAGAAATTCTCATGAAGCCGGTCGATCTGGATCGCCTTTTGACGGCAATCCAGCTTGTACTCGTGTGCCGCGAGTGTTAAAAGTTTTCTGATGGATATCAGAAAACGGATCACCGGGTCATCCCTCGTCGTTCCTCTCATCATCCTTGCCGCCCTTCTCCACGATGCGCGGGCCTTACCCGCGAAGGTCGACGGCATTCTGGTCCATCACGATCTTTCGGTCGCGATCACTCCGGATACTCACGAGGTGGCGGCTACGGACCGGATCGACTTGGAGATCGATGAGCCGGTTCGGTCCCTCAGCTTCACGCTTGCACGGACGTTGCGGATCGAATCAATTGCCGTGGAGGCGCCATCGACGGCGACCGGTCCAGAGACGTCAAGCCGGCCTGTTTCCTTTACGACAGTCCAGAGCCCTGATTCTTCCACGCAGAGGATCGTCGTCATGCTCCCCGAGGAGCATGGCCGCAAGGTGACGCTCGTCTGGGGCTACCGCGGTCCGATCAACGACCCTCCGCGAGAGCCCCGTCACTTGAGGTTCGTCACACCCAGCGAAACTGCGGGCCATATCGGCCCTGAAGGTGTGTATCTCAGCGGTGAAAGCCAATGGTACCCGGACCTCCCAGATTCCTTCAGCACCTATCGGGTGACGGCTGCGATTCCGGCTGATTGGACCGTGGTCGGATCGGGACGGAAAGTCGCGGAAACCACAACCGCCGGCATGGTCTCTTCGACGTGGGTCGTCGGGGAGAAGTCTGAAGCGTTCACATTTGTTGCCAACAGGTTCGTGACCAAATCAAGGGAGTGGAGCGCCTCGACGGGGCAGCAGATCGAACTTCAAACCTATTTTTTGCCGGATAATGCCGCCTTGGCGGATGAGTATCTTGATGCGACCGCAGCATATCTCGAGGCATATGTTCGGATACTGGGCGAGTACCCTTTTGAGAAATTCGCCGTGGTCGAAAACTTTTTCGCGAGCGGTCTCGGCATGCCGTCTTTCACGCTCCTCGGCAGCGGCAGCATCAAGCGGCGCTATGTGCAGCCCTATGCCTTGGGCCACGAGATCGTGCATTCGTGGATCGGGAATTCGGTGTTCAATCGGGAGGGGCAGGGCAACTGGGTTGAAGGACTGACGACCTACCTGGCGAATTACTATTGGTATGAACTGGTTCGGGATGACCGCCAAGCCTTGGAACAGCGACGTATGATGCTCCAGGGATTCAATCTCTACGTGAAGCCCGAAGACGATTACCCGGTGTCCCGGTTTCTGAGAAAGCACGACGAGAAGGATAATGCCATCGGGTATCAGAAATCGGCGTTTGTGTTTCATCTTCTTCGGCAAGAGATCGGAGACGAGGTGTTTTGGCGGAGTCTCAAGACGTTCGTCGGCCGCCATCGCAATCGACCGGCGGATTGGGGATCGATCGAGCAAGTCTTTTCGCAAGAAAGTGGAACGAACTTACGGTGGTTTTTCGAGCAATGGGTCGAGCAGCCCGGCGCCCCCGTCGTCTCGATTGAAAAGGCGAATGCGCGCAAGGCGGGCGGGGATGGAAACCGGGATGCTTGGCGGCTGACCCTCCGGATTCAGCAGAGCGGGAAGCCCTATCGGATGGCGCTTCCCATCCATATCGTGATGGAGGACGGCACTGAAATGAGGTCGGTGAAGTTAACTCCTACTCGCGTCAATACGGTTGAACTCGTCGTGCCCACGATGCCGTTGTGGATAGAGCTCGACCCGGGGATGACGACGTTTCGTCGGGTGGATAGGCATCAACTGCCGCCGGTTCTGAACAGCTATGTCACCGATCCGCATAAGACGGTGATACGGGCATTCTCCGACCCTGCCTCTCCATTGGAACAGATCGTGTCCCGCATTGAAGATCATGAATCGCCGGATTCGCAACGGACGACGGTGTCGGCTCTTGAAGGGACGGCGCTTCCCCCCGACGGCTCTGTTCTGATGCTTGCTGAGGCAAGCCAGGGGTCAGCCATTCAACCCATGGTGCAAGAATCCTGCGGAGATCGTGTCGCTCTCAAGGATGCAGGATTCCGGATTGATGGACAGATCTATGATGATCCAAAGATGGCCGTGCTGTTTTCCTGCCATCGGGCGAACGTACCCGGCAGCGTCATCACGGTCCTCTATGGCGTGACATCCGACTCGGTTGCGAAAGTAGCAAGGCTCCTGTTTTATTACGGGTGGCATAGTTACGTCGTTTTCCAAGACGGGGCCGTCAAGAAGCGGGAGATATGGCCGGGGCAAGGAGACACAATGGAGGTGCGGATTGATGACATGTCGTAAGATCGGCGGAGTCTGGCTGTTGGGGTTCTGCGTGTTGATGGTCACCCCGGAATTCGGAGCGACTGCCGACCGGCTCAAAAAGACGATCGCCCCCACTGTTCCCGCGGAACGTCACCTGGGCAATGTCCGCCAATTGACCTTCGGCCGACAAAATGCCGAGGCGTATTTTTCTTTCGACGGCGGCAAGCTCGTGTTTCAATCGACCAATGACTGGTCGAAGGATTCGCAGGCAAGTCCGTCGAAACCGGCCGACGCGGGACTCGGTTGTTATCAAATGTACGTCATGGATCTGCAAAGCGAGACCGTGCGCATGGTCAGCACCGGCATGGGGGCGACGACCTGCGGCTACTTTTTCCCCGGTGACCGACGGGTGCTCTATTCCTCTACGCATGGGGCAGGGCCGGCGTGTCCACCGAAGCCGAAGCGGGACGGGGCGTACCGATGGGCGCTCGACGACTATGACGTCTACTCCGTACGGATCGATGGTCAACAACTCCAGCGGTTGACGGCGACGCCCGGCTATGACGCGGAAGCGACGATCTCGCCGAACGGAAAAACCATCGTATGGACGTCGGTGAAGGACGGGGATCTTGACCTCTATACGATGAATCTGGACGGGACCAACGTTCGACGCCTTACGGATGACCTGGGTTACGACGGAGGGGCGTTCTTTTCGCCGGACAGCACGCGTCTTGTCTACCGCGCGGCTCATCCGACCGACCCTGCCGAAGTCGCCAAGTACAAGGAACTGTTGGCGCAACGACTCGTCGAGCCGGGTCAGCTGGAAATCTTCGTGATCAATGCCGATGGGTCAGGAAAGAGACAGGTCACGTCGAACGGCGCGTCGAATTTTTCACCATACTTTCACCCAGACGGGAAACGCATCATCTTTTCCTCTAACCTAGAAACGAGGGGAGAGGGAGGTCGCCCAAGTTTCCACTTGTACCTGGTGCAAGACGACGGGAGGGGTATCGAGCGGATCACCACCGAAGGCCATTTCAATAGTTTCCCCATGTTTTCGCCGGACGGCACGCGTCTCGTCTGGGTATCGGATCGAAACGCCACCACTCCGGGGGAGTTCAACGTCTTCATAGCGGACTGGATCCCCTAAGATGGTGATGAGTGATCAGTGATGGGTGATCGGTGATAAGCGAGCAGGCATGAGCGGCGCGGAGACAAACGCACCTGTTACCCATCACCCATTACCCATCACTGCGTTGTTCTGCTCCGCCGCATCGCTGGTCATCGGCTTTCTCGGATTGGAACAGTTTGATCTGCCGATCACCAAATATGTCCGATCGGTGACGGTGCATCTGCCATGGGACCAGCTCATAGTTCCATGGATGGCGTTCACCAGTAACGCGGGAGATTGGATCGGCCAAGGCTGGCGCCTCGCCTCGCTGAGCATTCTGCTTCTTGCTCTCGCCTGGGCCTTCGAAAAGCGGGCGCTCAAGCTCGCCGCGATTCAGTCGTTGATCGCCCATGGCATTGCCGCCGTATTCGCCAACGTTCTGAAACATCTCATCGGACGGCCTCGCCCCAAGTTCGTGCATTCCGGAGACTGGCAGATGACGGTTTCCTGGGTATCAGGACTGGATTCGTTCCCCTCCGGGCACAGCACGGCCAGTTTTGCCGTTGCGACCGTGTTGGCGAAGCGATTTCCAGCCTGGGGTCCGCTGTGCATAGGTTTCGCGGCATTCGTGGCGCTCAGTCGTGTGCTTCGGGGGTCGCATTTTCCGACGGACGTGGTGGGAGGGGCGGTCGTAGGCATTCTCAGCGGATCGATCGCTGCAGCGCCGCTCAAAGCATGGCGCACTTCGGTATTGGAAGGATGTCGACATGCGGCGGTGGGATCGTCTCTGGTCCTCGCCGTCCTCTGGACATTGTCCCATGAGATAGCAGAGGGATTCGTGGGCATGTTGTTCATGGCATTGGGTACAACAGCCGTCATGGCCGGTGTATGGATCCGACGGAACTATTGGATTGTCCGAGAAGATTTCGGAGGAACCTGGCAGTCGAGGGCGTCCCTGTGTCTGATTGCCTATGGGCTCGCCGCCATGACGACATCACCCCTCGTGCTTGCGGCAGTGGGGTTTACATGTCTGGCCTGTTGGCTCAATGCTGCTGGGAACGGGCAGGGAAGTCCAAAAGAAGCGCTCAATTGGTCTGTCGCGAAAGAAGGCGCGCTCCTTGGTGGGTCGGCTCTTGCTACGCTGATTCTCGTTGGTGCACGCGGAGTGCTGCATTTTTAGGAACATTTCTTGGAAAGTGAATCGGGCTTGCCGCCCCATGCCGACGATATCGCGATCGCGGAAGTCGTCACGAGAGAGCGTACAAGCAACGATTCTGATTCGGCTTAATGTCCAGGTGGCGTGGACGGTGGTGTTGAGGAGGTCGCGTCCGTGCTCTGGGGGATGTCGACCATCGGCTCGTTAGCCAAGAGCACATAGCCATGCCGTTTGAGAATCGGGCGAAATTCAGCGGCTTCTCTCGGCAAAGCATCCTCCAGCAACTCCGGCAGCAAAATCATCGTGCGACCTTCCTTGCGCAAGGCTGCGCGCAGTCGGTCGAGTTCGTTGGACGGAATGAACAGCACCGTACGTCTCGCATAGAAGGCGGTTGATGGCCTGGTTATGCCGAAGGCGATCATCTGGTCCGTCGGCTTCAGATTCAACCCCGCGGCATAGGCCAATTCCTGCGGCGGCGCGATGGCATAGCGATTGACACCGGGAACAACCCCAAGGACGGTGAGCAGAAAGACGCTCGCGAGCGCCGCACCGGCTATTCCAAACGTAACGTGGCGCTTCGTCTCGTGGAGGCCGAAATAGCCGATGCACCCCATGGCCGCCACCACAATGACCGCACCGAGGTACGGGCCGACCCCCAGGTCGAATTGGGTCGCAAGGGGGAACTCTTTGACCATCTTCCCGGCGAATTTGTGGAACAGGTATGGGGCGCTCGCAAACCCGATTGCGACCAGATATCCGATCGCCATCATGAAATGGATCGATCCACGCAGTCCTTTGGCGGAAGGATTGTTCAGACCGTGGGCCCAATAGGAAGCGGCAAGGAGCGCGCAGGCTGGAAACAGAGGGCCGATATAGTGCGGCAGGCGGGTGGACGACAAGCTGAAAAAAATAAATGCTCCGATGACCCACAGGCCCGCAAACCATTCCAATTCATGACCGGATCCCGCCGGCTCGCTTGCTTTAGAGGGGCTATTACGCTCGTGTAACACTGTGCGGGATTCACGCCATGTTGCATAGGCTCGGGAGAACGCGGCGGGTAAAAAGGCGCTCCAGGGGTAGAAGCCCAGGAGCAACACGGGAACATAAAACCACCATCCTCCCCCATGGCCTTCCATCGGAGCGAGAAATCGCCCGACCGTGTGAACCTTAGCCTGGGAGGAGTACGCGTCACCGTGGATGAGAAACATCGCGGTATACCAGGGACCAGTCAGGAGGAGGAACAGCAAGGCGCCGGCAATGGGAGCGCCTCGTTGCCAAAAGATCAGCCATTGCTGAGTGGCAATGAGGTAGAGCAGCGCAGTAATCAGTGGAACGGCAAATCCCACCGGCCCCTTCGTCAAGGTAGCAAGAGCCATTCCGGCATAGAAAGCCCAGATCCAGTGGCGTCCGGCGCCTTGTTCGTGGAGACCGAGCCAGAATCCATAGAGCGACAACGTGGTGAAGAAGATCAGCACGCTATCGGTAATGGCCATGCGTCCCAACGCCAGGATCTCGATGTTCAACAGCAACATCAGCGCGCCGAACAGACCGACGGTCGAGTCACGAAGGCGTGAGAGAAACAAGTAGTGCATCAGGATCAACGCGACGCCGAAGAACGCGGAGGGGGCGCGCGCGGCGAACTCATTCACGCCGAATACATGGTAAGACGCCGTCATCAGCCAATAGACGAAGACCGGTTTCGCGACGCGCAGTTCGCCGTTGAAGGTCGGCGTGACGAGATCACCGGAGGCGAACATTTCACGGCCGGCTTCGGCGTTTCGACCTTCGTCCCGATCGGTCAAGCCCATGCTGCCGAGGGCGACGAAAAAGAGGAGGCCGGACAAGAGCAGCAGAAGCAGGAGGTGGACTGGCTGAGGTGAAGGGCGGTCCATGGTTGAGCGTCGTGATTATCCGTGAGGGAGGGAATGGGTCGAGTGATGGGACCTGGCCGGACCACTCATGCTTGCGGTCCCGGCGCGTTCTTCGCATGATCCGTACGGTAAATGAGGACCAGATTTCGGATATACACCACCGATCCAATAGACTGTCCCGCAATAAACACCGGGTCCATTCGGTAGATCGCGTAGGTGAGGGTGATCAGTCCGCCGATGAGACTCATGTACCAGAAGGAGATGGGGACGCGGCTCTCTGCAGTTCTCTCGGAGGCGATCCATTGAACCACCCAACGGCCGAAGAAGAGCCCCTGACCGAGGAAGCCGATACCGATCCAAATGGTTTCAGTCATCATAAGGAAGTGGGCGGGAGGAGATCAGGAAGATGTTTTGATTGTGCAGGCATCGCTCTCGGCTATTTAGGTTGCTAGTCTCTGAATTTGTACAGCACCACACGATTTTGCATCCAGCGAACCGCAATCAGGTCATAGAGTGACTTGAAGAGGCGGTTTCCCATGCCGTATTTGGAGACCCCATGAATGCGTGGGTAATGCCGGACCGGCACCTCGGTCACCGTGAACCCATACATTAATGCGAGTGCCGGAAAGAATCGGTGCATGCCCTCAAAGAGCCGGATGCGCTCCAGCACCGGGCGCCGAAAGACCTTGAGAGGGCACCCCGTATCATGGACACCGTCATGGGTGAAAATATTTCGCACACGGTTCGCAATCCGAGAGGAGATCATCTTCACAAAGCCGTCCTGCCGCTGTTGCCTCCATCCGCAAACCAAATCGTAAGAGCGGGTCAAGGGAAGCAGTTTCAAAATATCTTCGCTGTCCTGCTGAAGGTCGCCGTCGATCTGGATAATGAGGTCACCGCTTGATTGACGAAAGCCGGCTTCCAGCGCACAGGTCTTTCCGTAGTTCCGATCAAAGTGGAAGACGCGGACACTGGAATGTTCACCTGCCAATCGGTCCAGTGCTTCACTGCTGCCGTCGCTGCTTCCGTCGTCCACAAAGATGATCTCATACGGGCGTGACTGCGATGCCTCATGAGAATCCATGACTTTCAAGAGACTGGCGATGAGTGGAGATAAATTATCTCGTTCATCCTTGATGGGGATGACTACGGAGGCCCAAGGGCTGGAAGGCGGCGTCATCTTGCGCAAAAGCTCCGGAAGCGGCCGGAGAGAAGATTATTAAGAGCGCCATTTTAGCGGAAGGTCGAGGGTGGGTCAAACGACACGGATATAATAGTTGTGGATTGGACTCTGTGCGACCTGTGGACTAAACGCCTAGAAACGCAACGTACGATTGTAAGATGAGCAACGGGTGGCAGACATTCACATTAGCAGCGAAAAGAAGTCACAGGATGTAAAGGCGGAGACCGCACACATCGCACCAGCCATGTCTCATCCAGAGAGGAGACATGGCTGGCGTCGCTAGTGCCTCTCAGGAGGGAGAATAGCGGACAATCATCACGCCTTTGACGATGGCGTTGATCACCTGTTCCCATCCGGGAGATCCCGAACCTCTCCGCTGCCCATCCCACTCGTACTCGCATACCCAGCCTCAAGGACCTTCGTCGAAGCCAGCGAAACATCTCCTCCAACAAGACCAACGAACAAGCCCATCATGATGAGGAAACAATAAAAGATCCTCATGACAGCTCCTTTCGGTTCGACTGATGTATTGAGCCACACGTTTAGGCAGAGTTATTCGACGATGTCAGTCCCCCACGGGTTATCCACCAAAAAGAGCCACCGTCCATCGGGCTGGCGCCGCAAAAGGTCAGAGCCGTTTCTAGGTCCTGCGCATTCATCGCAGCGACAAGTTGAGTAATCACAGTGAGTGGGCGCGACGGCTCCATGCAGACATCTCCCTTCACATCCATATATCAATTGATGACTTTCATCATTTCCGTGCATATTCCCATCCAATGACTCTATCGCCGCCGAAAGATGGCATAAAAGGCTGGTACTTTGACCACTTCACCAGTTGGAAGACTGTGCACGGTGCGAATATGACTCGGGCCGGTTCCGAGCAGTGTAAAGCGATCCGGAGGAAACAATGATTGTAGGTTCCTTTCGTGCAACATGCCTGGCGTAACATGATGCTGAAAGATCCGCGCCAGGCCGGGAGGTGGTCCAAACTCTGCAATGAGCTTTGCAAAGAAGGGCTCTGCCGCGGATGAGAGTTCAACCAAATACAGAATCCCCTTCTTCCCCAGCAATCGCTCGATCGACTGAACGGCAGTTGCATGATCCGATGGCGACAACTGATGCAACACCGCTCGCATATAGAGATTGACATCACCGATTTCCTCGTGGAGAGACCCTGCATCATCAGGCCGCAGCACATCGAGAACACGGTACGTGACGTTGCCGGCATCATTCGTCCGTTCAGCCAGTTGGACGGCAGCAGGGGCAATCTCTGTGCCGATGACCTTGGCGAAATGATTGCCTAGAAATCGCGTTTGTGTGCCGTTGCCGCACCCGAGATCAATCAACGGGAGTTGTGGGTCGGCATGGCCCTTGAATAGCGCTAAATCTTGTTGGGCAGCATAAGCCGGGTCGGCGTCCCAAAAGATTTCTCCCGGTGCCCCAGTCGTTGTACTCCAAAAGTTCTCCCAAGATGTCAGATAACGGTTCGCAGATGTCATGGATGTTCTCCTTTGTTTAAACACCGGGGAGTTCGCACCTAAGGGAACTGTTTCCCATTAGGCGAATGGTCGCAGCGACTACCAAGTTCATAACACTGGTTTCTGTTCATCACGATTCGCACCCCACGCTCTCGGTGGTCTCGTGTGAGCACAGACCATTCCAGACAGGAAGATCAATCATAAGCGAACACAAACCACTGAAATCATGCATAATAGGAACGTGATCAACGAATAGGGAAGGCTGAATAAGAGGACCGTGCCGATAATGGAAATGCCGAAGTATCGGTAAATGCCGAAATATCGGTATCAGGAAGGGCGAGAGATTCCGAGTTTCACCATTCTGGATTGTAACGTGGAGCGCTTCATGCCCAACAAAATTGCTGCTCCGGAAGGGCCGGCGATGACCCAATTGGTTTTTTCAAGTGCGCGCAGGATGTGGTCTCGCTCTGCGGCTTGCAGGGTTGCCACGGATTGATTCACATCGCCTCGCGTGGTTTTCAATTCACCGAGAGGAACACTCAGGTCGGTCCCTTGAGACAGAATCACGGCGCGCTCGATGAGATTTTCCAGTTCTCGGATATTCCCAGGCCATTTATAGCGACAGAGAGCATCCATGGCGTCCGAAGGAATTCGCTCGATCGGCTTTTCCATTCGTCGAGCGAGCCGCCGCGTAAAGTAGCGGACGAGGAGCGGAATATCTTCGGAGCGGTCCCGAAGAGATGGACTCACGATGGGAAAGACGTTCAGCCGATAGTACAGGTCCGCGCGAAACCGAGCGTCATGGACCATTTCGGCAAGATCCCGGTTCGTGGCAGCAAGGAGTCGCACGCTGACCTTAATGGTTCTTGTACTACCTAGCCGCTCAAACTCCTGTTCCTGCAGCACACGGAGTAACTTGGACTGCAGTTCAAGGGGGATGTCCCCCACTTCGTCGAGGAAAAGGGTGCCGCCGTCAGCCAGTTCGAACCGGCCTATCTTCGTAGCGATCGCTCCGGTAAAAGCTCCCCGCTCCTGACCGAATAGCTCACTTTCCAGAAGCCCCGCCGGAATTGCCGCGCAATTCAATTTCACGAAGGTCCGTTCTCGTCGCTTGCTTCGGTCGTGGATGGCTCTGGCGAGCAGTTCTTTCCCCGTACCCGTCTCTCCAAGAATTAGTACCGTGGAGTCAGTGGGCGCCACGATGCCCACTTGTGTTAGCACCTGCTTGATGGCGGGGCTTTCGCCGATAATTTCCTCAAAGTTCAATTCACTTCGGATTTCATCTTCGAGATAGAGCTTTTCTTTGTTGAGCTTGTCTTTCAGATTCGCGATTTCTTCATATGCCAGGGCGTTCTCGACTGCAATAGCGATTTGCTTGGCGCATTGGCTGAGCAACCAGGCATCCGCTTCACCGAACCCATTTTCTTGGGCACTCACCACGCTCAGCGCCCCAACTGTACGGTCGTGCGTGATCAGCGGAACCGCACATCCCGACCTGACGCCGTTCTCCACCGCGTGCCGGACCCAGGGGGAAGAGAATCGTGTGAGATCAACAACGGGACCAACGACCACCGGTTGGCGTGATGAGATTGCATGCCCTTCGGGCGTGTCGTGCAACGAGATGAGCACACCCTCTTCAAAAGGGACTGTGCCAAACATCTGCAAATCCAGAGCGTGAAGACGAAGTTGGTTGCTCCCGGGCTCGTGGAGTGTCAATAGGGCCGCGTCGTGTGGAATGACACGACGTAGGCTGAGGGAAATGGCTTTGAGTAGGTCGCGGAGACTGAGGTGCGATACCACGGCATTATTGATTTCCAGCATCAAGCGCTCCCGCTCGAACTGACGCTTCATGTCCTGTTCCGCTTGATGCACACGTTCAAAATTCAGTGTGATATCAATCGCACCAGCGACTTGCTTGGCGACTAGTTGCAGGAAGTCGAGCTCTGCGGCTTCATCGTGATATGGTTCTTTGGTTCCGACGCCCATGGCCCCAAGCCGCCTGTGCGCAGTCGTGATCGGAACGACATAGAACGACTTGATGCCTGCCATGCAGGTCTTCGCCATGATGTGGGAGAAGCGAGTTTCGAGTTCAACATTCGTGCATACGAAAGGCTTCTGATGTTGCCAGACCCACCCTTCGGGAATGCTCTCGATCGGGAATTCTCCTTGAGGTAAGGCCGAGACAGGCGGAGCGGCTTCCAATAGGTGTAGCCGCATGACGTTTCGGTCATGGTCATGCAAGGCGAGTGTGATGGAGGAGCTTGGAGTAACGCGCGGTAACTCCTGGGCTAGAGCGCCCAGAAGTTCTGTCAAACTGTGATGGACTGAGATGGATTCCGAAACTTCCAGAAGTGTGCGGCACCGCTCATTTTGAACATCAGGCGATGCCATGGGCAGGCGCTCCCTCCTTGTGAAAAAGAGCCATTATATAGTTCGTCAGAATAGCTGTGCCAGGGGGTGAGTTTTCCCATTGTCCTTGGCAAGGACCAAGCGGCCTGATTTCTCAGGCTGTGAAGCTCCGATTCGGAAACCCCATGCTTTCCACGGTGTTTGATGCATGGGTCCAACTATTTTCCGGAGTGCACGACGGTGAAACGCATCGTACCCATGAGGCTCATCTCGTTGACCTGTTCCCCGACATGAATCTCAACTTTGTACCGTCCCGGTTTCCAGCCGCTTGCGGGGGAAGCCAATATCAAATAGCCGCTGTCATCCTCCAAGGCGATCTGCATCGCGTCTTCGGCGACGATGGTGTCTGAATCAAGGCCTGAAACTTGTTCAGGCCTGCACCGTCCGAAGACTTTGAACGCTTGGTAGTGTTGATGCAGAGAGAAGACGATATAAATGGCCCGGGCATCGACAGGAAATTCGTGAGTCGGTTTAGTCGGTGTAATCTCATGAGTTCGGCGCCACCCCAGTTGTTCTTCAAATCCTTCAGCCATGACAATCGAACGGAACATGCCCTGCGGGGGAGCGTCAAAATCATAGGCTGGAACCTCGTCGGACCGGTTCTGGAACTCGGACATTGGGACGTTTTCGGTGATGGGCAGCTCTTCGGCTCCACCAACCAGAACGGACGAGAGCCAGGCCGCCAGGAGCATCCAGGAGCACAATGACGGCCGGGTGGACATGCTTGTCTGCTACACCTGTTGAGATAGTACTGTCAATAAACTGAGCGAGGTGCCCATTGCGGCGTTTTCCGGCCATCTGTTAGGATTTCGCCTGCCGTATGGCTTCTTGATCAAACCCAATCAACGGTGACCGTACAACATGCTGCAAGACGCGGATGCCATCCCTCAACTCGTCGGAGACTATAAGCCGCTCGATCAGTGGCAGACTCATCTCAACCAGCTCTTCTATGGGTTGCGGGGGGACAAGCTTCGATCCTATTACCAAACCTTCGCATCGGCGGATTTCCGGCTGGCTCATGCGCTGGCAGCCGATTACTACGAACAGGTGATAAAGCGCGAGAAGGGCGCGAAAAGCGGGAAAGGCGAGACGACTTCGTCGGGCCCATCGGACTTGTCGCGCCAGTTGCGCTCGTCCAGCGAGTCTCGCCTCACGGTTCTGGAATTGGGTCCAGGCAATGGCAACCTGGCCGCATGCTTCCTCAGCCATCTCAAGGCACTGGATACACAGGGGCTCATCTACCCGCGTCTGCGCTATGTCATGATCGATTGGGAACAGCCAATGCTGGACGGAGCCTTGGCGCATTCAGACCTGGCGGCCCATCGGGATCATGCGGACATTTACCGTGGGTCCGTGGAACATCTGGCAGGCATGGCCGATGGAACGGTCGATCGAATCATCTGCAACGAACTGTGGAACGACCTGCCCACCAAGCTGTTGGCAAAACACGGAGGCGAGATTGAAGACGAGTATATTCGTCCCAACCTCAGCGAAACGTTGCATGCGACCATTGAGGATTGGTCGGCATTCGTCCGAGCGTTCCAAGCCAAGGATCTCGACGCGCTCAGGACCTTTCCGCCCTTTCTGGATGAATTGGTGTGGGAGAAGGAGTACCGCAAGGTCGAGTGGAAAGACGTGCCCTACCGGAAAACGATCGTCGAGTTTCTCCAGCGCATCGACCACGATGTCTTGGTGCCCGTCAATGTCGGAGCGTTCGCCACGCTCAAGGAGGCGAAGCGGCTCCTGGCTCCGGACGCCATTGGATTCAGCGCCTTCGATGCGGGGACGTCGGATATCAAGGTCTTGAACGATCCAGAGAAACCGTGTTACGGCCAGTTCGGAGGGCAATACAGCTTCATGATCAACTTCGCCCTGGTCGAGGCCGTGGCGAAGCACGTCGGGATGACCACGACGACCATCGAGCCACAACGGGAATTCGTGGGACGGTCGCTGAATACGAACGCGATCACCCTCATGGATCTCTTGGCGACCCATCCTTCCGCGGGACCGAAGCTCCAACCGTGGGAGCAGGATCGGCTTGCGCTGAAGACCATCCGAGCGTTGAACGAAACATTTGAGAGCCCCTATCGCCGACGGCTAGAATTTCCTCTTGGAACGAACATGCCGCCGGAAGAGCGCGAAACCTTGGGCGCCATCCTGCGCTCGATGAAAGATAACGGTATTCCCGACACCGTCGCGTACGTGACCGAAGAAGAACTCATCCGTGCGCAGAGCGATCTGGAAGACATCGGATACGAGATCGACGCCATCACGATGGCCTTGCAGGCTCCTCCCAGTCCCATTGAATATTGCCACTTCGCCTGCCGGTAATGGAGGAGATTGCGAGAAACGACGGTGAAGCGTTATAGGATCTGGGCCTGTTTCGTCACCCTGCATGGTGGTGTAAAGTAATCAATATGGGCCGGTTCAGTGGAGCACGGCCGTGAGGTAGTGTCGTACGCCGGTTCACGACCGTTCAGACTGCGCCGGTGCGGTCTCGGCGCAGGGAGGAGGACGAGGTGAGTTCATTCGGTACCGGGATTGCCGGACTCGTCGGTGGCGTGGTGCTGATGATGGGTCTGTTTGCCTTTTGCCAAAGGCGATGGGTTGCCGGGCTAGCGTGGTTACTTGCAGGCATGGCGCTGATCGCCCTGTTGACGTTTCTAGACAAGCCGGGATCCAACTTACTGGAACTCGGCGAGTCCACGAGACTTACGGCTGACTCTTAGAATCCGTTTCCTCAAGTCGTACCCTCCACCTGAGGACAGTCCCTGAACGCCAGGCAAAGAAGCGGACTGTAACAATCTTTTTCACGGCCGATGCTACCCCGTCGGGCTCAGCGGAGCGAGCAGCAGGGAACTCAAGGGGCTGGCAAGCAGCGGGGCGAGGATCAAGCCAAACTGCGGCAAGTGTTCCTGCAACGACAGGAACAAGCCATGGTCCTTCAGCCATTGTTCAGGTTCCGTCGCTTCAGACGAACCCTCCAGCAGTAGAGCCTCGGCGCGTCTCGCAAGGACGAGAGCGGCAGGCAGGTAGGTCGCCACCAACATCAGCGTAAACGTGACACCCCAAAACAGGGTGATGGCGAGCGCCGTCCCAAGCACCGCCTCTTGCCCGGCTTTGTCGGTCACCAGCGCGGCAGGCCATCGTAGCCAGGCTCCCATGTGCAAGATTCCGGAAACGAGAATCGCCGAGGCCGCGGTCAGCACCTCTTTCAATCGCGTCATCTGTAACGCGTAGAACGTGGAATCGGGCGGCAGGCCTGAGGTCGGCGGCGCGAGGGTGCTGCAAGCCGCCAGCAGCGCCACCACGGAGACGATCAGGGCTTGTACATTCACGACGGATACCACCACCAGGACATAGCGCAAGAGTTGTTCGCTGATCCGCTGTGGTCCAGCCTGGCGGAGATTGTCGTAGCTGAAGCCGAAGACGGCCCGGTAGAGCGTATGGGTTTCATCCAGCGCCCAGATGGATGCCACGCCGCCTAAAGCAAAGGCCAGTCCGACGGCGGTGACGGCCAGCAACCGAGGCCGCGAGTGACATTGGTAGATGAGCATCGCGCAGAGGAGAAAGGCATACAGCCCGGCCACCAATACCAGCACGACGGTGGTAAGCCAGATATACCGCGACTTGACCTCCACCAGAAAATGGATGGCGTTGAACGCCTGCTCCGAAGCCTCCTGTGATGAATGCATGAGCCGATCGCTGAGACGATGAAAGTCGTCGACTGTGATGTTGGAGCTGAACTCAAACAGACCGGTTGCAAGCACCAGGATGAACAGCGGAGGGATGATGAGGAGCAAGAAGCGAAAGTCAGAAGCCGGTGAGGGAGCCGGAGGTGTCATAGCGTAGAGACGTCATCAACCCAGCCAGAAGCGTTGCTTGAACGGGATGAGGCTTCCTAACACAATTAGCGCTCCTTAAGCCGGCCGAGAGTGCTTTCCACCGACCGCTCGAGCTTGTCGGCTGCTCCGCTCAAAGCGAGCTCGATTGTGGCGGCCTGATGGGTCACGGCGATGGGCTGGTGACCGGCCAACCTGGCTTCAAGCACGCATCGGATATCGTCACCCTTTGTTTTGTGGCTGTTCGTATCGCTGAGATGCGCTTCGACCCGTGTAATCCGATCCCGAAATCGACCGACTGCCCCCTCGACGCTGGTCTGGACAAGGGCGACGACGTCTTCCCGTCCGTGGATGTGGTTGTCCGTATTGACCTGAATCTGCATCCGACTTCCTCCCTCACTTGAAAACCATTGATCCTGGACCCTACTCGCCAGGGACAAAAAAAGTCAATCGAGGCAAGGCCATAGTGAAGCAGCACCATCTCAGAGATAGATGAGCAGGAAGAAGGAAGGGAATGAAGAAGGTTATACATGCAGAGTCACCGGCGAAGACGCGGTGTTCCCCTAGAGCCTTGACTTCGGTGCGGCAAGTCAATAGGATCTCCGAAAAAACAGTTCCAAAAGGAAAACTAGGGTTCCGGCTTCCTTTTTTGCAGGAGGGAGTGTCTGGTCCAAGAGTTTTCGGCCTCGCATAACGAGGCTCCACGGAGGGATAAAAACCCGGGAGATCATGTACGACGGTACATGGCCTTTTGGGAATTAACCTTCCAGCAGGAGACTTCGTTATGCATCTCCATCCTATAAATCTTTCTCTACCGGATCAATCAGACCTGCTGCTAAGTCAAAGAGGTCTGTCATGATAAGTCACGAAAGTCAGGATACGGCTCTCTCTGCTACCGCTCCACGTGCTTCCGAGACACTCCACCGCAGCCTCAGTCTCTGGAACAGCCTCACTATTGGTTTTGCAACCGTTTCACCGGTTGCGGGGCTCTATGCCATTATCGGGGTCCAGACGATCGTCACAGGCGGCGGGTGGTTCGCGGCGCTGGCGCTCTGTCTGGTGATGCAGCTGTTGGTTGCGGCCGTGTATGCGGAGCTGTCCTCTCAGATTCCGATCGCGGGAGGCGCGTACAAATGGGCCAGGCAGCTCGGAGGCGCAACCACCGGCACGTACGCCGGGGCCATCTACGTCAGCTCCACGATCGCGATGGTCACCACGACCGCCTACACCGGCGGTGTCTGGATGGCGATTTTTTTCCGATCAGCCGGCGGGACAGGAGTCACTTTGGTGATGTGGGGAGCGGCATTCATGCTGATCTGCGCCGTCCTCAACCTCGTCCACGTCTCGGTCTTTAAGTACCTCGTTTCCCTGGGAGTCTATGCGGAAATCGTCGGCTCGTTCGGTGTCGCGCTGCTGCTGTTCCTCTTTTTCCGGCAGCATGAATTCAGCGAGCTGTTCGCACATCTTGGAACGGGAACCGCTCCCAGCCGGACCGCCGCGTTTCTGGCGGCGCTCGCCGTTTCCGGTTGGGCGTTCATCGGGTTCGATGCCTGTTCGACCATCGCCGAAGAAACGCACGAGCCCAAACGGATGGTGCCACGCGCAATCTTTTTCTCTCTCTGCATGGTGGGGAGCGTGGTGCTCTTCAACTCCGCCGCCCTCACGCTCAGTTTCAACCGAGATACTCTGGAGCAAACAAGCGCCGCATCGGATCCTGTCACGCCTGTAATCGTCGACAACTTTGGAGCGTGGGCGGAAACCCCGTTTCTGGCCATCGTCATGATTGCGTTTCTGGCTTGCGGATCGTCCATGGTCCGGTACACATCCCGTATCGTGTTTTCGATGGCGCGCGAGGGAAGTATGCCGGCCATCCTCAGCCGGGTCACTGTCGCCGGCGCTCCGCACAATGCCGTCCTGTTTACGGTGCTGCTGGCGACGCTCGGATTGCTCTTCGGCCTCAACGATGAAGCGGTCGCCACGGTGCTGGCGTTCGGCACGGGCGGGTTGTACGCCATGTTTGCCATGACCACGGGCGTCGGACTTTACACGCGTCTCACTGGTCGATGGGACCCGTCGTTGGGTCACCTGAAGCTGGGAGTTTGGGGGTTGCTGATTAATATCGCGGCATTTCTGTGGTCGGTTTTTGAATTGATCAATATCGCATGGCCACGTCCCTATGCGACTGCGCCCAACGCCCCTTGGTGGCAACTTTGGGCCGTGCCGCTGGTGCTCGGAAGCATTTTAGGGATGACCACGCTGCATCTGCTGGTCGCGAGAGCGACCAGGAGCGACGTATCGATGCGCGCGCGCGAGTCCGCCCCAACTCAAGAATGAAAGACCTGTGGATAGCCACGTCTCGTGCTGCAAGGAGCGTTTCATGCAATGTCAGCATCCATTCATCGTATAGAAAGGAGTCATCATGGCGAAAAAGAGAACATACCAAGGCAAGGTTCCACTGCATGACAAATACGGGCCGGAGGCGAAATATGCGGTAGAGGCGGAGGCCCTGCTGCCGACCGCGAAATATGAAGAAGAAATCGCGCGAGGGCTGGAATTGGGTCTGCCCGGAGCCGATTCCATCAAAGATCGCAGCATTCCCACATTCAGCCGAGGGGAGCTTCCCCACTTCGCCGGCATCAACACCTTTATCAAGGCTCCCTATGTCGAAGACGTCCGCAAGTGCGGTCAATACGATGTGGCCATTCTCGGGGCGCCGTTCGACGGGGGCACGACGTATCGGTCCGGCACCAGGTTCGGGCCTCAAGGCATCCGTAAGATCTCAGCCTTGTACGGCACCTACAGCTTCGAGCTCGGCGTGGATCTGCGGGAGTCCGTGTCCATTTGCGATCTCGGCGACGTCTTTACCATTCCTGGCAACATCGAGAAGACCTTCGATCAAGTCAGTAAAGGCGTGGGGCATGTCTATGCAAGCGGCGCGTTTCCCGTCGTGCTCGGCGGAGACCATTCCCTGGGTTTTGCCACCGTGCGAGGCGTAGCGCAGAATATGAACGGCAAGAAGCTCGGCATCCTTCACTTCGACCGGCACGTGGACACGCAGGAGACCGATCTCGATGAACGCATGCATACCACACCCTGGTTTCACGCGACGAATATCCCCAACGTGCCGGCGAAGAATCTCGTCCAGATCGGCATCGGTGGCTGGCAAGCGCCCAGGCCCGGCGTGAAGTCCGGCCGTGAACGCCAAACCACGATTATGACCGTGACCGACTGCGTGGAAATGGGCATCGAGAATGCTGCGAATCAGGCGCTCGAAGTGGCGTTTGATGGTGTGGATGCGGTTTGGTTGAGCTTCGACGTCGATTGCTTGGACGCGGCCTTCGTGCCCGGCACCGGTTGGCCGGAGCCGGGTGGGTTTCTGCCGCGTGAAGTCCTGAAGTTTCTCCAGATCATCGCGGACACGAAGCCGCTGGCCGGGATGGAAATCGTCGAATGCTCCCCGCCCTACGACGCGGCGGAGATTACGTCTCTCATGGCCACGCGCGTTATTTGTGACGTGCTGGCCTGCCAGGTGCGATCCGGCAACTTGCAGAACCGGAAGAAACGCTAAGAGGCACTGAGGGGCTTGCTCCATGCAAGCCCCTCAAGCGCTTCTCAGCGACGAGCTTGGTTCTGCGCGTTGGCTACGTTTGGTTCCGAAAGCCCAACACAGATCTATGTTGGGCGACCAATGAGTTAACGAATGTCTGCAAGGGTCTGGAAGTCGTGCTCAGTGGGGGGGTGTTTCGGAGATCCTGATCAAGAAACGGCTGCTTTCCCTGGACATGATCCGCCGATTTCATCGCAAACAGCACATCCCGCTGGAGCGTCTCATCGGCACGGCCGCGTGAAACGCCTTTGTGCGCCATACCCTTCGTAAAACACGCTTTTGCGGAGAGAAACCGTCTTTCTCAGTCGGGACTTCGCAATAAAAGACTCTCGCTACATTTTGTTATTCTCCCCTGGTTCCCTTATCATCATTTCTTCAACTTCCGGTTTTTGCTAATTTCATCGACACAGGGTACCTGATAAGTTACCGATTCCTTCGCGAGCAAGGTCTCGTAGGATAGCAAGGTTCAGCGCAGGCCGCATAAGAGTGCATCGCATACCATGGTTGTTAAGATTGCACGCCAGACTTTTGAGCACAAATTGGCATAAATTGAGGTCTGGTCTCGCATTCCTGGGTGTCGCAGCATGTGGCATTCAGCGCCCAACTTGGGCAGCAATGACGAAGTGGAAAAGGTCGAGCGAAGCCAAATTGGTGGCCTAAGTGTTCCTGCCGAACATGGCACCGTTGAGATAGTTCGCGCGCAGGTCAGTTACACCTGCCTCTCGATTGACAGAGGACACGCCACCGTATATCATCGCGTATATACATTCGATTTAAGCGAGGCGTACGGTGGCGACGCGGAAGAAGACCAAGCTTTTTATGAGCGGCAACAGCCAGGCGGTAAGAATCCCACGCGAATTTCAGATGGAGGGCGACGAAGTCGAGATTCAACGCCGGGGCAATACGCTCGTTATTCGTCCCAAGAAGCAGACATGGCAGTCGTTTGCCGACAGTCTGGCCATGTTTACCGACGACTTCATGGAAGAGGGAAGGCAGCAGCTTCCGGTCCAGAAACGAAAGTCTTCCTTCGCATGAAGGTGATGCTGGATACCAACATCTGCATCTACCTCATTAAACAACAGCCTCCCACCATCATCGAACGCTTCCTGTCGCAGCCGGTCGGAGAGATCGGCATTTCCAGCATCACGGCAGCGGAGTTGGCCTATGGGGTCAGTAAAAGTCGTCATGTGTCCAAGAATCGCCATGCGCTTGAACAGTTTCTAGCTCCTTTGGAGATCGCTCCGTTTGATCAGGCGGCAGCTTGGTCATATGGGCGGTTACGTGCACAACTTGAGGCGAAGGGAACGCCGATCGGTTCAATGGACCTGTTCATTGCCGCTCATGCGTTGAGTCTCGGAGTGCGGCTTGTCAGCAACAACCTCCGCGAGTTTCGGCGTGTTCCGGGTCTACGGTTAGAAAACTGGGCATGAGAAACGCTTCATATCGTAAGTCGTCGTCCCTGCCAATTTGACTCACCAAAAATCCGTTTATATACTTATCTTTCACCCGGAGGCGATGGCCGATGAAAATCGCAATAGGCTTGCTTGTCTTAGTCGTCATCCTCGTCGGAGGGCTGCTTTCGCTTCCCTTCCTGATCGACCTCAATAAATATCAAGACCAATACAAGCCGATCATCGAAGAAGCCCTCAATCGCCAGGTCCGGCTGGAAGATATCCGTTTAACGATTTGGCCGAGGATCGGCGCGCGTGTGGCGGGATTTACGGTGCTGGACGACCCGTCGTTTGATGCGGGTCCGTTCGCGTCGCTCTCCTCCTTGGATGTGGGCGTCAAGCTCATGCCGTTGCTCAGCGGTCAAGTCGAAGTGGAAGAAATCACATTGCACAATCCGGTCATCACGGCGATCAAAAATCAGAAAGGCGTCCTGAACGTGTCGACGATCGGGCGGAAAGGGGTTGCGGCGCCTGAGGTGCCCTCGCGCGCACCGGTTCCGTCGGCTGAGGGGCCGCTCAAGATTCTGGCGTTGTTGGCCGTGGACCGGGTTTCAATCGACGGCGGGAAACTGACCTACCGGGATCAATCAGCTGCGCAACCAACGGAGTATGTGCTGCAAGACCTGGAGTTGCTCCTGCGCGAGGTTCGACTCGGCCACACGCCGAACCTTCATTTCGCGGCGCTGGTACAGCCTTTCAATGTGCCGGTGAAACTCGACGGTTCGTTCGGTCCGCTGAAAGAAACGATGGACCTTGAGGCCATCAATTTCCAGCTGAGCGTAGGGAAGACGGACTTTGCCGTGATGGGGAAAGCCGTCGACCATGATGCCACGGTCACGATCACCTCACCGGCGATCAATACCGCAAACCTTCCGGTCACCCTCCCGCTGAAGAAACCGGTCGACATCAGGAATTTAACGATTGTCGCCGAAGCGAGGGGACAGGAGGTCAAGCTGAATGCGCTCTCGCTGCAACTCTTCGACGGCGACGTGAAGGGGAACGGGAACCTGATCAGCGGATCTGAGACCTCTTCGTTCAGTGGAACCGTGACGATCCGGGGATTGCAGCTTGGACCGGCGCTTGCCGCTGTCGCGGACGTGCCGGTGTCGATCGGCGGTGCTGTCGGCGTCGATCTGGCCGTCGAAGGCCAAGGGGCCTTCCTGAACGCCACGGCTACGATTCGTGCACCGATGATCAATGCCGCCAATCTTCCAGGAACGGCCTTGTTAAAAAAGCCTGTCGAGATCAAAGATCTTCAGGTGACATCAGAGCTTAAAGGGAAAGAGGTCAAGCTGAATTCGTTGTCATTTCAACTGTTCGACGGCCAGGTGAAAGGGAACGGCAAACTCGTCACGGGGTCTGAGGCGCCCCCGTTTAATGGAGCCGTAACGATCGAAGGCCTGCAGCTGGGTCCGGCGCTTGCCTCCGTCGCTGAGACGCCGGTTTCCGTCAGTGGAACGGCCGGTGCGAACCTATCGGTACAAGGACGAGGATTCTCTCTGCCCGATTTGACCAAGGCCTTGCAGGGCACCGGGCACATGGCTGTCAAGAATGGGAAGGTTCACGGCGTGAATATTCTCCAGGAAGTGGTGTCCGCGCTGAAAGTGGCGGGAATTTCAATCGATGATCCCAAGGCCACGGTCTTTTCGACGATCGAGACGGATCTCGCCGTGAAGCAGGGGGTCGTCAGGTTGCAGAATCTCTTGATGGATAGCCATGACTTTCAGGCCACGGGCGGCGGCACGATCGGATTCGACCAACAACTGAACTTGCTCGTCAACCTGAATCTCTCGCAGCCGGTGAGCCAGAAGCTCTCCGGCGCCTCGCCCGTCGTGAGGATCGCGATAAAAGACGGCCGGCTCAGCCTTCCGCTCACTATCACCGGCACCACGCAGGCCCCGTCATACGGAGTCGATGTCAAAGGCCTGGCCGGAAAGGTGCAGGAGCAGGTCAAGAAGAAAGTGGAAGAGGCGGTCGGTGAACTGCTCAAAGGCACGACGAAACCAGAAGACCTCAAGCGAGAGGGGCAGGAACTTCTCAAAGGATTGTTCGGCCGATAACAGACGGTTGCCCAGTTCCTGAACGATCGGACCTCCTGGGCCAGCCTCTCGTAATCTTCCCGTGTCCATTCAGAACAGTCCCTATGGGCCTTCGGCCCACCCTACAGCATGAACATGCCCCTCACCACAACCCTTTCCCCCGCTGGGCGGAGAGGCGAAGGTGAGGGGGGTATTTTCAGAACGAGCCTCACAGATTTGGGCTTGTTGCGTGCGTGCGCCGGTGCTAGGATTATCGCCTGAATCGAGAACATCAAGGAAAGCAAACTAATGACAGGTGCGCGAGGATGGCCTCGTCACAAACCGCTGGTCGAGATGTGACGCAGTTCCTTGCGACCCAGAATGAAGAGGTCAAACCATGAGCGCCTCAACCTATAAAAGCCAACCCATCAAGACTCATGGAAGCCAAGCGGTGGATCCTAACCAAGAAGGCGACATTTCGCATGCCGATGATCCGTCAGCCAGCGGAAAACTGGACAAGATTCGTGACATTCTCTTCGGCGCGCAAGCTCGCGAGCATGACCGTCGATTTGCGCAACTTGAGCAACACTTGATCCGCGAAGCCGCCGATCTGCGCAATGATCTCAAACGGCGATTTGAGAGTCTTGAGTCGTATATCAAGAAAGAAGTCGAAGATCTGACGAACAGGCTCACACAAGAGCAAGAGGTTCGAGGGGAGTCGGTCACGAAGCTGGCGCAGGAGCTGGCACAGGTGGCCACCACGCTGAACAACAAGGCGCGCGAACTCGAAAATCAGTGCGCTCAATCGCAAGCCCACCTCATGCGGCAATTGACAGAACGCACCACGGAACTGGCGAACGACGTTCGTGCTCGCCAGGCGGAAACGACCTCGGCCTTCAATCAAACCGTCGATGAGCTTCGTGCCGAAAAAACGGATCGCTCCGCGCTTGCGGCTGTTCTGATGGAAGCGGCCAAGCGACTGTCCGATGATGAGGCACCCACGGTTCGTTCATGAGCCAGGTCACCGCAGGCATCTCGGACACGACTCGCTGTGCGTGCGTCCGGCTGGTCGAAGCCATCTGAGGGCTTGTCTGCCGGGCCCGTCCGAATGACGATGGACGCAGATGTCTAGAGATCTCCACAAACCGGCCTGCGAATCCTCCATCCCGGAGGGAGTGAAGTCCGTTCGCGAAGACTGGACCGAGCTCCGCACCCTCTTGTTGGCCCCCGAGCACACGCAGCTCGACGAACTTCGGGATCGATTGGACAACCACATTGTTCAGCCCGGCGATGTCAGCAGAGTCCTTCCCGATGCGTTCGCCATTCGTGGAGAAGGAGACCCGCAGTTGGCGACCGCATTGACTCCCTATGTGGAGAACGGTTTCGTCACGGCGGTGCAGAAATCGCCGCGAACGATCGTCGATGCCATCGCCCCGATCATGGGACCGGCCATCCGACAAGCCATCGCCCGCGCGTTACAGAGCATGACGCAGTCCTTTCAACATACACTCGACGAGAGTCTGTCTGTCCGCGGCCTGCGCTGGCGATTGGAAGCGTGGCGGACGGGAAAGCCATTCGCGGAAGTCGTGCTGCTCCATCGGCTGCGGTATCGCGTCGAACAGGTCTTTTTGATCCATCGGGAGACCGGACTGTTGTTGCATCATGTGGCGAGCGATGGAGCCGTCGTGCAGGATCAGCACGTTGTATCCGGCATGCTGACGGCCATCCAAAGCTACGTGCAAGATTCGTTCGGCGCCTCGCCGGACCAGACGCTTGACCAGTTCCAAGTCGGTGAATGGACCGTGTGGATCGAACAAGGGTCCCAGGCGTATGTGGCCTGTGTCATCCGAGGTGCTCCGCCGGCGAGCCTTCGAGAAAATGTCCATGACGCGCTGGATCACATCCATGCGCTGCACGCAAAGACCTTGGCCGGGTTTGTCGGAGATGCGGGCGCATTCAGAGTGACGCAACCCCAACTCGAAAGGTGTTTGCAGGCACACTATGAACCGCCGGTTGCGAATCCATCGCTGAAATTCTGGATTCTGATCGGCGTGCTCCTCTTGGGGGCGGTCTGGTGGGGATGGACGACGTATCAGACGCACAGTCGATGGTCCAACCTTCTGGAGAGGTTGCGGGAGGAGCCGGGTATTGTTCTCACACAGGCGCGATCGATGTGGGGAGGCTATCATATCGAGGGGTTGCGTGATCTGCTGGCAAAAGATCCGAGGGCGCTCGTGATCGAAGCTGGCCTCGATCCTTCCACCGTCAAAGAGAGGTGGTCCTCCTATTATGCGATGGATGCTCCGCTCGTCCTGGCCAGAGCGCACTCGATGTTGCGACCGCCGGAGACCGTCACGTTCCGGATCGATGGGGACACGCTCATTGCCACCGGATATGCCTCGACCGACTGGGCCGGAGAAACCAGGCGGCTGGCGCCGCTCATTCCAGGAATTTCCCGCTATCGTGACGAAGGTGTCGTGGCGACTTCTCTTCCGGTTCTCCTCGACCGGGTCAACCGCACCGTGATTCGTTTTGGTCCCGGTTCGTCGACCGTCGAATCGTCCGAGCGTCCTGCGCTGAACGCGTTGTCGATGACGCTACGAGAATTAGACCAGGCAGCACGGCAATCTGGCCACCGAGTGCGTCTCGAAATACACGGGTCGGCCGATGAAACCGGTCCGTCGGCACTCAATCTTCAGCTGAGCCATCAGCGGGCACGAGCGGTGTTTGCGATTCTGGCAGAGGATCGGATCGGTGAAGCCATGACTCTTCATGCGGGGATCGGTCGAGCAGACCTGCCGGGATCAAAAAGGACCGGCGCGAATCAACGAGTGGTGACTCTGCGCGCGTCTCTCGCAGCCGTGAGTTCGGGAAAAGAGACGCCTCAACCATGATGCAAAAAAAGATCTGCATGCTCGGGGGATTCGCCGTCGGCAAGACCAGTCTCGTGCGGAGATTCGTCAGCAACGTCTTTTCGGATCACTATCAGACCACGATCGGCGTGACGGTCGAAAAGAAACACGTCGCGGCTGCAGATCAGGACGTTATGCTCATCCTGTGGGATCTCTTCGGAGAAGATGAATTCCAACGCGTGCGCGACTCGTACTTGCTCGGCTCATCCGGGTATATCTTGGTCATGGACGGCACCAGAAAAGCGACAGTGGATATCGCGCTCACACTCCAACAGTCCGTCGTGAGAACGGTCGGATCGGTCCCATTCGTGTCGATCATCAACAAGTCGGATCTTCGGTCTGAGTGGGAAATCGATGAGGCTGCCGTCGAACACCTGCGTGAACGAGGCTGGACGGTCTTTCTGGGGAGCGCCAAACTCGGTTACGGAGTCGAAGAAGTATTCGCGAGCCTTGCGACTCAGATCGTGCATGCTGCACCCCCCTCTCACAATCGCGCATGACACACCACCCGTTCGAATCCGGCCTCTCCGACGACGCCCTCTTCAACCGCGTTCTTTCGAAGCTGGATATCGCAGTGTTTGAGCGGAATGACATAACGGGAAGGTTTTACCTTCAAGGGTTTCCACCCGATTGGTGGCATGATCGGTTCGGTCCTGAACCAGGCGCCGTGTTGGACCTTGAACAATGGTCGCCGTTCTTACGCGAGTATCTCGCTGTGGATCATTCGGTCCGGAAGGTAGAAACCGGCCCCATCGAGAAGTCGGGTCCATGGACGGAATCTGATCCCCGGTGCGGCGCCATGACCATGGAAGCGACGGTTCTGACGATGGGATCCAAAACGCTTCTGCTCATCGAGCGCCTGGGAACCGGCTTTGAGCAGATGCGAACGATCGTTCAACGGGCACGGGAACGCATGCTTGCGGAAGACGTCACGGCAAAGTCCCACCGTAAGGCAAAGACCCGCTTGATCAATCAGCTCGAAGTCAGCGAACGCGCGAAAGACGATGCGCTGGCTCTGCTTCAACACCTCGGGCTCGCAGCGCTTGTCCTTGATGAACGTGGGCGCATCACGTTTGTCAGTGATCACGGCCTCAAACTGCTGGGCCTCACGGCTAAAGAGCTCGCGGAGCGTGGGTGGGAAGAGGCGTTTCCCCTTGAAGAGCAGGACTGCGTGACGCTCCGTAAAGCGATCGAAGCTCCAGCGGACGGCCAGGTGGTCGGACCGTTTTGTATCGAGACCCCCAATCCCACTTGGATTGAATTGGCCATTCGCCAAGACCCACGACACCCAGGTCGGCGGATTGTCGTGATGAACGACCGCACGGAGCTCCATACGCTCCGGCGCGTGCTCAACGAGCAGGCGTCGTTTCATGATCTCGTAGGGAAGAGCCCGGCGATGCAGCGCGTGTATCAACTGGTCCGGGACGTGGCATCGGTCGATACCACCGTGTTGATCGAAGGGGAAACAGGAACGGGCAAAGAATTGATCGCGCGCGCCATTCATTCAGTCAGCGGAAGGCGAGCTAAGCCGTTCATTGCCGCCAATTGCGCGGGCCTGACCGATTCGATCCTCACGAGTCAGCTCTTCGGCCATAAGAGAGGGGCCTTTACCGGAGCCGTCAATGATCAGCAGGGATTGTTCGAAGCCGCGGAGGGTGGAACCTTGTTTCTCGACGAAATCGGGGACATCCCGACGCCGGTTCAAACGGCCCTCTTGCGGGTGCTGCAGGAGAAGGAAATTACTCGACTGGGGGAGGCCAGGCCACGCAAAGTGGATGTGCGGGTGCTGGCCGCGACCCACCACAATTTGAGCGAAGACGTCGTTCGCGGCTCGTTCCGGGCGGATCTTTTGTATCGGATCCGTGTGGCGAGGATCCAGCTTCCCCCGCTCAGAGAACGCCGAGAGGATATTCCGTTGCTCGCACAATCATTTTTGACGACCATCTGTGCCGCAACCGCGAAGACCGTCGAACGCCTAGCTCCGGAGGCGCTCCATCGACTGATGAGCTATGTCTGGCCCGGAAACGTACGTGAATTGCGCAGTGCCATTGAGTTTGCGGTGATCAGCTGCAAGGGCAGGGAAGTGTCTCTCGGCGATCTTCCTCCGGAAGTCGTGGGAACCTCGGTCGCACCGAGTCCATCCTCCTGGGTTCCGCTGCAAAACCAAGATGAGAAATCGCGATTGCTTGCCGCGCTCTCAGATGCCAAAGGCAATCGAACAGAGGCTGCCAAACGACTAGGGGTCAGCAGGGCCACGTTGTATCGCCGCCTTGTGGAACTCAATATTCCTCCTCGCTAACGGGATCGACAAGATCGCGTCATCTCTCCTCAATGTACGGATTGAGAAGAGGTTTGGCGTTCTTCTTCCGATCGATCCACCTTCATGACCACAGGGCATTTCCGATGCCGCCACTGTCTCAGGCAAGCCATTCGCTGTCTCCTGAGACAACCAGTTGTTTCAGGATGAGACAGCTCAGACGAGACCCGTCATTCCCCGTTGCATAAAAACCTATTCATTATCAAGAGAATGGGAGTCTTGCCTGATCCGGCATGAAGTTTGATCTAGCAAGAGTTCCGTTGAGACACGATTGGAATGATTGGGTGAGATGGTGAATCCTTTCACGGTATCCAGCTAGAGAGGCGACAACATGACTACTCATGGGCTACTCGTCGAAAATCATCAGGGACAGAAATTCCTACTCACGACCGAGCCCTGTCCGAAGACGAAGACCCATCGGTTGGTCGTACTCCGGCGCATCGACGATACCTGGGAATCAATGACGGGATCGCAAGCCCAAGCCTATCGGGAATCGATCATCGGCTCGTTCGTCGACTTCTTCGTCGACATTTGCAGGGTTCTGAACTCCACCGGGTCGGAATCGGAAACGCGGTCCAGGAGTACTCCACTGTCTCGCCGTTCTCGGGACAGAGCGACGACTCAACCGAACCACTATTAAAAACATGGTCGAACAGACGAGGCGCCGATGAATGCCAATCTCCCCACAGACTGGCCCACAAGGCCAACCGAGCCAATAGGAAATCCATTCAATAGGAATCTTGCGATGACTGGTTCTAAGGGGGCGCGAAAGACAATACGTGTCTTGCTGATCGACGAATCCATGCTGACTTTGCATGGTCTCAGGGTCTTCGTGTCGAAGAGCCATCACATCGAGGTCGCGGGTATCGCGACCACCTGTGGCGAGGCGCTCACAGCCATACAAACCCACCGGCCGGACGTCGTCATGTTGGAGGTCGATGTGGGACGAATGAGCGGTATTGAGCTCTGCAAGAAAATACGCGACGCTCATCCCAGCATCAGAGTGCTCATGTTTACGGCCCATGACAGTAAGGACCTCCTGCGCGCGGCGATTCTCGCCGGCGCGCAGGGCTATCTCTTGAAGACTGCCTCGGCGGTCGCCGTCACAAAGAGCATCGAAATCGTGGCGACTGGTCAAGCCATCGTGGATGAACAGGTGACGCAGCAGGTGCTCACGTGGATCAAGGACAAAGGTTTGGCTGCACCGGGAACCGGGAAGGGCCCTTGTTCCCGCGACGACCTTCGATTGCTGGCCTATGTTGCGTCAGGCAAGACGAACAAGGAGATAGCCGTAGAATTGGATGTGACACAGACCGTTGTGGCAACACGCCTACAAAAACTCTACAAGCGCCTCAGAATATCCAGACGATCCGAAGCGGCACGTTACTATGTGCGGCTTGAAAAGGATCTGGAGCAGTAGGGGAATCTTCTCGGATCCTGTCTGCAGGGCAGATGCTTCGGAGAGATAGCAATCATGTTGGTACCTAATAAGACCATTAACCCGATAATCTAGTTGCGCTCTTTTGGAAAAGTCGCTATACACCTAATGCTGATTAGCTCTAGATAATTACGTATACACACTAAGGAGGGTCAATGAAGCATTCCATCGTCGCACTTCTGTTAATCGTGGTTCTGTCTCTGACGACCACGGCGGTGAGCTCAGCGTTTCCGACTGATGACTCGACCCCGATGCAGAAGGCTGCGGCTCCAGCTATGGATGTTGTGACGTTGAAGGACGGCAGCGTCATTCATGGGGAAGTGATCGAGATGGTGGGCGGAGTGCTCCAGATCAAGAGCCCTCTGGCGGAGGATCTTATTAAGGTCAAATGGTCTGAGGTGAGCCAGTTGGCAGTCTCTCATCCGATTCCCTTTCACTTAAAAGAGGGGACGGTGTTAGTGGGAACAGTCGAGGAGGGCGAACAGGGGACGATGAAAGTGAAAACCGGACCCAGTGGAGACCCAATGACGGTTCCCATGAGCGCAGTCACTCAGGTGAACCCTGTCATCCAACCACCGGTCATCTACAACGGCAGTGTTAATGCGGGGTATTCTCAGGCCACCGGCAACAGCCAACTCCGCAATGTGAGCCTCGTCGGAGACTTTATCGCCCGGAGTGAACAGCTCCGATTGACCTTGCTGGGGCGATACGTCTACGGTGATAATGCCGGGAGCCTCATCGCGCGAAATGCTCGGGGAACCATCAAGCTCGACTTTTTCATCACCAAACGGCTGTTCTGGTTTGCATCGGCGTACGTCGAAAACGATTTTTTTCAGAATCTGAAGCTGAGAACGGCAATCGCGAGCGGGCCGGGGTACCAATGGATCGAGCGGGGAGACTTCGGTGGAATATTTAAAGATATGACGTTTTACACCGAAGCCGGCGCCGCGTATTTCAATGAAGATTATCGCGATAACAGCATCACCGACGACAGAGCTAGTTTTCGCGGTCGCGTCGCGATGAAGTGGGATTGGCCGCTTTTTGGCGATCGAATCACCTTGTTCCACCACAATGAAATTTTCCCTTCGGTCCAAAACGCTTCAGATTTCTTCTTCACCATGGATAACGGGGTTCGCCTGAAAATTCTGGCAGGTCTGACGAGCGGTTTCCAGGTGAATACCAGATACAACAATCGCCCGCCTGCCGGCACGAGTGATACCGACAATTTGTACTTATTGACGTTGGGGTATGCGTTCGATACGACTCGAACGCGGTAGACCGCGCATAGTCTTGTCCTGAACTGTGTTTACACGAGGAGGTGTCGTGATGTTGAAAGAATTCAAAGAATTCGCCATGAGAGGCAATGTCCTGGATATGGCGATCGGTGTCATCATCGGCGGGGCGTTTGGAAAAATCGTGTCCTCGATGGTCAGCGATGTCCTGATGCCGCCCCTGGGGTTGTTGATGGGCAAAGTCGATTTTTCAAGTCTCTTCATTAATCTGTCAGATACGTCTCACCCCTCATTGGTTGCGGCCAAAGCGGCAGGGGCCCCCACGCTCAATTACGGAGTCTTCCTGCAGAGCGTCTTTGATTTTCTCATCATTGCCTTCGTCATTTTTATGCTGGTGAAGCAAGTGAATCGATTTAAGAATGAGGCGCCATCACCGCCACCTGCGGCGCCGGAAGCGACGAATGAAGAGAAACTGCTGGCGGAGATCCGCGATCTGTTAAAGACCCGCCAATAGCGACAGCCATCGATGCCGACCCATCACTATCTGGAAGATCACGACCAAAGATGAAGAAGGAGGTCGCTATGCGAACAAGCACAGGCTTCATACTACTGACAGGGCTGGTTGCTTTGGTAGGGTGTTCGTCCCTCAAGCATCCCGACGGGTATATCAAGCAGCCCACCGTCTGTATCGATAAAAAGTGGTACGGCTATCACCAAGGCAGCGGGTGCCCCTCAACTACGCAAGTGCCGGCATCTGATCCAACGGCCGACCGTCTTGCGGCTCTTGAAAGAGAGCGCAATCGTTTGGCCGACGAACTGGAAGCGGCTCGGAGGCACAATGCAGCCTTGAGCGGCCGTGTGAGCGAGTTGGAACGCCGGCTTGCCGAGCGTGACGGGGAAGTCGCCGCCCTTGCGAGCCAGCTCGCGGGCGCCCGGAGCGACTTAGGCCAGTCGCAGAACGAAAAGGATCGTCTCGTCGCGGAGCTGGCCTCCGCGAATCAACGGATCGCTGAATTGGAAGGGCTATTGGATCAGAGCAAAGAGAGCTTGACCAAGGCCGAACGCGATCTGATCAAAGCGCTCCAACCGGAAATTTCCAAAGGTACGGTGTCGGTGAGTCAGACCGGGGATGCGCTCACCATCAAGCTGGCTTCGAGCCTGCTCTTCGACTCAGGCCAAGACGAATTGCGGACGGGTGGCGCCGATGCGTTGCACCGAGTCGGTGGCGTCTTGAAAGACTTTCCTGAAAAAGAGGTCCATGTTGCGGGGTATACGGACAATGTACCGATCAAGGGTGCACTGAAGAAAAAGTATCCATCCAATCAAGAACTGTCGGATGCGCGTGCGGAAAGCGCAGCACGCGCGCTGCGGGACGGCGGCGTGGCCAGCCTTTCGGCAGCCGGTCACGGAGAGCGCGATCCCGTTGCCAGCAATGACACAGCGGCTGGGCGCGCGAAGAACCGACGGGTTGAGGTGATCGTCAAGTAACCCGAACAGTCCGATTCATCGAGGGAGGCAGCGATCGTGTGCTGCCTCTTGCTCGATCATCCGGACATCCACGGGAGAGGAGGTCTGCTATGAAGATGAAGAGAAGCCTGATCTGTGCGGGGGTGGCGTTTGTCGGGGTCAGTGTTGCCCCTTCAACATGGGCTGTCGACATGGGTGCCATGAAACAGAAAGTCGAAACGGTGAAAGATCAAGCCGGGAACGTGAAGAAAGAAGCCGGTGAGACGACACAAAGCGCCAAGGAGATGAAAGCGAAGGATGCTCTGAAGAACGCGGGGGAAACGAAAGAAGAAGGCATGAAACTCAAGGATGCCGCCACGGGCAAATAGCGTGTGGAGAGAGTCCTTCTTGTATCGGTCGGCGCGTCACAGACGCGCCGACCCTTCTGCCTACCTACCAAACCGACACCTTTCTCTTTCCTGCTTCCTCACGAAAGATTCTCTGAGAGCCCCTATGAGGTCGAGGTTGTGAGGGTGGCATGGATCTACTTCACTCGCTCATTGTTGTGCCAGGATGTCGAGAGTCAGTTGGTCGGGTTTGCCGTCGAAGTATTTGAGTAGGGCGTTCTTGAAGAGGTTGTTGTCGGTGGTTACGGCTGAAAACAAGGTCATGCAGGATCGGAATTTCAGATTGTCGGGATACCCGAGGATCTCTTGAGCGCTGCGACCGTTCACATCCAGAACAAGCTGCGTACATTCTCGGAGTCTCTGACCTAAGACAGGGTGTTGGAAGTAGGCCTTGGCCTCGTCGAGGGAGGCGATGGCGAACTGCTGCGCCATGCTGCTGTGTCCAAGACCGGCGATCTGCGGAAAGATAAACCAGATCCAGTGGCTGGATTTCTTTCCGGTCCGGAGTTCAGCGAGGACTGTGTGGTAGGTGGGCGCTTGGGCGGTGAGGAAGCGGTGGAGGTTGTAAACGTCACCCATGGGCTGTTCTTGTGAAGCGATGCGGTTTCAGGTTCCGTAGCATTTTACAACATTCAGGATGGCCCTATTCTGCTCTCCAATCTCACTGGTCCCGATCAGGCTACTGAGTGCCTTTACTATCAATACTGTTGTCAGAGTCGGTGTCGTCTTCTTCATAGTCCCTATTCCGCATTTCCCTTCTAGATTCGGCCCGACGCCGTTCGGATGAGATCATGAGGTCGAGCTCTGCAATATGCTTTTCAGCGAATGCTTTGACCGCAGGTCTTTCGTCTGTCAGCCATTCGTTCAAAGCTGCCTTCCTGGCCTGTAATGCCTGTGCAAAGCCAAATTCTCCCCTGACTACGCCAGTGTTATCGATACTGACTCGGACCTCGTTCAATTTGTGCTGGTCATCTGGAAATCGCGACACAATTTGCTTCAACACAACGTGGGCGGAAGTGACACCGTCATAGTTCCAGAGTATCGCCAATGCGAAATCCGCCTCGGTATCACTGCCAGCCTTTACTAAGTCGGCAAGTGCGATAGCGAACTCCGGGGTGCAGTTGGGAAACACATTGCTGAGCAGGCGCCCACCTCGAAACTGGAATAGCTGTCGGTCTTTAGCGAACCACGATAGTCCCTTGCTGATTGCTAGCGGCGGATCTTTGGATAGCTCCTTTTCGAGACCATGGAACTGAAACGGGACTGCCTCGAACCGATTTGCATAGTCAATTGACTCGTCATCCGCAGTGTCCCTAGCCAGCCGAGCGCCAAAGTAGTCCCAAACTGCTACCAAATGGCGCTTGGCAAGTCGAGCCAAAACCCGTTCAGCTCGATGGTCAATTTTTAAGAGATAGCCAAGATTCTGTAGGATCTGCGCCGTTCTCTCCGGAGTTAATTGCTCATAAAATCTTGTCGTCTTTTCGAAAAACCAACCCTCAGAAACCCAGCTTGCGTTCTTTCGGTCATTCAAGAAAGTGAGCGCGTCACTCACAAATATGTCTGCATCTGAAACCTTTTCCGTTTCGTAATGTTCCAAAGCGAAGAGGAAACAGCCAGTGACAGCTCTTTGATCGCCTTTTTCAATTGCGCGTTTAAGCAAGCGAGCGGCAAAATCTGGCTTCTTAACATCTGACCTGCGGAGGTGCCAGGCGATGCCCGAAAGATTTTTCGCCGATTCAAGTTCACTCTCCACGATCCTCTTGTAGATATCAGCCCGGCTGCTCCAAGCAAGGCCATTGAGGAATCCAGGGAGGAAGGTTCGTAGGTCTTCCGAAGCCCTTGCTAATAATCTCGCAGCTGCTTCGGGCTTAGAATCAGAGAGCTTGCTGATGAAATTGCCGAAAACGGGAAAGGTGGCAAGATCAATCGACTTAGTTTCGGCGCAACGCTCAATAAAGTTGAACCAGTCGTTCTCGTTCTCCGAGTTGATCTCATCGATGTAGCGGTTCGCTTCCCTTCGTCGATATTCGTCGGCTCCCGTCAGTTCAAACTCTTCATCCACCCAATGATCAAAATAAACAGACTCAAACCCCACGAGAACCTTATATTGGGCGAAGCGGGCATCGACGTTTATCTTGTCACGAAACTTCAAGATAGCAGAGATAAGCCGCTTGGCTTCGGACTGACAATTGAATCGGTTTTCAGGATTTTCTGTAAAACCCTTCGCCCGTCGGTAGTCGTAAAGGAATCGGTGTTCCAAGTGCTGCAGTAGCTCATAGCTCGTAACCTGAGCGCGTTCCGTGACGAATTCTACGATGCGTGTGGCATCCCTGAGCGTTGTAGCTAAGAGTTCATTTGAACATTGCCCCTTATGGGGAATCCTTGTTGCGGCGTCCAGCGCCAGAAGAATTGTGCGCTTCTGTGCGTCATCGATGGATCGGTCATAGGCTGCAAATAGAGCTTTGAGCGCCTTATCGCGAACTTCCTTGAGCTGATCGGATGCGGGTAATGCTCCCGTACTCAAGGTGACGGAGTCAGCCTTCCACCTAGTACCAGTGATGTCTGACTGAATGGCTTCGGTCCAGACGGCAAGAGAGATAGGGCGAACGCTGTCCACTTCGGCTTTGTCCATTTCAGCAAGGTAATCCACTAATGCCGTTTGGAGCATCGGCCCTACCTGGTTGTAGGCGTCGATGTTGTACTCGGACAACTTTTTCACGATGTTCACAGCCTGCTGACGAATATCTTCGTCCGGTTCGCCGCGATAGAGATCGATCAGCAGTTGCAATGTTCCCATTGGATCGGCATAGCGCAGACTCTCAATGATCTCAAATACAAGCGACACAACGGCTTCGGCGAGGAAGCCTTCCATATTTCCCCGGGTCGCTTCTATAGGGACGGGCCCCGTGCAGCGTGCGGCTTTGACTGTCCTTAGCAAGGGGCCTTTCAGGCCCTCGTAGGCAGTCTGTCGGTCGTCGCAGGTGGGAAGGGCGTAGTCTTTTAGGCCAGACAGAATCTCGTAACGCTCGTTGTTGTTCTGCGCATCATTCAGCAACTTGGTAATGTCTTTGTCGAAGAGCTCCTTGCCTCGCAGGAGCCGTTCATAATCCTGTTGAGCTTTCTGAAACTCATACCCCGCTGGGATCAGGTACTTGTCCATGATTCGAGCAAATCGACGCTCGATACCCTTCATGGCTTTCCCACCATAGCTATCTCCCAACTTGGTCTTGTAGAGAATATCGTGGGAGGTCTCGGCCCAAGCATGCTCAAGAATGGTCTGAATCTGAATCTCGCACCTCAGGCCAGCAAACCTCGAATATTCTGGAAGGCGTAGTCGATCCTCAGAAAGCCGGACGGTGTAGTGAACTCCACGGTATTGTGCTTGTGGATTTTCCGGAGTCGGGTGGTGGATCTTAGTCGATTCGGGATCGATCTCGAAATTATCGTGGATTAGTGATGATTGCTCGAAGATTTTAACATCGTTATTTGTGTAGAAGATGAGGCGGGCTCCAGCGAGGTCACGCCGATCGCGTTCCAGCGTCTCTGTGTCCAGGCTACCTTCTTCAGCCAGTCGCCGCCGTAGACTTTCAATCTCTTTAGCTCGATACTGGATTGACTGAGGCCGAGGCAGACTCACAGCGGCGAGAATGGCCTTTTCCAAGATGAAGCGAACCGTCTCAGCGAAGGCTTTGTAGATCGGAAAATACTTCGTCTCGTAGTCGTTAAGGTTCACGGCCCTTCGATACCTCTTTCAATCTCACTCAGATAAGAACAAATGTTCGAGGAAACATCTCGCCCACCTGACGGTTTGAATTAACACCTACCCCTGTTTGAGTAACAAATCAATGATGTAGAGGGAGAAGTGTTTATTTCATGATTAGAAAATGTATGCAGGGAAAGTGGCAGGGCCGGATCCTGGCTATAGTCTAGTAAGGTTACAAGACGGTGGAGGTTGCGAGCCGCTTGTCCCATTCAGCCGGTGGAACTGTGGGGATGTCCTTAATTGAACGCCGTCGTAAAGACTTCCTGGATCCACGCACAGTATGGCATCTCGCCATTGGAGAAAGTGTAGCAGGAAGGCTCAGCTGTACTGGTCCCATGTATCGCACTGCTTGATCGCCCAGAACACGGCTTCTTTGAGTTTCTTGAGAGTTACGTTGTCAGGATCGCGAATCGCCTGTAGCTTTTTGTCCAGATCATAGAGCGGTTGGATCGAGCGTTTGTCGGGAATCTTCCCGAGGGCCCACGCGACTTCCGTCAAGACGGCCCAATCTGTCTTGGGGTCCTGCAGCTTAGCCAGTAGCGGGAGCACCACGGATGCGTCTCCTGCAATTCCACCGATCTGCCCAAGTCCTTTTGCTGCCGCGGCCTGAACCTCCACCTTTGGCGAGGTACTCATCATCTCAATGAGCAACGGGATGCCGTCTCTGCCGAGGTTTCCTATGGCGGAGAGCGCCTGTTTGGCGAGATCGCGGTCTTTAAGGGCTTCCTTCAGTTTCGGAAGTGCCTCATCGACCTGCATGTCTCCCAGGAGCGACATGATCTTGATCTTCCGGGGCAAGCTAGTATCCGGCGAATCGAGTATCGTGAGGAGGCGATCCGCATGGCCCCATTCTGCCGCTAACAAGAGAGGAAACTCATATGTTTCCAGCGTTTCCTGGAGCTTGGTCATCGCATAGACGCCGGGATCGGTCGCCTGCGCCGCGTGTGCCGCGGCGACGGCATCTTCAAACTCCGTTCGCACTTCCTTCTGCCATTTGATCTTCATCCCACCGAGTACGTAGGTCAGCTGACAGGCCGGTCCTTTCCAGAGGCGGAATGGAGCATCAGGAAGGTCTGCATCTCCGCCCGTTGTTGCCGTGCCTTCCCAGGTCTTGCGCTGCTCGCATTTGACGCGAAAGACGACATCATGAGGCGAGGCAGGGTCGCGAACGGTTGTATAACCGACGTCGTTGAGACGCCGCACGACGACGTCAGCCAACGCAGTACTCGTCGCTTCGCCTTGATTCGTAAGGGCGATGACGTGGACCAACACAGTCTGTATGTTCTCCAACTGCGTCCGCTGCTCCGGGGAGAAGTATTCCCGATAGGCCGACGCGTGACCGTGAAGCAGACCGAGCAGGAGAGAAACCACCAGTGCAGGTATGGCGAATCGAATTCGCATGGCCTACTCCAGGCGCATCGTTTACCATCCAGGTGCGCGCGCCATCCTGAGGCAGCCGATCAATAATCTGACCGCTCAAAGTTCAGTATACACTGACGAGTTCAGACGAGACTGCCGCGGACCATCATCCATCGACATCGTATTGACAGTTTATGGGTCCCAATGCTAACTTCCGCTCCTCTACTTCGTGACTCGCACGAAACTCTCAGGTCTGTCCAAAAATAACAAGAGTGAGTAGGGAACGGTGATTAAGACAACAGTTGCGCGACGTTACGCACAGGCTCTCTTCGAGCTTCTCGATCAATCGAACATCGAAGTGACCAGGAATACTCTCGACGGCTTGAGTCAGGCCCTGAGGGAGTCAGACCAGCTGCGCCATGTGGTGGCGTCGCCGGCATTCGGGGTGGAGGAAAAAATCGCGGTTCTGACGGCGCTTGCTGACAAGCTCGGCTGTCCGCCAGTCGGCAGGGCATTTCTGGGTCAATTGGTGAGGAAGAGCCGAGTTGGATTTCTGCCTGAAATCGCCCATGCGTTCGGCAAGCTCGTGGACCAAGCCAAAGGAACCCAACCGGTCACGGTTTCCTCGGCAACCCCCCTTCCAGGAACGGAACAAGATCGGATCAAGGTGCGTCTCCGCGAAACGCTAAAGCGCGAGGTGGATGTGACATTTCAGACCGACGCGAGTCATCTCGCCGGCTTGCA
>CAYTAS010000019.1:0-42653 GCA_964435885.1 uncultured Nitrospira sp. | reverse complement strand
CGTCTCCCCAGATTGCTTCAGGACGCACCGATCGGTTCTGTATGACATATTGATCGACCAGCCGTCCGAGCATCACATCACCGGTCAGCGCGATCTTCATCGTGTCAACACCAGATTGGTCTCCCGCCAGACTCAGCAGACCAGAGCTTCGATGCGCATTTTCACGTCTTCGGGATCGCACACTCCCCGTAACGAGATCGTTCGATCGGGGGTCCGTGAATGAATGACCAACGTGCCGATTTCGAAGAACCGCGCGACGAAGCCTTGCCGTATCGTCACTTCGCGGATATCACTCAGAAGCATGGATTGAATCACGCGTCCCGTGTAACCGTTGCGCACCACGATCTGATCCCTCGTGAGTTCGTAGTGTGCCCATCGCCGCAGGGCCACGACGCACGCAAGCAGGACCCCGGCTCCTACCATCCACATCTCCCATCCACCCACGCCGAATCTATGAAGCAGCGCCGCACGGATGGCGGAGAGACCGCTCATGAGATAGAGCCAAGCGAACTGTGCCCACGAGGGAAACGCCTCCCAGACCACCATTCGACTCGGCTCCCGCTTCTCCATGATTAGAGCCATTCTCGCGCCGCCTTATCGGCCCGTTCTCCCCACAAGGCGATGAGGGTAAAACCCGCAAGAGGGTAGGCGCCAGGGCCAAGGTCCGGCAACACGCCAGCTGCCTTGTGAAGGAGCAATTGGAGTGCCGCCGATTACTTGATGACCATTTGTGTGACCTCGCTCGATTGTTTTGAGGAACAAACTCGCCGACTTCGGATGCCCCACAGGATACGTAATTGTTGGATTAGAGAATTGCCGAGCTTTCACCGTTTCGAGAATCCATGTGTCCTTTCGCAACATCAGTGAGAGAAGCGTTGTAGCGGATTTCCTCAGCGTGGTTCATTTCCGACACGAACCCTTCGATTCCACCTTTGGAGTTTTCAACGAGTTGCGCGTTTCCTCTTCATGGCGTGGCGTGGCGCTCTTCTTGCCAAGGTATCGGGTACGGTTGGTGAAATCCCGCACCGAATCATCTGGACGAAAGAAAAAGGTGTGCTGATGAGAACGAACGCGTGTCGGCTCGCTGTGGTTTTAGTATGTGGATTGGCGGGTTTCGCAATTTCCGTCACGAGCTCGTCGGGAGAGACAATACAGCGGACGGTCCATGGAACAGTGGTCGCTACGAATATCGACGTTGATCCACCGATCATCGTGGTGGAAGTCGTGACCCCCCATGAGGAAGTGCTCGTTGTCGGAGCTCGTGTGGCCACAGATACGAAGATTATGAAGGGTACACAGGCCGCCCTGTTAGCCGATATCCAAGTGGGCGAGAAGGCAACGATCACGTACTTGAAGATACCTGACGGCTTGATCGCTCGGTCCATTCACGTTCGATAAGAAGGAGAAATGATGTCCCCCCAGGTTCGTCGCCGGTTTCGTACGCTTGTGTTATGGCTGGCTGTAATCATGATCGTGTCAGGCTGTGGCGGGCGGAGGATCGTGACCTCGGCAGGGGATCAAGCGTTACAGGCCAGCCCCTCTCCTGTACCTGTTGCTGAAGAGACGAAAGTCGTACCTCCACCGAAGCCGGAAGAGCCGGAGCTACGTGTAGAGGAAGAGCCTGTTGCGCCGCCAACCTCGGTTCAACCTTTACCTCCACCAGTCGAACCGCTGGCCGAGCTCTCGGACGTGTATTTTGATTTCGATCAGTATGCGATCCGCGCAGACGCCCGATCGACGTTGAATCGCCTTGCCGACCTGCTCAAGTCTGAACTGGATCAAGGGCTCGTGATCGAAGGCCACTGCGACGAGCGGGGCACCAGCGCCTACAACCTCGTCCTGGGAGAACGGCGCGCTCAAGCCGCCAAACGACATCTGGAGAAACACGGTATGGCCGCGTCGAACATCCAGGTCACTAGTTATGGAAAAGAACGCCCCTTCTGCACCGAGCACAGTGAGGCATGCTGGCAATCAAACCGGCGTGTACATTTCAGGAAGCCGTAAACAGCTGTGCGGAACGGCGTCTCCCGCTCCAGTGGAAAGAAGAGGGAACTCGTGTGAGCTGACGTATTCGGGGAGGGTCCAGTGAGGCATGTCGTTCTATCACTCATCGGTGGGATGGGACTCGCCACACTCGTTGGGTGTGGAGGGATTGGTGAGGTAATTCCGGCTCACAAACTCGTAAGACGATCAATCGTCGTTCCTGCAAAAGGAGGCCCGATATGAAAGTCCAAGATATCATGACCAGCGACGCCCAATGCTGCGGTCCCGACACAAATCTGGCCACTGCGGCCAAAATGATGTGGGATAGCGACTGCGGAGCGCTCCCCGTCTTGAACGTTGAGGGTCGTGTACTAGGCGTGATTACGGATCGCGACATCTGTATGGCCGCAGCCACCAAGAACAAGCCACCGTCTGAGATCACCGTGTGGGAAACGACGTCTGGGAAGGTCCACACCTGCCGGCCGACCGACAATGTCCACACTGCTCTGGACATCATGAAACGAGAACGGGTTAGACGACTTCCAGTGGTGGATGAAGAGGGGGTACTCCAGGGGATCATCGCGATGAACGATTTTCTCATTGCAGCGCAAGAGGCAAAAGGAAGGAGCATCCCCGCTGTGTCATATGACGATGTCGTGCACACGATGAAGGTAATCAGTGCACACCGTATGCTCGTCGGTACCTGACCGAGTGCTGACTTGTGAGTGGCAAGTCCCGAGCCCCTGACACGGTGCTCATATCACTCAGCGTTCTCCATAATCTGAACTCGCAGGAACGTGTATGTATCGCCGTGTCTTGGCGTTCGACTTCGATGGTACGCTTGCGGTAAACGGGGATGTCTCTCCAGAAATCGAAGCAGCTCTGGAGCAATGCCGCGCACGCGGGTACGTACTCTTCCTCGTGACCGGCCGCCGTTTCGAGACCGTCACACTGGGCCATCTCGGTGAACTGTTCGCCGGTGTCGTGTGGGAAAACGGTGCTGTGCTCTCCCATACGGCAAGCGGGGAGACGTACCTCCCATTCGGGCAACTGGACCCACGCTTGCTCAAGGCCATGGAAGACGCGGGAATTCCCTTTGAACAGGGTTTGGCGATTGCGGCGACTTGGACGCCCCATGATCAAGCCCTCTGGCGAATCCTTAGTACTCACGGAGGCACCGCCTCGATTGAGTATAACAAGGGCGCCGTGATGGTGCTGCCGCCTGGAGCGACGAAGGGTTCGGGTCTGGAACGGCTGCTCGCTCTGTGCGGTCTCTCTCCCAGAAATGTTGCGGCCTTCGGCGACGCAGAAAACGATCTCTCGATGCTGACGCTGGCCGAGGTGTCGGTCGCAGTGGGCGATGCCGTCCCCGCTGTCATCGACACAGCGGATGTACTGGCCAAATCCCCTGGCCCTCAGGGCGTCTTGGCAATTCTCGAAGCATATCCGTTAAGCGAACAATTTCTCGATATCCCCCTCAAACGCGAGAGGCCGCTTCTGCTCGGACAAACAGAGATGGGGGCGCCCATCAGCGTACCTGCAGCGCGGTTGGCGGGACGGAATCTAGGAGTCTTCGGCAACTCGGCCACCGGTAAGTCCTGGATGGTCGGTTTGATCGCAGAAGGACTCCATCATGAGGACTATCAGGTCCTCCTCATCGATCCCGAGGGAGACTTCCGCGGGCTGAAAGTTCTCCCGCGCTTCGTGTCGGTCACAGGTGATCGGGCTTCACTTCCTCTACCATCCGCCATTGTCTCGCTCCTCGACGAAGGAGGCGTGTCGTTGGTCCTTGATATGAGCCGCTATCCGATCACTTCGCGCAGTAACTATGTCGCCGAGTTACTACGTGCCCTGCGACCGATCCGAGAGCAAAAGTTTC
This sequence comes from uncultured Nitrospira sp., assembly GCA_964435885.1. GTDB lineage: Bacteria > Nitrospirota > Nitrospiria > Nitrospirales > Nitrospiraceae > Nitrospira_D. Next base: position 38,791 of record CAYTAS010000019.1, on the reverse strand, counting down.
GTCCCCATTGGATTGTCCTGGATGAGGCTCAGGAATTCCTGTTTGAAGGGAGCGAGATCACCACATTGCTCCGCCCCGTTCTGAACACCGGAGGCTGGGCCTTTGTTTCTTACCGCCCCGATCGCCTCAGTGGGTCAGTCCTTGAATCGCTGAACCATCTCCTGTTGACCCGGATCACAGACCACACGATCTGGGAGTGCCTGCGTACCCATTGTGCCTCGTGCAACTTGCAAGGCACGAATCTCGATCAAATCCCGATGGGCAGCGCCTTGCTCTGCGGCGGCGACATCGTCCGCATGCGCCCCGCCATTCGCAGGGTCCCCCACGTCCGTCACCTGTACAAGTACCTCGATATCCCGCTCCCACCCGGCAAACGATTCGCGTTTCGTACCGAGAACGCTCATTTAGGCATCGAAGCCGCCAGCTTGTATGAACTGTGCCATCTGATTCCGACGCTCCCCTTGGAGAGTTTGGAGTATCACGATCGACGAGACGATTTTGTGAAGTGGGCGGAGTCGACACTCGGCGATGGAGGACTCGCCTCGCGTCTCCGAAAGGTGGCGAACCGCCGCTACCAAGGAGAGGACCTCCGGGAGGCGCTCGGTAAGACCGTGTCCACGCATTACGAAGAGATCCGCCGATTGCGGTAACCATGTCGGATGAGAAAGCGTCCCGACCATTCATGTCATCTCCATCGATGATAACCGGTTCGGAAACCCTGCAGACTCTTGTTCGCAATTTGTCGACCCATGGCACCCGTCCTGCCATCCTTGCCTTCCACAAACATACGGTCGACACACGGTCCTTCGTTGAACTATCCGAGGAGGTCGCGCAGTTGGCCTCGGGCCTGCTTCACGCCGGCCTTCTCAAAGGCGAGACGGTTGCGATGTATGCCCCGAACCGACCGGAGTGGATCATCGCCTGTCTGGCTTCACTCTTCGCGGGCGCCGTACCGACGCCCATCGATTCCCAAATGGCCGGCGAGGACCTCGCCCATGTCATTGAAGACTGCACGGCTCGTTGGATCATCACCACCCGAATGCTGGCAGACCGCTTGAGTTCGCTCGGCCTCCATAAGGACCGCTCCATCATTTTGTTGGATACCGACACATCTGATCCTCAAAGCTGGCTACACTTCCGTCGAGCACCGACGCAGACGGCCTCGTCTGTACAATCCGATGATCAAGCCGTCTTGTTTTACACCTCCGGCGTCAGCGGCCGGCCCAAAGGTGTGCCCTTGAGCCATCACAATCTCCTGGCCAATCTCCGGGCTCTGCTGGAAGTCCGAGTCTATCGTCCCGATGAACGGCTGCTCCTGCCGCTGCCGCTTCATCACGTGTACCCCTTCATGGTCGGACTCTTGGCCCCATTCACACTCGGGCTTCCGATCGTACTCCCCCACTCTCTGACCGGACCTCAGATCCTGCGCGCTCTACGGGAAGGGGCTGTCACGGCGATCGTCGGCGTCCCGCGTCTCTATTCCGGCCTGTACGACGGGATCGAGCAGCGCGCGCGCCGGCACGGACCACTGGTGTCCGCGCTCTTTCATGCGCTCCTGACCTCTTCCGTGCTGCTGATTCGATACGGCAACATCCGGCTCGGCCAGAGACTGTTCGCCCGACTTCGCGCCGAAGTCGCGCCGCAACTCCGCACGCTGGTCTACGGCGGATCTGCGATGGAACCTGATCTCGCCTGGCGTTTGACGGGATTGGGTTGGCAAGTCGCCGGCGGATTTGGCCTGACCGAGACGTCTCCGATTCTCACGCTGAGCCCCCCAGGCAGCCGATACTTCGATACCGCCGGCAAGCCGCTTCCCGGCGTTCGCATCCGCGTCGCCGACCAAGATCCGGAGACCGGTCACGGAGAAATCCAGGCCCAAGGACCCAATGTGTTTTCCGGTTACCTGCACCTTCCCGCCAAGACCGAAGAAACCTTCACTGCCGACGGCTGGTTCAAAACAGGAGACCTGGGCTATGTCGATCCAGACGGCTGCCTGCATCTGGTCGGACGAGCTTCTTCCCGCATCACGTTGCCGGGAGGAGAAAAGATCTGGCCTGAGCGTGTGGAGGACATACTGGACAAGGCTCCCTCGATCAGGGAATCGGGTGTGCTCGTACGCGAGGGTCGCCTGGCGGCGATCGTCGTTCCACGTGCTGCATCATTACGAGCAGACGAGCTTGAGGACGTGACGCGCACGATTCGTTCCGACATCGACCAGAGCCTGACCCAGCTACCCTCGTACTACCGGTTGACCGATTTCATCATCAGCCTCGACCCCTTGCCTCGCACCAGACTCGGGAAAATCCAACGACGCAAGCTCGCCGACTTCTTCGACAGGGGCAAACAGCAAACGGACAAGGCAGTTGTCCGCTCACGGCCGATCCCCATTGAAGCCATGGCCCCGGAAGACCGCCAGTTACTTGAAGATCCTGTCGCGATGCACACCTGGACCTGGCTGGCCGACCGATTCTCCGGCATGCGGCTCACAGCGGATACCAACATGTCGCTCGAACTCGGTCTGGATTCGCTGGCATGGATGACGATGACGCTCGAGCTGCGCGATCGAATCGGAGTGGAACTGCCCGACGAGGCCATCGTACGGATCGCCACGGTGAGAGATCTCTTGAGGGAATCCGTGGAAGCAGAACAGGCAGCCGGTCCGGCAGCGGACCCAGTGCTGCAACTTACCAAGCCGGATGAGCTCTTAGATCCACAACAACAGCGATGGCTTACAGAGAGAGGCTGGTGGCTTCGAAGGCTCGGCACGGTGTTGTTTTCGCTCAACCGCCTGTTCGTGCGGATATTCTTTTCGCTTGAAGTCCATGGTGTCGAGCGGATCCCGTCACAAGGCCCCTGCGTGCTGACACCCAATCATGCCAGCCTGGTCGACCCGCCGGCGCTTATTGCGGCGTTGCCCGACGGAATCTTGAACGAGACCTATTGGGGTGGATGGACCGGGATCATGTTTCGCAACGCTGTTATGCGTCTCATCAGCCGCGCGACACAGGTCCTGCCGATCGATCAAAGCAGCCACCGGCCGGCGAATCTGGCTTTCGGCGCCGCCGTCCTGGCGCGAGGGAACAAGCTCGTCTGGTTCCCCGAGGGAGGACGGTCACGTGACGGCACACTCCAACCATTTCAGCCTGGTATCGGGTTGCTGCTTACGGCGCACCCGATACCGATTGTTCCCGTCCGGATCAGCGGGAGCTTCGAGGCGCTTCCGATCGGGAGTTGGTGGCCGAGGCGAGGGCGGATCCAAGTCGTGTTTGGGGCGGTCGTCGACCCTCATACCCTCGATGGACAGGGTGAAGGAGCCGATCGCTATCGCCGGATGGCGGCCGCTCTGCATGACCGTGTCGCAGAGTTGAATGGTCGTTCAGGATCTCATGGATCCTGAACGACTCCGCCGGTTGATTTCCCGAAAAAGGCGGTTACCTTAGAATTGAGCGGAGGCCTCGGTGAGAAGAACACTTAAGAGAATCGAGGTCGAGCGCTGGGGCGGTGAGCAGGCCCGCCGGTACCGAGCGGGAAGCCTAAACCCCTCCAAGACCTCCACCTTTCACGAACAGCTCTCTAGACCCGCCTCCGCTCTCGTTTTTTCCGCCACATCACGCATCACATCACATGTCACATGCAAACTCACAAACCAGGAGGAGTCTTGACGCGAGATGTATTCGTCGGGGTTTGATTATTCCTTGAAGAATCCTTACGGTGAGTCAAGCGCATTCCCACAAAAAACAGCCCGCTCCCGTGTGGAACAGCGGATCTGCCGACCGGCCGACATCAGGTCCAGCAACCTTTCAGTCGCTCGAGGCTGATTGCTCCGCGCCTCAATCTTCGTTCAGGCTCGCATCAACCCAACGGCCGTGCCTAGTGGCACCGACGAATGAAAGCACGTCCCTCGAACACCGATCCCGCTACTGAAACAGGGCCACCGCCCTCTGCTCGTTAGCTGCACAAGAGCGGGTTTAACCTTTGAGGCTACCGACCTTTCTAGGCTCAAGCCACCTCCTTCAATTTCCAGATAACCACAGTCTTTCCAGAATCACCGGAGGGAGGCAGGATGCCCCACATTAGGCTGATGGTGGCATCAATGCCCCCTTCCTTCATCACGAGACGAACGGTTTCCCTGACCTGTCTGATTCGTTCGGCTGCCCCCTCCATCACCTGCACTTTCGTGCGGCTCAGCTGTGCCAACCCCTGCTCTTGCGCCTTGAGTGCGGTAGCAGCGGCAATGCGCGGTACCACCTCCCATTCATCCATTGAGCAAATAATGTTGTCTTCTTTGATTCCCCGCTCTTCCGCGGTTGTTCACCTGGTTGGGAAAATCGCTTCGACCGGTCGCCACAATCCTGACCCCGGCTTCTTTCGCTTCCCACGGCCAGATCTCAGGAACGGGATTGGCACAAGCGAAGACGATGGCATCCTTGGCCATGGTTCTGATCCATTCCGGCTTGATAATCCCTCCTGCCGCAAAGGCGATGCAGACGTCCGCGCCCCGAAGCGCCTCAGGAATCCCACCGCGCCTGCCCTCCCTGTTCGTTTCGAGCCCTCTCAATCAATGGGTGCGATCGAATCGAACGCCGCATGACGAGTCCATCTCTCATGGAGAATGGATTGTCCGCTGATAGGCTACCTGCGTAAAGAGACGAGCGTTCGGTTTGAATTGGACGGGGGCTGTGATGCCCCCGCTTCCAAGCAGGAAGGTTTAGTTCAGGCGGCGTTTGCCGTGACCGACGAACAGCTTCTCGGCTTCTTCGCGCGCGATATCTCGCTGTCCTTGAGTCTGGCGATGGGCAAGAATCACCGGATCGATCCGCTCGCCGCAACTTACACAGTGCCAATCGAACGAACCAATTTCGAACACTTTCTCCTGAATCATGAGTCCGCCACAGCGATGGCAGCGTTCGACGTGCCGCTGCTTTCGGGCGATGACTGATTGTGAAGCTCCAATCACAGGCATATACCCCCTCCTCGCTAAATTGTGATGTATCCCTTGTGAGCCGGAATCTTGCAAAAGGATTCATCCACATCTTCCGCGTATCGTTCTTTGATGGCCTCAGATTCCCAAACCACATCGCGGGCCGCTTCACGACTTGACCATCGTGCGTTGGAGCAACGGTCGTAGCGAGTGGCGCGACCTCGCGTTCAACACATCTTCCTTTTCCAGCCATCCCCGTCGAGCCTGCCCCATCCCATAGCGAAGGTTCCCAAGATCGATGACGCTGTGGGCATCGGAATTGATGCTGAGCATCACTCCCTCTTCTTTCGCCATCCGGCAATCGATGTCGGTCAAATCAAGTCTGACCGGATGTGCATTGACCTCCAAGAAGCAGCCCCGCTCTTGGGCATGGCGGATGACACGAGCCATGTCCACATCGTAAGGCACCCGTTCATCGATGGGACGGCCGCTGGGATGGGCCAAGATCGTGAAGTAGGGATGGTCCATGGCGCGCAGGATGCGTTCAGTCTGCTTCTGTCGTGAGAGTCGGAAGTGGCTATGGACCGCCCCAATAACGAGGTCGAGTCGGCACAGGTCTTCATCGGGAAGATCCAAGGTGTCGTCTTCCAGGATATCGACCTCGATCCCTTTCAAGAGGGTGATGCCGCTCGGCGTATCGTTCAGTCGATCGATCTCTTCGAGCTGTTCGAACAACCGCTTGGGATCGAGGCCTTTGGCCATCGTCAGGCGCCTCGATTGGTCGGTGATCGCCAGGTACTCAAAGCCAAGCACCTGGGCCGCTTCCGCCATTTCTCTTATCGAGTTCCGGCCGTCGGTGGCTTTGGTGTGGGCATGCAAATCGACTTTGAGATCAGCAACCTCCACCAGTGCCGGCAAGCGCCCGGCCCGCGCCGCGTCAAACTCCCCGTGATTCTCCCGTAATTCAGGTGGAATCCAAGGCAGCCCAACTGCGGCATAGACTGATTCTTCAGTAGCACCAGCCACCAATTGATCGCCTCTGAACAGACCGTATTCATTCAACTTGAGCCCACGCTGCTGTGCCAATTGACGCAATGCCACATTGTGCGCCTTGCTCCCGGTGAAGTACTGAAGCGCTGCTCCGTAGCTGTCATCGGGAACGACTCGCACATCGACTTGCAGCTTGCAGGCGAGCCGGACGCTCGCTTTGGTCGCCCCTTGCGCCAGAATCTCTTCGACGTCCGTATAAGGCACGAATCGATCCATCACAGGACTGCCGGAGGCGGCGGTGATGAGGATATCGAGATCTCCGATCGTTTCTTTCGCTCTCCGATAGCTTCCCGCCGCCACGACCTGTTTCACTCCGGGGGATTCCCTCAGGTAGGTGACCAAGGCTTCGGCATACTGAGTGGCGACCGCCAATTGAAAACGCTTCTCCTTCCCGGCCCGTTCCTTCAATTGATTCAGGATATATCGTTCAGTCTTCTCTCAAAACCCCTGGAGCGATCTCACCAACCCGTCCTGCGCGGCCTTCTGCAACTGGTCGAGCGTCCGGATGCCGAGGTCGTGATACAGCGCTTGGATCCTTCGATCTCGAGAAGATCTGCCATCTCTTCAAAGACCGCCGCGACATCCGCATTATGCACCGGCATGTTGCACCACGCCTTTCCCTTGACGCCTGACAGGAGACATCCTCACGCGGCTTTCAGCTTCCTCTACGGGGAGACCGTTTCACGACCGGCTGAACTCTCGTTCGTTTGGCTCGCTCCCGTTCCTTCTCCAGCCTCAGTTTCTTGAACCGCTTTGCCTGGATCTTTGGCAGGTTCTTGAACGACAACCTCTGTTTCATCGTATTTTCGACTCTCGCAGCCGATCACGGCTCTCCTTTTCCTATGGCACATTGGCTACGGCTTTGCACGACCTATGCTCAGGACCCATGTCTTGCCTTTGCGTCCTTCATGCCGATCTTCAGGAACCCAATCTTTCTATTAATGTCGAAAGAGGCAACAACCCCTTCGGTGTCACTGTCCCGTATTGCCACAGCGCCTTTGCTCCTTCGGGCGAATAGGCGCTCACCTGTTACCTAAGGCACTGCATTTTCAAGAGACCTTTGAAGACCCTTCAATTCTTCCGTCTCTGGTACCGTCAATGCATAATAAGTTGGCAGCAAGGTATCCAACCCCTCATCTTAATCACACAGGGAGGTAATGGTTATGAGTTCATTGACACGATGGGAACCAACGACACGATGGAATCCCTTCAAGGAGCTCGAAGAAATGGAGAAACGACTCTCAACCCTCTTCGGCCGTACACCGGTTCCTACCGGCGGCGATAAGAAAGAAGCCATCTCTGTTGCCGAATGGTCGCCGCTCGTGGATATCTCGGAAGACGAGAAGGAATATGTCATCAAAGCTGAAGTGCCCGAAATGAAAAAAGAAGAGATCAAGATCAACGTCCATGACGATGTCCTCTCGATCAGCGGAGAGCGGAAGTACGAAAAGGAAGAAAAAGGGAAGAAATATCATCGCGTCGAGCGAGCCTACGGGAGTTTCATGCGGAGCTTTACTCTTCCCGAAGACGCCGACGGATCCAAGGTCAACGCCGAGTACAAAGATGGCATATTGAAAGTTCATCTTCCAAAGTCAGAGAAGGCCAAGCCGAAAGCGATTGAAGTGAAAATCGCGTGAGTGAGAAGGCATGGTAACAAAAGGTTTGTTTGCTTGATCTTGTTTATCCGGTTGAACCAAACAAACGAGATCGACAAGAACAACAAGACAAGAGAGGTCGCGTGACGTTCAAGAATCGCGAAGAGGCTGGTCGTCGGCTTGTGGAGCGACTCATCCAGTACCGTGATGACCCGACAGCCATCATCCTCGCGCTCCCGCGTGGTGGGGTGGCGGTCGGGTATCAGCTGAGCCTGGGACTCCATCTCCCGCTGGATGTCTTCATCACCCGCAAGCTGGGAGCACCGGATAATCCCGAGTATGCCCTGGGAGCAGTGGGAGAAACAGGTTCGGTGTATCTGAACTCTGAGGCAATGGCAGCGTATGGTCTGTCCCAAACCGACATCGAGGGGTTGGTTCATGTCCAGCAACGAGAGATCGCTCGACGGCAGGGGATGTACCGCCAAGGTCGGCAGCTGCCCACGCTTGCCGACCACAGCGTGATTCTGGTGGATGACGGTATCGCCACCGGCTCCACGTTCTTTGCGGCTGCCCAGTCCATCAGACGCCTCAAACCGCGACGCCTGATCGGAGCGATTCCGGTCGGCCCGGTGGACACCATACGCGAGGCACGCGTACAGGTGGATGAGTTGATCGTCCTGACCACACCAGACCCATTCTGGGCCGTGGGTCATCATTATATCGACTTTGCCCAGGTCAGCGATCACGATGTGGTGGAGTATTTAAACCTGGCGGAAGAATCGCAGTTGGAATGGAAAGAACGGGCACATTCTTAGACAGCGTCCCTACCACAAATAATAGGAGGCTTCCTTGAGCGGACCAGGTAGCGCAGCGTCTACGGTTGTCTCACTGGTACTCCTGATCGCATGTGCCATTGGAGTCGGAACCGTAGCGGCGAAAATCGTCGTTCCGTCCGGTTCAGTGATTGAGGTAGACGAGGCGACGGCCACCGCCGTTGTCGAAGCCTTTGAACAGGCGGAACATGCGATCAAAGCCCATGACCTTGAAAAGGTCATGGCGATCTATTCCTCCCAGTACAACTATCATGGGTTTAAGAAGGACGACATTCGCAAAATCTGGAAAGATCTCTTTGATGAGTACGAAGAGATTGCCAGCACCCACCTCTTCACCAAGATGACCAAGGTGGGAGCGGGGAAGGATACCGTGCTGGAGGTCACCTGTACGGGGCACCTGTGGGCCAGATCGAAGACCACTGGTCTCTATGTCCCCATCGACAGTTGGCATGAAGAAGTGCACTACCTCGCCCTAGAAAACGGTGTTTGGCGTCTTCGTGGCAATCTCGGTGAATCACCGCGCGTGCTTCCGTTCGGCACCGCGCCACATCCACTGTTTTGACCATTATTGTATTGGAGAGGTTATCACATGAGAGTCGTCATTGGCGTCGATTGGTCCGATCAGGCCTTCGCGGCGGTTACTCAAACCTTTCAACTCTATCATCCGACAGACGTCGCGCTGGTCCATGGTGTCGATTTGGGGATTTTTCAAAATCCGGTCGTGGCCCAGGCGGGCAACGTGCAGGGATACGAGGACTTCCGTAACGGGATGGTTGATGCCGGGCACAAGGCTCTGGATCATGCCGCGACCATGGTTCCGCCGGAGATCCAGTCGATTCGGAAGATCAATGAGATCGGCAGTCCTGCTCAGGTCATCCTCGACAGCGCCGACAACCTCTCAGCCGAGCTGGTGGTCCTAGGCGTTCGTGGAAGAAACCGGCTCTCGGAGATGGTCCTCGGAAGCGTGTCTCACAGAGTGCTCCTGCACGGCTCCCGTCCGACCTTGATCGTGAGAGGTGCAGCCCGCAAAGTGCAGCGGGTACTCATCGCAATCGAGTGCCGAGAGGATGCCGACCGCATCGTGAAGTGGCTGATGCAGCATCCATTGGCCGACCCCGTCGACCTCTGTATCCTCCACGTCGTCGTTCCGATCGGAGTTGATGACCCCTATGACGCATTGGGAACCAAAACATGGTGGGAGGGAGCCCAGCGCTATGCGGAGGAACTCGTCACATCGACCGCCAGCAAACTCTTGAACGCACGATATAAGGTCAGCACGAAAGTCGCCACCGGCCGAGCCGCCTCGGTGATCGAACAGGAAGCGCAGCCTATGGACCTCGTCGTCGTCACGTCTCATGGACGCAAAGGCATTTCTCGCTTCCTCATCGGGAGCGTGTCCCATGCCGTGGTTCATCATGTGACCTGTCCGGTGCTCGTGCTACGATGAAAGGAGCGAAGATGAAAACGACGACTCTCATCCTGCTGTTCGTTGCCCTCTCAACATCGGTGATCTTCGCGCAAACGATCCGAGGGGATTCGAAGGCCGGACAGGGCGTGTATGAACGGCAGTGCCTCCGTTGCCATGGGGCAAACCTGGACGGGAATGGGCCGGACAGCCAAGATTTGATCGTCCGACCGGCTAATCTCCGAACTCAGATCAGTCGCTCGAAGACGGATTGGGAATTGCTCGTGGCGATTTCAAACGGCGTCTTGTTCAGCCCGATGCACAGCTTTCGCGGTAAGCTGACGGATGAGCAAATGCTGGATGTGTTGTCGTACATCAGATTCATGTCGCCACAGGACATCACCAGTTAGGCCAGGTGTCTTTCCAGCGCATAGCATGGCACGCTTTCTTTCTCCGGCTCGCCGCACCCGTCTTGGTCATCGTGCTCTCTGTCCCAGGCAGCGCGTGGGTGGGAGAGCCCAGCCCGGACATCGAGGTTTTCGTCAGAGCGGGCTGCCCCCATTGCGAAGCCGCAAAGACCTTTCTGGATGAGCTCCGACAGGAACAGCCTTCGCTCCGCATTGTTCTCTACGACATCGTTGAGGACCACGCCGCGCGACAGCGACTGGCCACAACGGCGAAGGACCGAGGCATCGCCAGCATCGGTGTGCCGACATTTCTCATCGGCACAGACCTGATCATTGGATTTCAGTCGTCCGACACGACCGGAGCTGAGATCCGCGCCAAACTGAAGCAACCTGTACGAAGTGCCGCCCCTCCATTGGTCCAGAGCATCGAGACGGGATGGTTCGGCCCGCTTCGCGTCCACGATCTGGGCCTTCCGCTGTTCACCGTGGCTATCGGGTTGCTGGACGGCTTCAATCCTTGTGCGATGTGGGTGCTGCTCTTTCTCCTCTCGCTGCTGGTCAATCTACAAGATCGGCGGAAGATGGCGCTCATCGCCGGAACGTTCGTCCTCGTCAGTGGATTGGTCTATTTTGCCTTCATGGCGGCATGGCTCAACGTGTTTCTGGTGATAGGACTGTCGCGCGCCGTTCAGATCGGGCTCGGCGGCATCGCGCTCTTCATCGGAATGGTGAATGTGAAGGACTTCTTTGCGCTCCATCGAGGTCTGTCCCTGAGCATCCCCGAGTCCGCAAAACCCGGCCTTTACGCTCGCACCCGCCGCATCCTTCAGGCTGACAACCTTTCCGGAGCCTTGGCGGGTGTCATCGTTCTGGCCGGACTGGTGAATACGATTGAATTGCTCTGCACGGCCGGATTTCCAGCGGTCTATACACAGATCCTCACGATGCAACAGTTGCCGACGTGGCAATACTATAGTTACCTGGGCCTCTATAACCTGGCCTATATTCTTGACGATGGTCTCATGGTGACCATCGCGGTGGTCACACTGAGCCGAAGGAAATTGCAGGAACGAGCCGGCCGCTGGCTGAAGCTGGCCAGTGGCCTGGTGATGGCCGGCTTAGGAGCCGTCTTGCTCCTCCAGCCCGAGTGGCTTATCTGATGTTGGAATTAAACGTGAATCACCGTTCAGCAAAAGCTTGATGGTAATGCGCTCACGGGATGACAACGTCGAGTCCCTGAAGCCGTTTTTCTGTCCGCGAACGATCGCCCTGGTGGGTGTCTCGCGGAAGAAGACTGGTATCGGGTTTAGACTGCTCGAATCCTTGCAGGAAAGTCGCTTCGCCGGAACGATCATCCCGGTGAATCCTCATGCGACTGAAATCGCCGGTCTTCGTACCTTTCCATCGCTTCGAAACATTCCGTCTCACATCGATCTGGCCATCATCGCAGTTCCGGCTGGTCTCGTCTTATCCATCATCGACGACTGTGCGGCTAAACAGGTCCCTGCGGCGATTCTCATCACAGCGGGGTTCGCCGAAACAGGCGGCATCGGCACTTCGCTCGAAGAGCGATTGCGCGAAAGGGTTTACCGATACGGAATTCGCCTCATCGGGCCGAACTGTTTCGGCTTGATGAACCTCGACCCGAGCGTTCGTCTCAACGCCACCTATACGCCGATCGTTCCGCCGACCGGTCACGTGGCTTTCGCTTCCGAAAGCGGAGGACTCGGACTGGCCGTGGTCACAGCAGCACAGCGATTGAATCTTGGTCTCTCCAGCTTCGTCAGCCTCGGTAATCACGTGGACGTCACTGTCAACGACCTGCTCGAGTATTGGGAACAAGACCAGAATACCCATGTGATTTTGCTCTACCTTGAAACGCTTGTCGATCCACCACGGTTCAGACAGATTGCCGAACGAATTGCCAGAAGCAAACCGGTCGTCGTCCTGAAGGCGGGCCGAACCCAAGCCGGACAATCTGCAGCCGGATCGCATACAGCAGCACTGGCAACGAACGATACAGCCGTTGATGCCTTGTTTGTCCAGTGTGGTGTGATCCGGGCAACGACTTTGGAAGAGTTTCTGGCCTTGGCCACCGGTCTATCGGCTCAGTCACGCCCGCTGGATAAGCGAATTGGAATCTTGACCAACTCCGGCGGTCCTGGTGTGGTCTGTGCCGATAGTTGCACAATAGAAGGACTCATGGTGCCCAAGTTGTCCGAGCGAACACAATCAACCCTCGCCTCCTTCCTCCCCTCCATGGCCACGCTCAGAAACCCCGTCGACGTGATCGGCTTCGCCACCGAAGAACAACATGCACGAGCCGTCGAGACGATGTTGACATCCGACGAAATCGACGCCCTCATCATTGTGCATGCGTCGGTACGAGTGAAAGACACCGGGCCGGTGGCAACAGGTATTCTCAAGGGAATCCGTGCCGCACGGCTGGCAGGCTACAAGCAGCCGGTCTACCTCTGTTGGATGGCGGAAGGCGATCTCGATCGGTCGTTCCTCGTGGACGAAGAAGTCATTCCAACGTATCGACACCCTGAGATTCCGGCACAGATCGTCCATCGTGCCATAGCCTATGAAGCCTGGTGGAAACAACCAGCAGGACAGATCCTAGCCTATACCGATGTTGATCTTGCAACGGCAAAAGCGATATGTGCCAGAGCCCTTACTGATCGCGGCTCAGGTTGGCTGACAACGGACGAGACGTACGCACTCCTTGCAGCGCTGAAAGTTCCAGTCGTGCAAAGCAGCGTGGCCACGAGTGCAGAGGAGGCTGTGAAACTTGCGCGGAGGATTGGGTTCCCCGTGGCAGTAAAGCTCGCCTCACATCAGATTGTGCACAAGACCGAAGTCGGTGGCGTGCAGTTGACTCTGGTCAACGACCAAGCGGTGCGCGACGCATTCAACCGGATTCGAGCCGGGCTTAAAGAGACCGGTCAGCTAGAGGCGATGGCAGGAGTACTTGTTCAATCGATGTTGTCAGGTGGAGTGGAAGTGATGGTCGGCATGACCCGCGATCCCCTCTCGGGCCCCTTGATCGCCTTCGGCCTCGGCGGGATTCACGTCGAGATCCTTGGCGATGTGCAGTTCCGCATCACGCCGCTCACTGACCGTGATGCAGCAGAAATGATTCGAGGAATCAAAGGCTACCGTTTGCTCACCGGCTATCGCGGGCACCCGCCGGCGGATCTTGAGGCTCTTGAAGAAACCCTACTACGGGTATCTCGCCTCGTTGAAGAAATTCCAGAGATCAGCGAACTCGACCTGAATCCGATCTTCGCCCTCCCACCAGGCCAAGGCTGCCAAATCGTGGATGCGAGGATACGAGTCGAAAAAGGTTCGGCGTAGGTTTAAGAAAGCCGAACTTAATCAGCACAAGGTACTGTGCCAATGTGCTAGTTGCGCGCTTTACTTCGTCTCTCTGAGATGTTGTGAGACCTCAATTCAATCCCTCATCCAAATTATTGCTAGGATCGGTCTCGTAGAGTGGGGAGTACTCTGAGAGGTCCTTCTCGGTATCAGGGTTCGGCATGACTGAAAAAAAAGCATCACCTCGCTGGATGAAGTCCGTGATTTCGCCCTCAAAGACCTCGTTAAGGACAAGCTTGCAACCATTGCGCGTGATGCTATCCATAGCCGCATAATCCCACGACCTCTTACAGGGCCATGACTTGAGAAGTCTAGCAGTTGGAGCAGCAGTTCGGTGCTCCGCCAGCCGCTTCTCGACATTGTCTGCAAAGCCTATTTTTACTCGATTTGGGAGAGCCTCCGGAACCAATTGAATCAGATAAAAGTACCCATAACGGTCATACTTTGCATCCGCGCCTGGTTCTGCAGTAACCGCAATGGGGCCTCGGCGGGCTTCATAGCTCGCAATGAGCCTTTCAGCGTCATCCTTCGACAGGAGTAGCATGTCTCCCTTGCCTCGATGCAGTTTGAGTTGCAGAGTCTCGCTTTCTCTAGCAATGAGGCGTCGCACGGTAGTGAGATCCACTTGAAGACGCTTTGCGATTTCTGCGATCTTCACCATTTCAGGCATGACAATTTAGGCTCCTTCCGGTAATCGAACTGGTTAATCTACCGCCAGGTCCGTCGCCATCGGTCTCCTCCAGACAAGCCTCCAAATATGTCTCCACTACTTCTTCAGTTCGAAGCTGTTTGCCAACATCGTATCGGGTTGTTCTGGTTCTACTCATGTCTCCTCTTAGAAGTCTTCAGCCGTTACACTGCAAACTCTACACGCACTTTCCGCCCAATTCGCGTCTCTAGCGTAATAAGTATTTCCAAGCTAAACTTGTCCCACTTGCCGCGCACGAGGTCGGACACGCGGGATTGCGCAATGCCTAATTGCTTGGCAGCTTGAGCCTGAGTCAGCCTGTGTTTTTCAATGTAGAGACGAAGGCCTCTCATGAGATTCGCGCGCATTTGGAACACGGCGGCTTCATTCTCGTCAAAATCCCCCCGGATATATAGGCAGCAGTAGTTTCTTACGCATGGCTGGGATCCTTAGGATACCCACTTCATATGGAGCTTGCGGTGATGCATGGCGCAGTCGCGAAGATAGAGATTGATCAGGCTCTGATACGGGATCCCCATTTCCTCGGCGATGGACTTGAAATAGGCGACCGTATCACGATCGATTCGCATCGTGACCGGCTGTTTCAAATATTTGACATACGGATTCTTACGCCCTTTCATCTTTGAAAAATCGTAGTGTTCTCTCATCGCCTTCTCCTCCAATATTCTCGTTCCTCGCCCTTGTCAGCCCGCCTCGCTGAGAAAAGCCTTACAACCGTTTCACTCTCTCGGAAGCAGTGACACACGACGATCACGCGCAACTTGAAGCTCATCCCCAGCAAAATGAAACGGTCTTCGTCTTCCGAGTGATCTGGATCGAAGAATTGAACGGCATGTTCATCAAAAAACGCCGTTTGTGCCTCCTCGAAGGAAACTCCATGTTTCCTACGATTGGCCCTCGCCTTTGCCTCATCCCATTCGAATCGCATATGATGATCCGTACACTGTACGGATCAGTTCCTTGCTCGTCAAGGCACCATACAGATTGGCCCACTCTCTGGCTTGCAAGCTAAGAGGACGATCCTCAAGGAGGGTCTTATCGCATCACGTAGTGGGCTTACTGCTCCGGATGGGGGTCTTTTCTGATGAGCGCGAGGTAGAGCAAGATATCGGCGAGGTTTTGATCGGTCATGGTGGTGTCGGGAAACATGCCGGTTCCAGGATGACCTTCCCTAATTGCGCGGGCCCGTTCCTTGTTGGTTTTCAGGCGCAGGACGTTGGGATTTCGCAAATCGGATGGTGGAGGATTCAGGTTCGCGATGAGTTTCGCCGTTTCGGCTTCCAGTCGAGGAATCTTGTGGAGATACCCATCAATCCCATGACAGTAGTAGCAGACCCCTTTCCCGTTGAAAATCTCCCGGCCTTGCGGGACATTGCCTTTGAGCGTTCCGGTCGGTTGCGAGGACGACGTCTCGGCCCAGGCGTAGCTGGTCACGGTGGTCGACTCCACTCCCAGCCAGCCCATCAAACAGAGTCCAAACAAGATCAGCCGTCTGTGGATGACCATTGAAACAAAGCCCCTGAGATCGCCTCGCCCTCGTCTTCGATCGCCGTCAATGCTGACTGCAACTGGCATTGTACCGATCCTCTGGAATATTATTCATGTCGCTAAAGACCTTGGCGCACTCATCCGAGCTGATGACGTTATCGATGGCAGGATAGAGCGCCCGTTCTTCTTTCCTATTGTGAGAACTCAAGAGGTTGAGGAGCGCCTGCTCGTCCTGATCGGTGTCGAGATTTTGTGCTTCCACCTTTTGATGAATGGCTTCGAGTAACTTCTTGATCTGTTCATGTTCAAATCGCATGATGGGCGTCGGCCCGTCCTCGACCATCCCTGTTTTCTCTTCCCACATTGGGAACAGCAGCTCCTCTTCCCACACAATATGCCGCTGGAGACCGACCTTAAAGTCCTTGAATGCTTCCTTCGCCTTGGGAAAGTCCGACCGTTTCACTGTTTGAAAGGTCTTAAACCGTTCGTCCAGGCGGTCGTGATCTTCTTCATAAAACGCCGTGATCGTCCTTTGTTCGGTCATCGTGTACTCCGATCAGTTTTCAGCCCCCAGACCATGCAAGCGGAGTGACAAGCCCCTCACGCTTTTATCAAATTCTTGGAGATTATCGAACATCGGCAAGATCCGCTTCAAGTGCTTACTGAGAATCACGCCAGAGTGACCACAGAAACCGCCTACGGCAGCTTGGCAATGTTATCCAGCTCCACCTTGAACTGTTCGTGATCCCTCCAGAGGCGGTCGGTCGGCAATTTCAGGAACGCTTCGATGCGTGCACGCAGGGTGCGATAGACCTGCTCGAACTTGGCGTGGATGTCTACCTCCGTTCCCGTCGCCTTGGCCGGATCCTCTACGCCCCAATGGGTTCGCAACGCCTGGCCAAGATAGGCTGGACAGGTTTCTCCGGCTGCGTTCCCACATACTGTGATGACGAGATCCGGGACAGCCGGAAGGTCGGTCCACGATTTACTATGTAAGCCGTTGGTCGCAATCCCTTCCCGCTCTAGTAAAGCCAGGGAGCGGGGATGGACCGTCCCGGTCGGATGGCTACCCGCACTCATGGCACACCACTCGGGCCCTGCCAGGGCATTGAGTGTGGCCTCTGCTACTATCGAGCGGCAAGAGTTGCCGGTACAAAGGAATAAGACGGTGTGTTTCATGCGGAAGCCTCCGCCGGGAACCAGTCACGAGTTCGATTGCACAGGGCGCAGACGGAGAGCATGACCGGGACTTCCACCAACACCCCTACTACCGTAACCAGCGCGGCTCCTGATTCGGGTCCGTACAAGGCAATGGCCGTGGCTACTGCGAGCTCAAAGAAGTTACTCGCCCCGATGAGCGCCCCTGGTGCGGCCACTGAGTAGGGCACATTCAGCCATTTCATCAGTCCATAGGCCAGCGACGAATTAAAATAGACCTGAACAAGGATCGGGATGGCGATCAAGAGCACATGGAACGTCTTTCCCAGAATATTCTCGGCTTGAAAGGCAAAGATCAGCACGAGCGTGGCAAGGAGCGCCACGATGGTGACGGGCGCAAAGCGCGGAAGTAAACTCTGTTCAAACCACGTCTTGCCGTGTCGGCGAATAAGCCAGCGCCGAAGCAGCACGCCAAGGCTCAAGGGAATCACAATGAAGGCCATCACCGAGTACAGCAAGACTTCGAACGGGACACTCAAGGAGGACGCGCCGCTGACGAGAAATCCTACCAGCGGGGCAAAGAGGACCAGCATGATGAGATCGTTCACGGATACCTGGACCAGGGTATAGGCCGGATCGCCATCCGTGAGATAACTCCAGACGAACACCATGGCGGTACAGGGCGCCGCAGCGAGGATGATCGCCCCGGCGATGTATTGATCTGCGTCTGCCGGAGTAATCCAGGCTGAGAACACAGACCGGAAAAAGAGCCAGGCCAAGAAGGCCATGGAAAATGGCTTCACGACCCAGTTGACGAACAACGTCACCAGCAAGCCTCGTGGTCGCGTCCCTACCTGACGCACCGCCGCAAAATCGACCTTCATCATCATGGGGATGATCATCAGCCATATCAAAACGGCAAGAGGGAAATTAACGTGACTCCCTTGGCCAAGCTCGAGACTTCTGAGCACCTGCATGGTCTCCGGTGCCCACTGTCCCAAAAGAACTCCCGCCACCATGCAGAGGCCCACCCAGACAGTAAGGAAACGTTCGAAGACATTGAGCCGTTTTTTACGCGGCTCCGCACAGAGCTCAGGATGCATAGCAATATCCATCACACGACCTTCTTTCCCTGAACCTCCATGGGCCTAAATGGGTGAGCGAGCACGGATGAAGGCGCTCATGAATTTTCCGTCGATCTGCGGCGCGAGCACCTCCACATTCAGTCCCGCACCGGCCAAAAAGTCTTTGGCATCCTCGGCCCGATAAACGCGAGTGGGGACGATCTCGACATCATGAAACCCCGCCTTCATGAGTTTGTCTCGGTAGACTGACTCTTCCAAGGCTCCTGCCACACATCCCATCCACAATTCGATACTCTGCCGAATTTCCGCAGGAACAACGCCACGGACAACCACATCTGAGACGGCAAGCCGACCGCCAGGCTTCAGGACCCGAAACGCTTCCGCCAGTACGCGATCTTTGTCGGATGAGAGGTTGATGACACAGTTGGAGATGATCACATCAACAGAGTGTGACGCCAGGGGAATATCCTCGATCTCGCCCTTGAGAAACTCTACATTCTGGATCCCCGCTTTCTGCTGGTTCTCCCGCGCCAGCACAAGCATCTCCTCGGTCATGTCGAGCCCATACACTTTCCCGCTGACTCCAACCCGACGGGCCGACAGGAGAACATCAATCCCTCCACCCGATCCAAGATCCAGTACCGTCTCCCCTGGATTGATCTGAGCCAACGCCGTTGGATTCCCGCACCCTAAGGAGGACAGGATGGCTTCCGCTGGGAGTGCATCGGTCTCTTTCTCCCCATAGCAATTGGCGGTGATGAAGTCGACTCGCTCGGGAATCGACCCGCAACAGGAACTCCCTCCTCGTTTCGCTTGTCTCGCCGCCTGCCCATATTCGGCTTTCACCAACGCTTTGACCTCCCGGCTGTTCATCACAGACTTCTTCTCCCTATATAATCAACAAATATTGATGCATCGGCGCAAAAAAGCTTACCAACACCGGGATGAGGTGCCGGCACGTGTGCGTGACGCTCGTAATGATTCGACCACCGCCTCCAACTGCTCGAGCGTTTGGGTATTGAGAGAATAGTAAATCCATCTCCCCGCGGGGCGATCCACAATCAGTCCTGCATCCTTGAGCACTTTCAAGTGAAAGGACAACCGCGACTGAGCGGTCTTCATCACGTCGGTGAGGTCGCACACACATTGCTCACCGTTTTTTAAATGCTCCATAATCTCTAACCGCGTGGAGTCTGATAGAGCATGGAAGAGACTGACGCCCTTGTCTCGTCGCTTGATGACGGTGGTTGTCATGTGTCACACTTACAACAATAATTCTTGATCTGTCAAGAACGGGGGCGATGTGCATAGAAACTACCGGCAGCACAAGATCCTGGCCACACACGCTCGTTGGGATCTTCACGAGGAACAGTTAGGATAGGCCTATGATGACTCAAGGGGAGCGGGAACAATTCCGCGCAAAGCTGACCGCGATGCAGGACGAGATCAGCGCAATCAGTGACTCTGCGGCCCAGGATCTCAAACCAGTGATGCTCGATCAAACCAGCGTCGGCCGAGTGTCGCGCGTAGATGCCATGCAGCTTCAGCAGATGTCGCAGGAAACCGCGCGCCGGCGGCAACAACTCCTGGTCAAAATTGAAGGAGCCTTGCGCCGCATCGAATCAGGGCGCTTCGGCCTCTGCTTTCTGTGCGGAGTGGAGATCGACCTTCGGCGCCTGGGCGCCGACCCGACGATTACGCGATGCCGCGATTGCGTTGAGGGTGCGTAACGGATTAGGGATCAGATCGTCTCAGCGGCAGCCGGCCAGTTCTGATACCTATCAACGCCCTGTTGGAGTTTTCCCTTGATCCACTGTTGTTGCGCCAGTGCCATCTGCTGTTGCTGCATGGCACCAACCCGAGTCAGGCGACCGATCGATCAACACTCACGGGTTGTGCGTCCTGAGCGCTAGCCTGTGACCTCTTCTCGAGCGCCTCACGTAGCGCCAGAAGCTGTTCCCGGAGTGCATCCTTTTGCTCGACTATCAACGTGGTTCCCCTACTGCAACCGATTGAGCGTGACCCACACTCCGTGTCCTGGTTTTGAAGTGGGGCCATGCCATGCGCTCTCCTATCACCGGAATTGCTGGAGATACTCACGTGAGCTATGCTAGGTTCGCATTGCCGCATCAGCGGCGTACACCGATCACTCGAGGACAAGATTCTCGGGTCTTGATCCGTCCACATTCGCGAGACAGGTCAAAAGATGCAGCGGGGTTCAGAGTTGCCAGAGCGATCGAGGAATAGCGATCCTTCACCTTTAAGAGAATCGTGTCGCGGATTCAAGTAGCCGGTGCATAAGTTCACCGACGGCGTGATGGAGTAACCTCCTGGCACATCTTGTCACCCTGCCCGAAGCATTTATCATGGAAAGGCTGTTTCCTCAGTACGTAACGGAGTCTTCTTTATTTCTGGCACACTTGGCTTCCTGGAGACCGGCGCGCTATTCAATCTTACTTACGCCTAAAACCGCACTCGCGCCGTCGCTGACCAAGCGCGTCCGGAAATTGCTCCTTAGTTTGCCGAGACTTCTGTTTTTTCAGATCTGGAACGGTATCGACCTCCTTCAATGTTTGCACCGTGAGGCGACGCTGGCCACTGTCACGGTGGAGGGCACGTGAACCAGACCCCAGTGGCGCCTGGCCCAGGAGAGGTCCCGGCACCGCGCACATACACCCATGCCATTGCGCGCTGGATGATTCGTCCACTAGCGCGCACACGCGTCACCCCCAACCACATCACGACAGTGCGACTGCTTACCGGGCTCATGGCGGCCGTTGCATTTGCCTTGGGCGGTGCCGATGGTCGCCTGTGGGCAGGACTGCTGTTTATACTTTCCACGTTGCTCGATCGTGCTGATGGCGAGCTTGCACGGATAACCGGAAAGACCTCACCCGGCGGGCACCGCTACGACCTCGGTTGCGACCTCGCCGCCAACGCTGCGGTGTTCCTCGGTATCGGAGTGGGGCTGGCGCACGGTGAACTGGGCGCGTTCGCCGTCATGCTGGGGATTCTTGCGGGAGCTTCGGTTGCCGGAATCTTTCTGGTCGTCTTCGGGCTTCACGACCATGGCAGTAATCCGCAGCAGGCGTTCGGCGCCGCTTCCCGGTTCGACCTCGACGACGGGCTCTTCCTGATTGCGCCCATTGCCTGGCTGGATCTGCTGCAGCCCCTGCTGCTCGGCGCGGCCATCGGCGCACCGTGCTTCTTGGTCTACGCGTTGGTACAGTTCTGGCTGGTGAGACGGTCCCCCGCAGAAGACTGAACCGCGCTCAGAGCCAACCTTGCGCGCGATACCATGCCACGGCATCACGCGCGGACTCGGAAATGTCGCGCGGCTGTATGCCCAGCTCGTCCAGCGAGGCACTGGGGTCGAAATGCATACTGCGCCGGGTCAGGCGCACGCCGGTCACCGTCGCCAGCGGCATCTCACCGCTCACGTAGTCCGCCCAGCGCTCGCTGACCCATGCCGTCGCCAGAGCGACGGCATAGGGAACCTGCAAGCGCGGCGGTTTTCTTCCGCAGACGGCGGCGAGCATGCACAACCAGTCCGACAGTCGCACATTGACGTGGCCGAGCAGGTAGCGGATCGTCGGCCGCCCACACTCGAGCGCGCGCACCAGACCCTCGGCTACATCGCGCGCGTCGATGAGGTTGAAGCGGCAATCGAGGTACGCCGGCATGGCGCCCCGACAAAAAGCCAGGGCCATCCGGGTCGGAGGTGTCTGGTTGCGATCGCCAGGGCCGACCGGCAACGTGGGGGAGGCAACTATCACCGGTGCACCCTGACCGGCAAGCTCAAAAGCGAAACGTTCGGCGCGATACTTGCTGAGACAATAGGGCCCGATCATATCGGCTTCGCACAGTTCCAGTTTTTCCACTGCAACCGACCTGAGTGTCACGGAGCTGAGTATACTCTCCGTACTCACGTACAGAATTCGCTTGGCGCCGAGAGCGAGTGCGTTCTCAAGCACGTTGCGCGTACCACCGTGATTCACTTCCTCGAACTCTTCCGGTCGACGCCGCCAAAGATTCGGATCGGCCGCCAGGTGATAGACGTTTGATGCGCCCGCCAGCGCCGGCCGCAGAGCGTCGCGGTCGCGGATGTCGGCACGGACGATCTCGACGTTACCGTCCGGCAGATGGTCGACCCTTGCCCGCGGATGCTCAATCACGCGCACCGATTGCCCCCGTGCAACCAGCGTTTTGACGAGGTGGGTACCGATGAATCCGGCGCCGCCGGTGACGACATTCATCGCCTGGCCACCTTCGGCAGAGCCTTGGCAATAACCGCGAGATGGTCGCGGTCAGGAGGAAGGCGTTCGCGGTCTAGGCGGCTGACGAGCTCGTACGCCGCGCGGTTCAGCGGGCAGGGATAATCGCCTGCCAACCGGACAAGATGACCGTTGTACGCATCAATTTCGGTCATGCCTGTGCCGATGTCCGGGGCCATGGAACAGTAGGTCCCTCGCAGCGAAGGCCGGAAGAACATCGCCATCAGGTGTGGCAGCCAGGGCGTCGTCAGGATGCGCTGCACGGTATCCGGGTGAAATGGGCCGATGCGAGCGAGTGTCATGCCGGCCTGCTTAAGGATCGAATAGTTCTCGCGGAGTATTGCGAAAAACAGGGTCTTGGCCAGCTCGTCGGTCAGAAGCTCCCCGTTGTCGACCCCGGCGGAGGCGGCGAGCGGCGAAATGGCGGCGTTGTACATCAGCTTCGTGGCCTTGTAAGGACGCACATCCGTAACGAATTCCACCGGAAACAGCCCTCCGCGCCCAATCGCTGCTGCAAGCTCCCTCAGACCCTGCGCCTCGGCCGCATTCACGTCGCGCCGAGGACCGAGATGCAGAACGCCGGGACGCGTGATGCGTGTCCGCGGCCGAGCGCGTTCGCACTCGGACACAAAGGACGCAATCCCCTCGCCGGCGTGCTCGCGCGCTTCAAGCGCCGGATCATAGCCGTTCTGGACCGGGACGAGCGGCGTGTCCACTGGCAATTTCGCAAGCACAGCCGCGTTATCAAAGGTTTTCGTGCACAACAAGACCGGCGTGGCGGCCGCCGGCTGCCACGCCTCGAAGGCGCACACACTGCAGCGCACTGGCGGGAAACCAGCCACCTCGATGCCCTCCCGCCTCCCGGAGCCGATCTTGTCCGTAACGGTGTCTACGAGGACAACCTCGCGGTCGGCGCGCACCAGGGCCACGGCCAGGGCCACGCCAATCCCTCCAGCGCCGAGGATGTCGACGCGCGAGCGGCTCATGGGTTTACCCAGACCGGCGTCAACCTAATGCCGGCGTAACAAGGCATCCCCCCGGCATGGCCGATCATCCCGGAGCGGCTGTTTTCTCGCAGTCGCTTCGGGCGGTGCGGTGAGAGCCGGTAGCGCGCCCACATGGGACGGAAGCGTAGTCTGTGTCGTATTGTTATCAACTGGACCCTCATCTGCGGAGACCTGTCACAAGTCATCTGCCTCACGGAGCTACGCGAGGGATCACTTTAATAAGTTGCACAGACTTGGTCGTTTTGTTTTCCCACCGATGTGGCGTCCCGGGCGGAATCGTGACGGCATCACCTCGCCGAAGGAGCTGCGTGGTCTCCCCCAATTGCAGCCGGACTGCTCCGGCAAAGACGACGGCGAAGAGCTCCGTCTCACGCGAATGCATGTGGCCTCCGCTTCGGCCACCGGGGCGGATCGTGATCAACAGCGCCTCCAGCCTGGAGTCGAGACCCGGATGGCCCAACGACTCAATCTGTGAACGAGACCATTCGCTCTGGAATACGGGTCGCGCAGAAGATCTGACCACGATGGGACCGGTTGACGTGGCGACCTGATAGAATTGGCCGACCGTGATCCCGAGTCCCTGGGCGATCTGTTCCAACGAGGTCAGCGAGGGAGAGGCCTGATTCAATTCGACTTGTGAAATGAAACTGGGAGAGAAGCCGCACTTGCGTGCTAAGGTCCGTACCGAAAGACGACGATGTTCTCGAAGCCGTCGAATCGCCGCCCCAAGCGATTGCTCCAACGAGCGACTCTTGTTTTCGGTCGACTGGCCGATCGATTGTCGCTGGGACTTATTTTGTTTACGCGTGGCCAAGAGATCTGCTCCTTTCTGTCCTCCGGTATCTGATCGGATAGGGTGCCTGCTGCTTCAGCGAGATTGGAGCACACGTTCGTAGACCGACTCGAGTCGATCCAGCATCCGACTCAGAGAGTACTGGCTCTCGACAAGCCGACGGCCATTCGCGCCGAGCCGTTTTCGAAGCGACTCGTCCTGGAGCATCACGATCATGTGCTCCGCCAGCGATGCGGCGTCTCGCGGCACAGCCAGCAACCCTGTCTCTCCCTGTTTCACCACATCTGGAATCGACCCAAATGCGGTGGAAACAACCGGGAGGCCGACTGCCAACGCCTGCATGAGGGCTTGTGGAATCGTGTCCGCCTCTACGGAGGGAAGCACAAATATGTCGAGCGACCGCATCACATCCACTTCGTCCTTGCAAAATCCCAAAAGCAATATACGGTCCGTCAACCCCAACTCCTTAATCTGTGTCCGAAGATTCTCCTCCTCTGGTCCCTCTCCGACGATGAGAAAGGTCACATTCTTGATGCAGGATAGGACTTGAGCCGCGGCCTCGACAAAGTACCGGTGCCCTTTGTAGGCCCGCAGATAGGAGACAATTCCGATCAGCCGGTGATCGTTCGGAATTCCGAGCCTCTGTCTCAGGTCCGATGCGGGCATTCCTGGACAAAAGCGAGCCACGTCAATGCCGATCGGAAACGCATCCACCCATCGAGGGTCCAGCCCATCTCGCTCGATTAAGGCTTGCCGCGTCAGCTCCCCTCCCGTGACGATCACAAAATCGCATAATCGTCGGTACAGCACCCGCGTGAGCACGTTCTTGTTCAGAGGAACGGAGATGTGGCGGCTGCGAATAACTTTGGGTCGAGCATGGATTAGCCGTGCGGCCAGCGAGGCCGTCCAGGTGTCACGAGAACTATTGGTATGCACGATGGCCGTATGGTTCTGAGACAGAAGCCTCCGCAATGCGAGAATCGCAGAACCATAGTTTTTTCGACGCATGGGTATCGTGATCACAGGCATGTGCCGGGCCTTGGTCATCCCATGAATGGGACTCCCGGGTTCCACGACCAACGAGAGATCGTGCCCACGGGCTCGCAAGCCTTCCGCATACAGCAGCACCGCAAGCTCTTGCCCTCCGATCCCTCCCGATGATTCCGTCATGACAATCTTCATCTAGGCGTGCTTCTTCCTTGCTTGAGCATGATCACGGGCACTGAACATCACTTCAGCGCCATGGGTTCCAGCACAATCCTCTTGTAGAGCAGTGAGCAGGAACTGTACAGTATCACTGCACGCATGTCCAGTGGTCGTCGTATGGTCAATGCTCCCGAGGCCAAAAGATAAGTTCGATCATACCGGCGGAGAGGGTTCACAGGTGTCATCATACATGGTGGGAGCCTCGGCCCCTCCGAGCAGTGACAGTGTGAACCCCGAGTCGACAACCATGGCGCTATCCTTTGAGAGCCCTGCGCTATTGGTTCATGGATCATCTAATTCGGTGGGTACCTGAACGTCGCCAGGAACCAGTGACAGTACGAGGTGGGCGGCACCTCAAATGTGTCAACCGTGAGACCCAATGCCGCCGTCTTTCCCGTTCTCGCACGTGGCGATATCAACACGAAGGGGGCTTGCATGAGGATGCGTTGGTTTAATTGGCTTGGCTTACTAATGTTGATCGTCGGTGCCATGATTTCGGAGGCGGTCTTTTTTGCGGCATCGGTCGAGTTCGACTTCCTCTGGTCTATCGCGGGAGCCTACGTGGTGGTCGCAGCAGCGTTATTTCTCTGGCCCAGTTCAGCGCCCGAGAAATCTGAGTGACCGTGTTCCCGTGAGCTCGTGACATGACGATAGAAGATTTGGTGTGGCAGCGAACCTACGAGTGAAGGAAGACCGTTCACCGTATGATGCAGGCTGCCCGGCATGGTCGATTCATGCGGCGGCGTCCAGTTCTCGACGATGCATAGGGTAAGATCTGCTCCATTTCTCCTACAATTGAGAAAAGAGATGACTACCGTCTGAGGATGTCACAGAGGGAAAGGTACGCGTATCTTGTCAAGAGCCACCGTCCCAGGCAGCAACCGCCTGCCTTGTCGCATCACCAAGCAGAGCAACGGCCGGCCTGGCAGAGTCTCCTCAGCTCGTCCAATCACGTCGCGGACATCCTCGCCGTTGTGCGCAACTCGGAAAACGTGCTTGCGACCCGGTAATACCGGCTTCCCTATTGAGAGCTTCAGCCTCCCTTGTCCAGTGTATTCGCACAGTTTGTACGCCAGATCGAGCGCCGGTGCATCGTCGGGGACTCCCAGGCTGGTGCCGACACCAAAGCCGTCGATCGGTGCTCCAGATGAGACGAGCGCCGCGATCCCATCCTCATCGAGTCCGCCACTGGCAAGGATTTCGACCTTCTGCAGGCCCGCCTTGTCGAGCAGCCGGCGAGCCCGTCGCGACAAGGCTCCCAGATCGCCGGAATCAAGACGCACGCCACGGACTCTGAAATCCTTGCCGAGCGTTCGCGACAACGCGATGGTTTTCCGGACGCCGTCCAACGTGTCAAACGTGTCATGGGTGTCGACCAGCCCAACCGTCTCCGGATAGAGTCGAGCGAAGGCGCTGAACGCAACAGCTTCGCTATCATGCGCTTGGATATAGCTATGAGCCATGGATCCAGCCACCGGAACGCCGTAGCGATGACCGGCCAGAACGTTCGAAGTCGCCGCCAGGCCAGCGATGTGAAACGCGCGCGCTGCTTTCACCGCGGCATCGATTCCCTGCATCTGGCCGGTCCGAAGTCGATGACGGGACGGCCCCCGGCCGCCAGAATGATGCGTTGTGCCTTTGACGCGGGCACGGTCTGGACGTGGATCTGATTCATGATGAATGTTTCAACCAGTTGCGCTTGGGGCAACGGAGCCACCACTTCGAGAATCGGCTCGTTCGCAAAGATCGGCGTGCCTTCGGGAACCGCCTACACCGCCCCAGTGAACCGGAAGCGAGCAAGCCACTTCCAGAAAAGACTTGGAACCGCCCCACCGAGGCGACATCGGCCACCGCCTCGTGGCTAAAACGTACCTGTTCCAAGTATTCCAGGACGCTAGCGAGCCCGCATGCGAGCAACACCTTCCTGTTTGCCGGCAGGCGACGAACGAAAAGGCTGAACACGGCTTTCTCATGCATTCCTTCCGCTACGTAGGCCTGCACCATCGTCAACTCATATAAATCGTGGCAACAATGCCAGATCATTCGGCGTATCGCAGCCGGTCCGAGCCCGAGTCGGTGCTCGATGCCGATCCATCATGACTCCTCTGGCGTCGACAGTTGGTGCAGGACGGTGCTATGCAGGTGCGAGTCCGTCTCATCGAAGAGCACCATACGGATATAGCTGACCTTCCGGAGATGTGGCGTCTCCTTTGCGATCGCCTCCAGAGCCACGCAGGACGCCTCTTCCATGGGATAGCCGAATGCGCCGGTTGAAATGGCGGGAAAGGCGACCGATCGAAGACCCGTTTGTTCCGCGAGAAGAAGAGCGTGATGATAGCAGGAGGCCAGTAACTTGGCGGCCGGTTTGTCTATTTCATAGACTGGACCAAGGCAGTGAATCACGAACCGATTCGGCAGGTGATGCGCGCCGGTGATGACAGCTTGGCCCGGGCGAATAGGTGCCAAGGGCCGGCATTCTTCTTCCAGTCCGGGACCGGCTGCAAGATGAATCGCGCCCGCCACGCCGCCCCCGATCCGCAGCTCCGCATTAGCTGCGTTCACAATGGCATCCATGTCAGGCTGATCGGCGATATTGCTCTGTACGCATTCAATGATCACGCCGTGGATCGTTCGTTTACTCCCGCTGTGTCCTTGCATTTCGCCATGTCCCTCCTGATGCTCCTTCGAGAACACGGAGATTCAAGCTTCCATGCGAGCCGATAAACCCGATAAGCCTTATGACTCGTGCGCATGGCCATCGTTCCTGCATCGCCTTAGACGGACCGCCCATCCACGTCCGGCTCCATCCATGTCTCCTCGACAAAGTCCGTCACCATGACATCGGCAGTGAGCAGCAGGCCAGCCACACTCGCGGCATGGGTGAGCGCGCTCCGCGTGACTTTCGTGGGATCAATAATGCCGGCGGCGAACATGTCGACAAGGGTCGCCGTCACGGCATCAAACCCGACGGGTGGAGCTGTTTGCGCCACGCGGCCGACGATAATCGACCCTGCGTGGCCGGCATTCTCGGCAATCTGGCGCAACGGGGCTTCCAAGGCGCGGCGAACAATAGAGACCCCAATCTGCTGATCCCCTGAGAGCCTCAACGCATCCAGTGCTGGAGCACAGCGGAAGAGGGCCAGTCCTCCGCCGGGGACGATTCCCTCTACCATCGCGGCCTGGGTGGCATGGACGGCGTTCTCAATCCGAGCCTTCTTTTCCTGCAGTTCTGTGTCGGTTGCCGCTCCGACATGAATCACGGCTGCCCGGCCTGAGAGCCGAACAAGGCGCTCCTGCAGGCGATGTCGGTCTTCATCTAAGCTTATCGTCATTCGTGCCTTAATCTGCTTGATGCGCGCCGCAATCGTCGTGGGATCGCCGTGGCCGCCAATGACCGTGGTGCGCTCGCGATCGATGGTGATTCGAGAGGCCCGCCCTAAATCGACGAGAGACGCGGAGGCTAACGTCCTGCCTGATTCCCGGACGAAGGCTTTCCCACCTGTGGCCACGGCGAGGTCCTCCAGAAACGTCCGTCGGTCATCACCAGATCCCGGAGATTTGACGGCTACCACCCGCAGCACCCCTCGCCTTTGGTTGAGCAGCAGGAGAGCCAAGGCATCGCCCTCGACGTCGTCGGCCACGATCAACAGCGGTACACCTTGCTTGGCGATCCGGTCCAGCAACGAAAGCACCTCGCGCAAGGTGTCGAGCTTCTGATCGAGAATGAGGAGATATGGCTGTTCCAGCGTCACCGTCCTCTGGTCCGGATCCGTCACGAACAGGGGCGAGACATATCCGCTGTCGAACCGCAGGCCCTGGACGGCGTCGAGCCGAGTGCTCGGACTGGGGCCGTCGTCAATGGTAAGGACACCTTCCCACCCCAGGTGGTCCACCGCATCAGCGATGATCTCCCCCAGCGCACGGTCCTGGTTTGCGGCGATCGTCGCTGTCTGAACGATCTCTTGCCTAGTACGACAGGGCCTATTCATGCGTGCTAATTCCGTCACAACGACATCCACCGCCTGGTCGACGCCCCGTTTCAATTCAGGAGCAGAAGCCCCGGCAGCCAGGTGTTTCACTCCTTCCCGCACCATTGCTTCCGCCAGGACAATGGCCGTCGTGGTGCCGTCTCCGGCGCTGTCCCCCGTTTTGCTGGCCGCCTCTCGAATGAGTTGAGCCCCCATGTTTTCATACGGGTCGGCCAGCACGATTTCCTGCGCCACCGATACCCCGTCTTTCGTGACGGCGTGCGGTTTTCCTTGCCGATCCAACACTGCGTTCCGGCCTTTAGGGCCCAACGTGACCTTAACCGCCTTCGCAAGTTTTGTCACCCCCCGCAAGACGGCAAGATGCGCGCAGTCACCGCATAACAATTGCTTGCTGCTCATGAGTTACCTCCTGTCCTCTCCGTTGATGGAGGTCACAATGCCGCGCTCCATTTTGTATTACCGACGGGTGCTTCTCCGAGCCTCCAAGGTGCTGACACAGGCCGCGCACACGTCCTTCTGCGTGATCTCATCGAAGCTCAGCTCCGTGGCAAGACGCCCACAGCGGTCGCAAGCCTGACGAGCGGATGATGTTGTTTGAGTGGTGCCATCCATTCATGCCTCCGTTCCTTAAAGTTCCCTTTATTTAGTAAGCCCAAAGAAAAAAAATACCTTGTGATCTTCACGTCTGCCTGCGTGGAGTGGGCTCCGCCGTCACAGGATCATCCGACGGCGGCTTCTCCATGGCGGCTCTTCGGCTGAGACGGATTCTCCCTTGCCGATCGATCTCCAGCACCTTCACGAGAATTGCATCCCCTTCCGCCACTTCGTCGGACACCGCATTGACAGGGTGGGGTGCGAACTGGGAGATGTGCACGAGCCCGTCGGTACCAGGCAGGATTTCCACGAAGGCCCCGAAGTCCATGATCTTCCGCACCGTCCCTCGATAGACTTTCCCCACTTCCACTTCTTCGGTGAGATGGTTGATGATCGCAACGGCTTGTTGCACAGACGCCTCGTCCACTGCCGCAATCGAGATGACGCCGTCGTCATCCACGTTGATCTTCACGCCGCACTGCGTGCTGATACTGCGGATCATTTTCCCGCCCGGTCCGATCACGTCACGCACGCGATCCGGCTTGACGGTCAGCCTCACGATGCGAGGGGCGACGGAAGATACGCCT
This sequence comes from uncultured Nitrospira sp., assembly GCA_964435885.1. GTDB lineage: Bacteria > Nitrospirota > Nitrospiria > Nitrospirales > Nitrospiraceae > Nitrospira_D. Next base: position 8,309 of record CAYTAS010000019.1, on the reverse strand, counting down.
GGCCGTGGGCTTGACAGCGCCTCCGCCATCCGCTCCAGGATGTGCAGCCGGCCTGTCCGAGCCTGCTCCATCGCCTGGCGCATCAGCTCCGTCGTGATCCCGGCGATTTTAATGTCCATTTGCAGCGCGGTGATCCCGCGTGTGGTCCCCGTCACCTTCAAATCCATATCGCCCAAGTGATCTTCGAGTCCGAGAATGTCGGACAGCACGATCACCCGGGCGCCGTCCGTGATGAGCCCCATGGCAATGCCGGCGACCGGCGCGGTAATCGGCACGCCGGCATCCATCAAGGCCAGGCTGCCGCCACAGACCGTCGCCATGGAGGAGGACCCGTTCGATTCCAGAATGTCCGAGACGAGACGGACCGTATAGGGAAAGTCCTGCGTGCTTGGCATCACTGCGTTAAGCGCCCGTTCCGCCAAGGCCCCGTGCCCGATTTCACGGCGCCCCGGCGCGCGAAGCGGCCGTGCCTCCCCGACACTAAAGGGTGGGAAGTTATAGTGCAGCATGAAGGTGCGCTGAAACGCGCCTTCCAGGGCCTCGATGCGCTGTTCGTCTTGGGTCGTCCCCAAGGTGACCACCGCCAGGCTCTGTGTTTCCCCTCGGGTAAATAGAGCGGAGCCATGGGTGCGCGGCAAGATGCCCACTTCGCAGGTGATGGAACGAATGTCGGCCGCCCCCCGGCCGTCGGCTCGAACTCCGCGCTCCAGGATCATGTTCCGCACTTCATGGTATTCCAGCGCATGCCACACATGCTTTGCCTGCCGGCTGCGATCAGGATCGTCGCATCTCACCTTCTCGATCGCACTCTCACGAATTTGATCCAGCCGTTCCTGGCGAGCGGCCTTGTTGGGAATCAGGACCGCCTCTCGAATCTGGTCTGCCACCAGCGTACGCATGTCACCGGCCAACACGGGATCAATGGGCTCGGTCACCACCGGCCGCTTCGTCCGGCCGACCATCGCCTGTAATTCCCGAATCGTCGCGACAATGCGCGTGATCTCCGCATGGGCCACTTGGATGGCCTCGATGACCACAGATTCCGGCAATTCGTGCCCTCCGCCCTCAACCATCATGACCGCATCCGCTGTGCCGGCCACGATAAGCGTAAGATCGCTGCCTTCCAGGGTTTTGAGAGCGGGATTGACGACGAACTGGCCGTTGATTCGCCCGATCTTGACCCCGGCAATCGGCCTCTCGAACGGAATGTCGGAGATGGCCAGTGCCGCGGACGCCGCAATCATGCCGATCATGTCCGCAACACCGGTCTCATCGGCCGAGAGCACGGAGACAATCACCTGAGTCTCGAAGTAATACCCATCGGGAAAGAGCGGCCGAATCGGGCGATCGATCAGGCGACTCGTGAGCGTCTCCTTCTCGGACGGGACACCCTCCCGCTTGAAATATCCGCCGGGGATTCTTCCCGCCGCGTAGGCCTTTTCCTGATAATTCACGGTCAAAGGAAGGAAATCGATGCCGGGCTTGATGGTTTGTGACGCGACTGCGGTGGCAAGGACCACCGTATCGCCGTATGAGGCGAGCACCGCTCCGTTGGCCTGCTTGGCCACTCGCCCGGTCTCCAGCGTCAGACGCCGTCCTGCGAAATCCAACCCGATACTATGTGTCACTCAACTCTCCTTTCATGTGAAAACATTGTGAACGCGCTCTGCCTCTTTAGTCCTCTCGGAAGCCTTCCTGCGTGCAGCCCGAGGCCTTGGCGTCGTTCAATCAACACTCGGCTGCCTCGGGTAGGGGCTCATCCAGTGAGCGGAAGTCGATGGACGGATGTTCCTTCATGCAGAAGGCCCGTAGCCAGTCAGATGCAAACAGGATGAGATGGCACTCCGCCTTGTCGGTTTGTCGCAAGGTCTCCCGAGCCCAATGCAGACGAGCCATCCTAGCGGGATCGACACACATCCAACGGCCGCAGACATGCGGCACCCGCCCCATGGATGATTACAGCACCATCCGAACGCTAACCTTGAGAAGCTGAGCAGGTTTGGCCGCCTTGTTTTCCCACCGGTGCGCCGTCTCCGGAGGAATCGTGATGGCATCGCCTCGCCGTAACGGCTGAGTCGAATCCTGCAAGTGGAGGTACACCGTTCCCGACAAGACCATCGCCAACACCTCCTGCGCTTCAACATGCAACCGTGCACCGCTGGTGCCTCCCGCCCTCAAGGTAATAAGCAGCGCTTCCAACTTGCTCCCCATCCTCGGCGGGCTGACCGCCTCGATGTGCGCCCGGGACCATTGGCTTTCCAGCATTGCACGGTGTGCGGCTTTAATGACAGCCGGTTGTGGACGATCAACGGCCAGAAAGAATTGACCTAACGTGATCTCCAATCCAGACGCAATCCGTTCCAGCGAAGCCACGGAGGGCGACGCTTGGCCCAGTTCGACTTGGGACATGAAGCTTGCGGAGAATCCACATTTGCTGGCCAGTGCCCGCAGGGACAGCCGTTGGCCTTTGCGCAGCCGGCGAATCGCTTCGCCAACATGTTGCTCCACTTGCGCAGGCCTTCCTGCAGCAGTGCGCTCAGCCTTCTTTCGAATCGCTGGATGTTGAGAGGACTCTCCGTGTCGTTTGCTCATCTGTGCCTCATCGATCCCACCTGCATGATGCCCATCATAGTGGCGAGCCATTCCTACTTCCTCGCGGGTTCATGCCCTTACGCCTGCTCCCTTCACCGCTGCACCGGACTATGTCGCGCGCCCGTTGCATCTTTCTTGTCGACAAGTGTATAGTATTGCTGGACATATTGTCCAGTGTAAAATCCAAAGTCAGGATCGCCAATGCCCTGCAGAACGCACCGACGCCGGCCTCAACCACGAACCACGAGCGGAGTGGTGTTCGAACCGAAGTATCCGGTTTGCGCCCCTGACACCTCAGCCATTCCCGGGATCAGGAAACCGAAGGGGAGCCATGCTGACGAAAGGCGATGCACTGATCGTAATTGATGTGCAACGGGACTTTTGTCCCGGAGGGGCACTGGCGATCCGGCAAGGTGATGCCGTCGTACCCGTCCTCAACCGCTGGATTGCCGCAGCCGTTAGTAAGGGACTGCCGGTCTATGCCTCCCGCGACTGGCACCCCGTGGGACATGTTAGCTTTTCCGATCAAGGCGGATCTTGGCCGCCGCACTGCATCCAAGACACGGAGGGCGCCCGGTTCCATCCCGACCTTCAGTTGCCGATCTCCACGGTCATCGTCACAAAGGGCGTGCGCTTGGACTGTGATCAGCTCTCAGCGTTTGATCACACAGGGCTGGCTGAACATCTTCGTCGGGAACAGGTGGGACGGGTTTGGATCGGTGGCCTTGCCGAGGATGTCTGCGTGCTCGCTACGGTGCTCGATGCACGGAGAGAAGGCTTCAAGGCATTTATCGTCCGCGATGCGACCCGTCCTGTAACCCTTGATGGCGGAAGGAAAGCCGAGGAAGTCATGCGCGATGCCGGCGCGGCATTCATTGATTCCTATGGGCCGTTGGCAGGGTGACCCACGTCATGCAACGGTCACGAGCGGAGGCGACCGTGCCCTGCAGGGGGAGCCACTGCCGAGGCGAGTCGATGTCGACGCCAGATGGTGCGGCAGGGCGAAAGCGATCACGTTGCCCGATCCGTTTGACAATATGGGTCCACAACTGGTCCGTACAGTCGCGAGCAAATCGGGGGACTCCGCAGGCGACGGCACGGCCACCGCCATCATGCTGGGCGAGGTCATAGTCGCCAAAACTGTGAGGCCATTCGCGGCCAGCGATGGAATCGTCGGTGTCGATGAGACAAGACCTGAGTGATTGATGGCACAACAAGTCAAACCTAGCTCCCGTGCCCTACCGCTTTCGATCGCCAAAGGCATACGGCAGATATGCAGAAACTTCGTGGTGCATGTCTTAATGCCGAGTGTCAATTTCTACAGCGCACGATGTTACGTCCAATATCGGCCCGATGCCTTGAGAGCGCGGCGGCACGAGATCCTGAGGCTCCAACGAGAATGGGAACAAGGCACGCGTGGGAACGACCGAGGGGATTACACCCGTTTGTATTTTTTGCTGGCCAATATCAGCGCGCTGGAACAAGCCGGTACTCCTGGAGCATTTGCCGAATTGGGCGTTTATAAGGGAACAACGGCCAAGGTGCTCCATCACGCCGCTCCAGGCCGCGATCTGTATCTTTTCGATACGTTCGAAGGCTTTCCTGAACAGCACGCCTCCCAAGATCCGGGTAATCCAGGGAAGGGGGCCTTTGCCTGTTCGTTGAACGATGTGCGAAGTCGCTTGGGAGACAGTCCGCGCATTAAGTACTGCAAGGGCATATTCCCGTCCACAACCGACAGGATCTCCCAGGATACGACGTTCGCGCTCGTCCATTTGGACTGCGATCTCTATGTTCCCATGCAGGCCGCTCTCCGTTTCTTCTACCCTCGGATGAGCCCCGGCGGAATGATCATCATCCATGACTACGATAGCGGATATTGGCCTGGTGTGGCCCAGGCCGTAGATGAATTTCTTTCAGACAAACCTGAAGGGTTGATCAGAATTCCTGATAAATCTGGAACCGTTGCGCTTGTTCGTGATCGTCGGCGGCAAAGGTGAGTCGACCAGGAAGCCGTTATGCGCGTAACGCTACTCCGGCTTTCTTGGCCTTGGACGCGGCTTACAGACGCCATACAGCCCTATGGATAATCGGCGAGCCGCATCCCAGATCACTTCTTATGTCGATCTCCAGTACGCGTCTCACCGCGTAGAAACTCAGAGGTTCCGCATTGCACTGTCCCGTCTGTGAAACGCCAAACCCCCGGCATGTCCTGAAGCAAGGTACGCGCGATTACTGGCGTTGCGAGACCTGCGCCGCGACGTTTCTCGATCCGGCACAGTTGCCCGACAAAGCGACCGAGTACGCCCGATATTGCCAGCACCGCAACGATTCACAGGATGCACGGTACCGCTCGTTTCTCGCGCGCCTCGCCACGCCGCTGCTCGAGCGCCTGTCACCAGGCTCGTGTGGGCTGGACTACGGCTGTGGCCCAGGGCCAGCGTTAGCCGCCATGGTGCGTGAAGCGGGGCATACCATGGCAATCTACGATCCACTATTTTTTGATGATCCCTCCGTGTTACTTGACCGCTATGAGTTCATCACCTGCACCGAGGTCGCGGAGCACTTTCACCATCCGGCCAAAGAGTTTGCCCGGCTCGATCAGTTGCTTGCCCCAGGCGGGTGGCTCGGTGTCATGACGCAGTTCCTGACGGACGATGATGCCTTTGCTCACTGGCACTACCGACGTGATCCGACTCATGTGGTCTTCTACCATGCGATGACGTTCGAGCTGCTTGCGCGGCGCTTCGGCTGGTATTGCGAGATTCCCTGTGCCAATGTCGCGTTGTTGCGCAAGCCGTGGCAAGCTGGCGGGTAACCGGTTCGAGTCAGGCGTCGGCGGGCGTCGGAAGCAATGGAGAAGGTTCACCCACGACAAGGAGGGTCAGCCGATGCATGGCGCGGGTGCAGGACACATAGAGCAAGTTGCGGTCCATTTCGGTGTGATACCGGCTCGCACTGGCATCGGGGATGATGACCCGATCGAATTCCAGTCCCTTGGCCAAGTGGGCCGTACACACAATCACCCCGCCGGAAAAACCGGCGCTGTGGGCGTCGAGCAATCTGGCCTCGACGCCGGTATCAATGAGCGCTTGGTGCAGCGTGTCGGCCTGCTTCTGCGTCTTGGCAATCAGCGCGAGCGTACGATGGCGCGAGCCCTGAAACTCCTTGATCTCGGCAACGATTCGTGTCAGCGCGTCGGCCGACCGTGCATAGATGCGCACCCGTACCGCGTCGCCAGGCCGCTTCATGGGTTCCAGTTCCGGATTGGGTGAGATCGCGAGGGCGAACTGCATGATCTCCCAGGTCGAGCGGTAGCTTTTGGTGAGTGTAACGCAATTGGCGGACGGCAAGGCGTTGCGAATCAGCTCGACATTCGACGCGCTGTAGGGATTGACCGATTGGGAAGCGTCTCCAAGTACCGTCTTGCGACAGTGAAAGAGCTTCGCCACCACCGCATATTGCACCGGCGTATAGTCCTGCATCTCGTCGATCAGCAGATGCTTGACCGCTTGGCGCGGACTCGTCACACCTTCAAGCCGCATTTTCAGGTAGATGAGCGGAAACACGTCGGCGTATTCAAGTGTGCCGCCCGCGCATCTGAACAGTTCGGGCTGCCCCATCCGCTCAAACAGGTTCTTGTACGCCGCGCGTAACGTTTTCGTGCGCACCATGCCGCGCAGGGCTTGACGCAGCGAGCGTCGCTCCTCAGAATCCAGGTCATAACGGTAGTGAAAGGCGATCTTCTGCTCGATGATGCCCCCCATTCGCTTGATGCGTTGGGTGAGCGGCACCCCTGAGAGTTGGCGCCAGATTTCGTCGAAGAAGGAGCCCGGGACAAGCTTGCTTCGGCTTCGCCAATCTTTGCCGACGAATGAATGGGCTTCAAGATATTCCACATGTGCGTTGATCGTCCGCAGGAAATCGAGCGACGCTTTGGCGGTGATGCGAGTCTTCAGCGCCCGATCAGTCCCCTCTAGCAGCTGCGCGGTCTGTTCAAAGAAGGTCTGAAAAGGGAATTGGTGGTCGAGCAGTTCGTCTGCCAAGGTCTCCATGCCGATTTCCGCAACCCGTTCCTCACCGAGTTCCGGTAACACATTACCGATATAGTCGGCAAACACGCGGTTGGGCGAGATGATGAGGATATCGTCGGAAGTCAAGGTGTCCTTGAAACGATACAGGAGAAACGCAATGCGGTGCAGCGCGATGGACGTCTTGCCGGAACCGGCCACGCCCTGAATGATGAGCGTATGGGCGTCGTCGTTGCGGATGATGGCGTTCTGGTCGCGCTGGATGGTCGCGACGATGTGCTTCATGCCTTCATCGTGTGAGGCACGGCTGAGTTCCTGTTGCAACACGTCATCGACGATGTTGACCCCCGATTCAAGCATGAATTCCATCTGACCGTCGCGGATGCGGAACTGCCGTTTCAGACGGACATCGCCTTCCACCGTCCCCGCTGGGGCGTCAAACCGTGCCGGACCGATCTCGTAGTCGTAAAACATCGACGAAATCGGCGCCCGCCAGTCGTAGACGAGGGTCTCGCCTGCCGATTCGTCACGAAAGTGGTGCACGCCGACGTACACCGCTTCCGCCCTGGCATCGTTGCGCCGTGCAAAATCAAAGCGGCCGAAATACGGCGCTCGCAGGAGTTTCATGAGTTTCTGCCGCTGCGTGTCGAGCACCTTGGCCGCATCCATTGTCTGGTCAATGGCCTGGCGCACCGCAATCTTCTCGATGTGGTCCATATCGCGCCGAGCATCCCACATGTAGGTTTTGCGGGCCTGGATCTCCTCCGCATACACCTTCAGACGTCTCCTGGCGTCGGCAAGAGCGCCATGAAGGCTGTCCTGGCAACGCGCCAGACGATTGTGTTCCTCGATGTCGGCAGCGCTCATCTTGCTCCGTGAGTGTCGTAGGGGTTGGAGAAAATATCGAACGTCGTGTCCGGTCTGTCAACCAGCGGCGTTTCTGAGAAGTGGCACTTTACATGGTCACACGGTGTGATTCAATGGGGCAGACTGCGCCCGCCACCGTCGTGGAGGCTTATCCCATATCCTTCAGACTGTGGGTGGGATTGCGATCGCGCGCAGTGGTCTTCATTAGTTGATCGCCGAACAACACCACCATCCGCTCCCGCTGGTCTTTGGCGATCAGGGAAGCAGACGGAGCCTTGAACGTCGAGAGATCCCCCTCCAGCCAGGCGCTGCACGTAAAAGGCAACTGATCGAGCACCGTCTCTACACGATATTCCTGACGTAGCCGGTACTGCAGCACGTCAAATTGGAGCCGTCCCACGACCGCCACCAGCGACTCCATGTCGTGGAGCGCGCGGAAGATCTGCACCGTCCCTTCCTGCGCCATCTGCTCCATGCCCTTGTCGAACGCCTTGCGTTTGCCAACATCCGTCGGTCGGATGCGCGTAGGTCGTTCCGGCAGATGAGCACCTAACCATTTTCCCGTACGATTGGCATCCGTCAACGGGACCGTAGTGCCATCCCTCGATGGGCCTAACAACTAGTGGCGGCACACACTCGTTGGGATCTTCACGAAGAACAGTTAAGATAGGCCTATGATGACTCAAAAGGAGGGGGAATAACTCCGCGCGATGCTGACCGCGATACAGCTTCAGCAGCTGTCCCAAGAAGCCGCGCGCCGGCGGCAACACCTCCTGGTCAAAATTGAAGGGGCCTTGCGCCGCATCGAATCAGGGCGAT
>CAYTAS010000018.1:0-44421 GCA_964435885.1 uncultured Nitrospira sp. | reverse complement strand
CCTTGCGGGCGCTAGACCCTGAATCTAGTGCGTCTGCCAGTTCCGCCACTTCGGCAATAAGGCACGCTGAAAATGCTCTTCAACTTCGTTCTCGGTCGCCTGCTTCACTGCGACGTAGCAGATACGTACGCCTCGTTCGCAGACACCCTGCGGCCTCTTTGAAAACCATTTTGAGCGTGCCGAGAAATCGGCTACAGGAAGTGCGATTATCCTGAATTTTCCTTGCTCACGTCAAGCAAGGGCCGAGAGTGTCGTTTAGTCTATGGCGTGACTCGGCGTTTGAGGGAGGATCCATTGACCTGCGCTCGCGATCTCTCGCGGATCGCCGCTGATGACAATACGCTCTCGGATCAGACCAGCCGCCGTGAGCAGCGAGGCTGCCGCTATCCTCGGCGCTTCGTCGACGATCAACACATCGAACCGCACTTTATTGAACAAGGGATCGCTCGCGACCCGTGTGGGTGTTGCAGTCACCAGTCGTCGGTTCTGGAGAAAGGCCTGGCGGTTCGGATGTTCCTCCGCCGCTATCAGATCGCGGACCTTCTTTGCGCCACCCAATTTCTCGATGTATTCTTTCAGTTCCTCAAACTCGGCACGATTCCCTCTCGGAACTGCCGCCTCCGGAACAAGTTGCTGGATGCGTGCTTTGGCCATATCGATCTCTTTGTCCAACTGATCCATCTGACTCTGGTACAGGTCACAATACTGCTTGAGCGACCCCGCATTTTTTCCGACGGCTTGCATCGACAAGCGTTGAAACAGCGACAGACTCTCAAATTGCTGGAGTGTGGTCTGGGCATCGGCAAGCCGTACTTGGAGCTCCCTCAACTGTGTCACAAGACGCCATTCGAGCGCGCGGACTTCATCCAAGTCTTTCTGTTTCGCTTCCTTTTGAGCCAGGAGCGGCACCAACGCGCGGAAACGATCGTATTTGCTTTTTAAGGACGCCTTGTCGGCTTGTGACTTGGCAAGGAACTGATGCATTTGCGCTTCGAATCCTAATTCGTGAAGGTTCGTCCCATCGGACTGTTCGGACACGGAGATTTCATATCGGGTGATCCACATTCTGTAGTTCAAACCACCGGCGTTGATCGTTCGGGCGATCTGCCCGACAGCATCATCGCATTCGTGATGGCTCGGGCTGAGGAAGAGGATGCGCTTGTTGGCGCGAATGAGTTCCACCGCAAGGGTCGCCAGCTTCTGACGACGTTGGGACCGGTCGTCCGTCCATATGGTCGCGAAGACGGAGGCGGCGGCGGGCACCGCCTGGGCGTCGACGTCTTGCTTCTGCAACAACGAAGCCAGTCGCTCGGCGGGCCCAAAGTGAAACAGGTCGGGTTTTGCCACCATCTCCCTCAGCCGACCGGCAGATGTGCCGAGAAGACCTGCCCGGTCTGGAACGAGCGTGACGGAAGGTACGTCGCTTCCGAGGTGATCCACCAGTTGAACTAGGATGCGGTTGCCGGACTGATGCAGCACGATGCCCTCGGTTGTTTCTGCCTCATCGAGTGGAACGGCAGACACCGGAAGATCGCCACAGAGCACCATGTCAGAATGCAGAACAAACTCGTATAGATGGAGTTCGCCGATTGTGAGCAGCAGCCGCCCTTGTGAGGCCAGGATAGGGGCCTCCTGCTCAGATTCCGTCAGACGGACTCGTTCGGTTTCAAGGCTGGTACTCCATGCCTCTATGAGTTCATGAGCGGTCATCACGACAGAGATCACCTATACGGCGAGTTCCAGGGTGTCGGGATCATAAATGGCCGTCACGATCACTGTCCACCGAGCAATGTGAGAGGGTGCCCTTGTCTTCACGACCAAACCTTGTCTAGAATGAGCGGCCTACAGGGAGGGAATTCGTGAAAGGTTTACGGTTTGAACGGATCGCCAATGGGCGTCATTACAATGTGGTCTTCCATATCGGCAGTACCTATGTGCCGGTGAGTGACGAGACCATTGATGAGCTCAAGGAACAAAGCCTGCTGCCGGCCGAACGTTTTCTTGACCTCCTCATCGACCGTGTGGGGTATTCATCCTATCTGAAAGACCAGATCCGCAACGAACTGAAAGCGACGGGCGATCCAACCACACAGATCACAGTGCTCCAGGGTACGATCCGAGAGCTGTAATTCCGATCATTCGTCATACAGACGGATCATTAATCTCCCACCTGCCCTTCCTGGAAGAGTTGATTCATGATCTGATTTCGCTTCTCCGGATCGTGATAGTACATGAGCGCCTTGGAATAGTTTTCCATGGCGCTTTGCCGCTTGCCTCGGATCGCATAGATTTCGGCGATGCCGTGATAGGCTCGCGCATCCTCTTCGTTGCACTTTAGCGCCCGGCTGAAAATGTCCGCGGCTTCTTGAAGCCGATGCTTGCCTAAGGCCAGCCATCCGAGCGCGGAATGGGCCGCGCCAAAATCCGGATCGGCGGCGAGCGCGTCTTGATAGCTCTTCTGTGCCAGATCCAGACGGCCGCGTGTTTCGTACAGGCCCCCCAGCGCAAAGTGGACTTCGGCGTCCCGTGGATTGAGTTTTAACGCCGCCTTGTAGGACTGCACTGCTGGTTCCAGCTTCCCCTGCTCACCAAGCGCACAGGCCAGGTTGGAGTGCGCCGCGGAATCGTTCGGGGTGAGTTTGATCACCTCACGATATTCCTTGATTGCCATCTCCAGTCGCCCCTGGTCTTGGTAGGCAACTCCCAGATTCATCCGCGCCTGGGCAAAATCAGGAGCGAGCCTGACGGCTCCACGGTATGCCTTGATCGCCATTTCCGGATGGCCGGCTCGCTCGTGAATCTGTGCCTGAAAGTAATATGGATAGGCCGACTGAGGGAGCAGCTTCGCGGCGTCCGCGTACGGCTTGATGGATTGTTCCGATTGACCAGACTGCGCCAGAAACAAGCCCTTGATCAAATGAACGTAGCCACACTCTGTATACCGGTCGAGCAGATCATTCACCCAACTCCCCACGGCCGCAATGTGGTCCTGGGATTCAAGGCAGAGTGCATGGGCTTTCCACGCATCAGCAAACCGACCCTGCAGAAGATACGCGACGTTGCGCGCAAACAGCGGCCGTGGATCCTTCGCTCCATCCGGGTCACGACTCCAAGCCATGGACTCGGCATACAATGCGTCCCAGGCGCCCGCGACGATGGCCGATTCGCATTCTTGCTGATGAGTGCTCATGGGCGATGCGAGGACTCTATCGAGTCAGCGCGTCTTCGACATTAGGCGGCGTCGCATGGATCCCTTCTCCGAGGAAGGGAAATTTCTTGGATACCTGCTGCTTCATCTGCCAGGCAACCGTTCGATAGGACCAGTGGCCCTTTACACCGGACCGAAGCTTGGCAATATACTCAGCCTCTGCATAATCCATCTTGAACAGACACCGCACCTTGAAACCGAAGGGAATGGCGTAGAGCGAGGCTTCTTGATCCTTCTTCTTCAGTAATTCGATATCCTGGCGCACCGCATCCATGGCCTGCCGATACTCTTTATCCAACCCTGCGTCGATCAACGGAGGGGGGACGTCATAGCCGTGCATGGTCGTGAAGTTCTGTTGCACTTGCTGGCATCGCCGGTGGCGGTGCATATCTCGCCAGGCGCCGATGTCCATCAGAATATCGAAGGTGAAGGCATAGCCGCTACGAAACTCTTTGATGAGTTCGTCGTATGGCCCACGCTGCTTTGTGGCCACTTCAATAGTCGCATGTTTCTCCTTCTCAGACCAGTCGCGCACGACCTCAAGTATCTTCCGGTACGGAGCTTGCGATACACGATAGACGAGTGTTGCGACGATTTCGTCGAGGGGATGATGGGGGGCAATCAGTTCAACCGTCTCTACGGCACCCCACGTGCCGGGCTGATCCAACTCTGCTCCACGTAAGACTTCTTTCGCATGGCGAGCCAAATCGGAGTAGACCGATTCTTGATAGGGATTTGCCCTCGCATGCCGCGCGAGTGTCGGCGCCAAAGGGTCGTTCACGCCGGAGGTCTGACCACTGAGATCGCTCCACAGATTCACCGGTGGGCGCTGGCAAGCCTCTTTCAAATCCTCACCGATTGCTCGAAGCTCAGGCAGTTGCGACGAGAGCAGACGTGTAATCTGTTTCTCCAATGTTCTGATGCTGACGACTTGGCCGACGTTCGTCTTGGCCGCAAGGGGAAGCAGGTAGCGCGTCACGTCGAACGCCCGCGCCGTAATCGTCCGTTGATAGTCGCCCGGTTTTACGGACTCTGGGCGTGGGAAGCGTTCGGAGAGGTGTGTGATTAAGGGGTCGTGCAGCAATCGATAGATTTCGGACAGGCTGCGGAGGATACCTTCATACGCCGCCTCGGTTTCGCTCCCTCGAATCTGGCCCGGGACAAACCACCGGCTGGAGGCAAAGTTCTGATAGCGGCTCGATTTAGCCTGACCGTCCCAGAGCGGCTCGTCCTCCAGGCGAATCGCCGCGAGCTCCGAGATCTCCTCAAAGCAGACGATGACATGGCCGAGATCGGCGATCGAGGCATGACCATAATCGAAATAAAACTGGTCCCAAAACTTTTCCGAGGAGTGGCCATGAACCCACCGAATGCTGTCCTCAATGGAATCCGGCGATCGACTATAGCGCGCCAAGGCATAGGCGGATTTCTCAGGCGGCATGGGAGCGATAGCGACAACCCGGCGGCCTGACTGATCCTGACTCATAAAAGGTCTTTTACGTTTTCTTCAAACGGAAGTAGGGCACTATACCTCTCACATCCGTATGGCGCAAGGTCGTGCGTTGTGGCCGTAGAATCCGACAGCCCAGCGCTGGGGCAGTCAAGCGACTCGCCAGGGCGATTCGATCTCGTGAGCACGATTGCTATGGGCAGAAGATCAACCGTTTCTCGCTCGCGAACAGGTTCTTCATCTCTCCGCTCCGAACCCGATATCACGAATATTGGGACATAGCTCAAGTTGACCCCCATGCGACTACCCGTAGGCCACAACCCATTCACACAAAGAGGACTGCTGGATATTTACGGCTCATAGCGCAGGCGAACGAGTCGTGCGGCTGTGTTGGTCATGCGTTCATCTTGAGATCTCCTTCGGAGGTGTGATGATAGGGAATAGTAGGGTAACGTTCCCTCAGTCGTATGGGTTGACACTTATAGGGGTCCAACGGTACAAAGCTATACGACAGTGCTTATTTTTGAAGACTTAGTACGGGGGGTAGCTCCGCGGACGTTCTCCACCGTGCGAGAGTGGCGGAACTGGCAGACGCGCGAGACTTAGGATCTCGTGGGTGACCGTGGGGGTTCAAGTCCCCCCTCTCGCACCATCCCTTAGATTCCCTTAGACTGGGAGCCCGATCTTGACGATGAAGATGGAAGTAACTGAGCTGGGACCGATGAAACGCGCCTTGAAAATAGAGGTGCCGGCTGACGAGGTGAGCCAGCAATTTTCGCGTGCGTATCTTGAGGTTAACCGTCAAGTACAGATACCAGGGTTTCGTCCAGGGAAAGCCCCAATGGCGATTCTAGAGAAGCGCTATGCTAAAACAGTTGAAGAGGATGTCATCCGAAAACTCGTCCCTGATTTCTATGATCGTGCCATTAAACAAGCGGGGATCAATCCGGTTACCGTGGACATTCCCCCGCTGGATCGGATCAAGATCCAAAAAGACTCCCCGTTTACATTCACGGCGACAGTTGAAATCAAACCCTCAATCGAGCTTCATGGGTATAAAGCTCCGAATCCCATGGCGCTTTCAGCCGATAAGCGCACCGTTACAGATGAGCAGGTCGATCGTGCACTAGACGTGCTGCGCGAGCAACATGCTCAGTTAGATGCGGCCCCAACGGGGACGGCGTTGGCCGAAGAAGCCTATGCCATCGTCGACCTTGAAGGATTTTTGGACGGCGTCCCTCTTGAAGGGACCAAGAAAGAAGGGCAGCTGCATCGGGTAGGGTCGAAGGCAACCTTGCTGGGTATCGAAATCGATGGGTACATTATCGGCAAAGAACAGGGAGACGTGGTAGAAATTCCTCAGACCTATCCCGTGAGTCATCCGGACCAACGAGTCGCGGGACAAACCGTCAGATTCCGCTTGGAAATCAAGGGGGTCAAACAGAGGAAACTCCAAGCGCTCGACGACGAGTTCGCCAAGGACTGTGGACCATACGCATCGCTCCAAGAGTTACGAGAGAAGCTCCGCGGTGAAATGGAAAAGGCTCTCAAGAAGGATATGGAAGAGTCTTACAAGGATACACTTCTCAAGCGCCTGCTTGAAACTCATCATTTTGATCTACCCGACTCACTTGTTGAACGAGAACTCAGCGCAATTGTGCGTCAAAAACTCCAAGCGCGGCATCGGGGTCACGTGACTGATTCAATTCCAGCAACGGATGCAGAAGAAGTGCAGAAGATCCGCGAGGACCACCACAAAGAGGCAACTCGTCGCGTGAAAGCAGGGTTGATTCTTGAGGCCATCGCTGAGAAAGAAGGGTTGTCGGTGAGCCAGGACGATCTGAACAAGGAAGTAACCCGGCTAGCCTCGGAGCTCAGGGTGCCGATGGCCGACCTTGTAAAAATGATTCAGGCAGGCGGTCAGGATTCCATTGAGGAATTGCGTGCCCGAATCTTGGCCGATAAAGCGTTGGACGTTGTCTATCGTCACGCGGTTATTCAAGGATGAAATTAGCCGTTCGTCGACCTGGTCTCAACCGACGGGGGCTTATAGAAGAAGAAAGGAACTGAGGAACTATGTTGGTCCCGATCGTCGTGGAACAGACCAATCGAGGCGAGCGAGCCTATGACATTTACTCACGCCTGCTCAAGGATCGCATCATTTTCCTTGGTGCCCCGATTGACGATGTGTTTGCCAACTTGGTGATCGCCCAGCTGCTTTTTCTCGAAGCGGAAGATCCGGAGAAGGATATCAATCTGTATGTCAATTCGCCCGGAGGTAGCGTGACGGCGGGATTGGGTATCTACGACACGATGCAGTATGTCAAACCTCCGATCAACACCATTTGTCTTGGTCAGGCCGCAAGCATGGGTGCACTCCTCTTGACCGCTGGAACAAGAGGTAAACGATTTGCGTTACCCAATGCCCGGGTGATGATCCATCAACCGTTAGGAGGATTCCAAGGTCAAGCGACGGAGATCGATATCCATGCTCGAGAAATACTAAAGATTCGCGAACGCCTCAATGAGATTCTGGCCAAGCATACCGGGCAACCTATTGAGAAGATCGCGCACGATACGGAACGGGACTATTTCTTGTCCGGTGAGGAAGCAAAGCGATACGGGATCATTGATGAAGTCATCACGCGACCACCCAAGTTTATGAAGGCAATAGAGTCCGGCGATGGGGCAAAGGACGGGGCCAAAGGCAAGTAACACAGGGGGATCTATGGCCAAACAGGAAAAGATGGACCGCCACTTACGATGTTCTTTCTGCGGGAAAAGCCGTGATGAAGTGCGAAAACTGATAGCCGGGCCGACAGTCTATATCTGCGACGAATGCGTGAATCTCTGCAATGACATTATTGCTGAAGATTGGGAAGAAGCCAAAGAGGAGATTTCATCGAAGCTCAAGAAGCCCGCGGAAATTAAGCATCACCTCGACCAGTATGTCATCGGACAGGAGCGTGCGAAGCGTATCTTGTCCGTGGCCGTTCATAATCATTACAAACGCATCTCTTCAAAGGAAAAAGACGTTGATGATATCGAACTCCAGAAGGGCAACATTCTCATGGTGGGCCCCACCGGCACGGGGAAGACCCTCCTGGCTCAAACGTTAGCCAAGTATTTAGATGTTCCGTTTACCCTCGCCGATGCGACAACCCTGACTGAGGCCGGTTATGTAGGAGAAGATGTCGAGAACATCATTCTGAAACTCCTGCAAGCTGCTGACTACGACGTTGAACGAGCAGAGCGTGGGATCGTCTACATCGATGAAATCGATAAAATAAGCCGGAAGAGTGACAGTCCATCGATCACTCGAGATGTGTCGGGTGAGGGGGTCCAGCAAGCCCTCTTAAAGTTGATTGAGGGCACTATCGCGAATGTCCCCCCGCAGGGAGGGAGAAAGCATCCGCATCAAGAATTCATTCAGGTGAACACGAGCAACATTCTGTTCATCTGTGGTGGAGCCTTTGTGGGTCTGGAGCAAATCATCGAGCAGCGCTTGAATCGAAAGTCGATGGGATTTGGGGCAGAAGTTCGTGGGAGAAGCGACGTTCGCTTGGGTGATCTACTTACCAAGGTGCAGCCTGAAGATTTCTTGAGGTATGGCCTGATACCCGAATTTGTCGGACGGTTGCCCGTTGTGGCAACGCTGGAGGAATTAGACGACCGAGCCCTAATTCGTATCCTGACCGAACCGCGCAACGCATTGACGAAGCAGTACGAAAAATTACTGTCGTTCGAAAAGATCAAGCTACGGTTCACGGAAGGGGCGTTGGGAGCTGTTGCGCGAAAGGCGTATTCACAGAAGACCGGTGCCAGGGGGCTGAGAGCCATCCTGGAAGAAGTGATGCTCGACGTCATGTACGACGCTCCGTCCCAGAGGCAGATCATCGAGGTTGTTATTACAGAAGATGCGATCCATGGCAAAAACCCACCGATACGCATCTTCGAACAGGAAAATGATGCCAAGACAGCGTAAGTATTAAAGAATTTGCATTTCCTTTCATAGGCCGAGTCGACCTTCTCGAAAGACCTAAGCTGTTCGGTGTTCCTGTAAGACCACGGCCCTCCGTCCCTTCGTCTAGCTCCTTCATCCATATCTCGACAAGCAGAATCGCTGCGCTATACTTGCCAGGTATACAGCAACTGGATGGAGGTTTTGTGAAATACCCTGTTTCGTCGAGTTTCCGCCATAAAGGTAAGATCCTTGAGCTTAATCCAGTCCGTGAAGTGATTGTCTTGATGGGCGCTAACGGAGATGTATTAGGCAGTCTATCGTGGGACTTCGTCATCGATCAAATTCTCGCTCATCACAAGGTCTCTGTCCAAAGAGAGGTTCGCTCTGAGCCACGTATCTCTCTCGCATTTCGAGTACGGTACAACACACCGGAAGGTGTGCGATGTGAGAGTCGTGCTGGGGGTATTGGGGGAGGTGGATTATTCATTGAAAGCCAAGCGCCTCTTCCTGTAGGGACGAAGTTGGCCATGGAATTCTCTCTTCCAGAAAAGTCCGAAGAGTGGCTACCAGCAAAAGGGAGCGTCGCGTGGGTTTGCCCCAAAGCCGATCAGTATACATTCAGTCCTGGAATGGGAATCCGGTTCACAGAAATTGGGGATGAGATACGAGACCGGATTCATGACGTCGTGAAAATAACCCAGAACGCGAGGCTGGCAGCTTAGTACCATTCCTCATGTTGGCTACCCCGAAGGGCGTCGGTTTTATGAAACTTCCTGTCGTCTCCACCGCAGGTCATGAAGGTAAGTCCCTTGTCATCGATTCGAAGCTAGAAACGATCACCGTCCACGACCCCTCAGGCAAGCTGTTAGGTGCGGTATCATGGGGGGCGGTCATCGAGCGCGTTCTCGCCAGCAGTGAAGATGCTCGGTTCGCCCATTGTCGGACCCAACCGCGGGCACCTCTTGCGCTGAAGGTCCGGTACACGACGCCGGAAGGCAAGCAGTTCGATAGCCTCACAGGCGGTATCGGCGGAGGTGGGCTCTTTATTGAAAGCGGTGCTCCCTTGAAACCGGGCACGGAACTGACGGTCGAGTTCGCCCTTCCCGACAAACCATCGGATAAACTCACTGCGAAGGCAAAGGTCGCGTGGGTCCGCAGCAAGCCCGAGCGATACCTCCTATTTCCCGGGATGGGCGTTCAATTCACCGAGTTGGATACGGAGGTCCAGAAAGAACTTGTTGGGCTGGTCGAGGTTCTGAATCGAAGCCGAAACCCATCCTGAAATCTCAAGGAGCCCTGCGGAACTCCGTCGGTATCGAGTTGCCGTTCAGGGCCTGGGAGGCTGCTCGACGCACCGAGCTATCCCCATCCCGCAGAAGCAGCGTCAATTTAAACCGCGTTTCAGAATCTAATCCAGATAACCATCCCAAGCTGCGAGCGGCAGCTTCACGTACTGACGGCTCAGGGTCCTCCAGCTTTCCCAAGAGGAAGGGCTTGGATTTCAAATCACCGATCTTTCCTAAGGCTTCCGC
Organism: uncultured Nitrospira sp.; assembly: GCA_964435885.1. Taxonomy (GTDB): domain Bacteria; phylum Nitrospirota; class Nitrospiria; order Nitrospirales; family Nitrospiraceae; genus Nitrospira_D. The sequence goes on along the minus strand of CAYTAS010000018.1, from coordinate 34,267 downwards.
TGCATTTCTTCGAACGAACGTATCTCGGTCATCTAGCAATGAGATGAGAAGGTCCACCGTCCTCTGTGGCTCCGGTGAGGGACTATCTTGGTAGCAACCGACGGTCAAGGAGAAGCATGCGAGGAAAGAGAAGGTGAAGAGGGACCATGTGGCACGATAAGTACTTGAGGACGGCATGGAGAACTGCGAGAAGTGAATCACGCGGATTTCGGGGACTCGCCTTGTGCGGGCGGTCGTTCTGTCTCAGCTTCTAGGGACTGCTGAAGTTCTTTTTCGGCCGCATCAATCTCCGCTTGAATGGTCTGCATATGGGGATCCACACTGTCGCGAACATCGGACACCGCTTGTCGGAAGGTTCGTACGACGTCCCCTAGCCCTTCTCCGAGATTTTGCAGGTTGTCGGGTGATATTCCCACGGTTGATGGGGTTGCTGTGGCTTTGAGTGCGGCTTGTTGAGCCTGCACACGTGCGACAGCGTCCTTATTGACGATCGCCGATGGGCGTTTTGCCGCGGCTTTGGCCTGTGACGTTGCCGGCAATGGAGGGTATGAGGCGGGAGCTGTCGGAGGAGGCGTTGCAGTGCGCTCCTCCATAGAAATCACCTGACTGGAGAAAGACGTTGGAACTGGGTTTGGATGAGTTGTCGAGGCTTGAGGAGTATTTTGCGAGGTATTGTAAAGCAACGAAGCGGTGGTACCTGGCGTCAGTTCAGGCCCTGGAACGTACGGGATATTTGCTTTGGCAATGGAGGAGGACGACTTAGCAGCGGAAGATGTGTTGGTTGTTGTGCCGGTAGAAGGAGCTTCGACCGACTGTGGAGCCTCGTTGATCTCCTTTCGAAACCCTTTCAATGCTTTACCGACCCCCTCACCGATCTGCGGTAACCGGCCGGTGCCAAAGATGATCAGGATAATGATGAGAATGATGATAAGCTCAGAAAAACCCATGGTCCCGAACATTATCTGCCCTCGTGTGGAGGATCTAGTCATGAGAAGGATGAGAATTCAATCTAGCTGCTGCAAAGAGACGGTGTCAAGAAAGTCGAACACGCTGGTGTATTGAAGACTAGAGAAGAGGCACGACCTCGGTCTGAAGCGGTAAGCCATACACCACGGCCTCGTGCTCTGAGAGATATACACCGAGCTCACTCCTGATCCCGAATTCTCCTGGAAGGTAGATGCCCGGCTCAATGGAAAAACAGGTGCGCGGCATGAGTCGGCGAGTATCCTGAGTTTCCAAGTTGTCGATATTGACCCCATTGCCGTGTACTTCCTCTCCGATAGAATGCCCGGTTCGATGGATAAACAAATCACCGTATCCCGTCTCTCGGATGGTTTGTCGGCAGATATCATCGACTTCCCATCCACAGGGAAAATGGCCTGCCATCACCTTCTCCTGGACAAACGAGAGTGCCGCATCGCGCCCTTGCCGTACGTAATCAAAGATCACACGGTGCTTGGGCGGCACCTGTTTTCCGCTGTAGCCGGTCCAGGTGATGTCGCCGTAAACGGATCCCGGGAGGGTTTGCTTTGCCCATAGGTCGATTAAGATCAGATTGTCACGGGTAATCGGGGACGATCTGGATTCACAGGGGCTATAATGGGGATCAGCGCTATGCGCGTCCACGGCGGCAATCGGCGCACTAGATGTCGTCAAACCTGTGTCGCGCATGCGGGAGAGGATAAATTGTTGCAGGTCGTATTCTGTGAGAGGTCGTTCGCGATTGAGGCAAGAGGCGACATGAGAAAAGGCGTCATCGACAATGATTCTGAGCGTGGTAACAGCGTACCGATGCGATTCCAGTTGTTCATCCGTCAAAATTGTCTCAAATCGTTGCACGAGATCGGCCGATGTCACGACCTCCAGTCCGAAGCTTCGAATCAATTCAACCGTACCCGCATCCACTCGTGACAGATATGGGACAGCGTTGAACGGAGAGTACTGCATGGCGATGTGTCGTCGGCCGCGCAGGAGGGATGATAAGAGCATCCGTTGTTGTTCCCATGATACGTCGTGTTGGACATGCCCGGGTAGCTCATCAAGCACGTGTGGCTCAATCTGGTGAAGAAGTTTGACAGGATCTCCGGTGGTCGGTATCCAATAATACCAGCGACGAGTGACGTGCCGAGCTGGATCGAGGAGCAGCACGCGATAGGCGAGTGGGTCGCTACCACGGAAATCGTAGAAAAGCCATCCGTCAACCGCCTGCAGATCTCGAAGGGCATCTTGAATCGACAGTATCCGCTTATGATGCATACTGCTTTTCATGGAATGGCATCTTAAGTCTTGGCATAAAAAGGCGTCAATCAATCGACGGTCGTCTCGTGAACCATGCTACAATGGCGCCATATGATATCAGACGCAACGCGAAACCTCTCGGCCTTTCGGGTCACGTTTTTCTTTGGTCCCGAGCCGGTCGCGAAGAAGGCCGATGTAGTAGTCTGCGTGTTCAATGTCAAAAAGCGGAGCTGGAAAGCGGGTACCCAGGTAGCTGTGGAGCTGAGCACGAGTCAGCTCGTGGCACTTCGAAAGACTCTGGAACTGAATGATCGGCTCGCGGCAAGTTTGATGGGGGTCAACCCGGATGAGGCCTTGCATTATCAGGAACGTGCGGCAGATCTTTTCGCACAAGTCCTCTGTCGGTTCAAACTGGATCTCCGACTGCATTCTGGTCTCGCTCAAGAAAATCAACGGATGGAAGCCGAGGAATTGATGGACGAATTGAACGCGGAAGCCTGCGCCCGCATCGAGGAAATCATCGCTTCTATTTTAAGCGAGCTGGATCTGACTCCCAGTCGTCCGTTCTCATTGCTGTGATGTGCAAATCAGCCGGGGGGCTTGCATTCACATCCCAATTTGTTATAACGCATGTGGGTGTCGCCGCATGATTGTTCATGTGGCCGCTCAGCTTGTGCATTTGATAGGAAGGGGGAGCATCTCGTGAGACTTGCGATGGTGATTCTTGTCGTTATCATGACCTATTGCTCGATGCTCGTAACTCCAGCATGGAGTCAATCCTCGTCCGTTGATCAACAGCAAGGGACGGCCAGCGGAGCCGGTATGGGGGCAGCTTCTGCCGCCGCCACCATAGTATACTTTCCCTTTAAGGCCGCCTTTGCCATTGGTGGTGGGCTCGTGGGTGGCCTCGCCTACGTTTTTTCAGGTTTCAGCGAGCAGACGGCCATGAATATCTGGGTGCCCAGCGTGTACGGCACCTATCTCATTACCCCTGAACACTTGACGGGTGATAGACCGGTTCGTTTCCTCGGCGTGGCCGCTGAAAACGAAGGCATGTCAAACACACACTCATCACCGTACGAGCCACCGTACGAACCTGTGCAGTGATATGAAGCCTGTCATCGGCGTGACACCGGATTTCCATGCTGGTGACAGGAAGGATATGGGCGGACCGGAGCCTACCTACTTCCTGCGGGCCCGGTACATTCGAGCTGTTGAAGAACTCGGCGGCATTCCTCTGGTCCTACCGTTAGTGGCTGATCCATCTGCTCGACGACGGCTTCTCGATGGTGTCGATGGACTCCTACTCACAGGAAGCGGGCCGGACCTTCCGCCAAGGCTCTATGGCGAAAAGAAACGCTACAAGTTTGCGATGGTCACCGAGCGTCGCGCAGACTTTGAACTGGAAGTGGTCCGCCAGGCCAGAGTACGGGATCTTCCACTCTTGGGGATCTGTGGAGGGATGCAGACAGTAAATGTCGCCTGTGGAGGGAGTCTCTTTCAGGACATTCCTTCACAGGTCCCAAGCGCGATGGACCATCGTCAGAAGGCGAAAGCGATCCATGTTTCTCATGCGGTAACAGTCGCACCCAAGAGCCTCCTGAGGAGGGTCGTCGCAGGTGATACCGTCATGGTCAATAGCTCACATCATCAGTCGGTCAAGAGGGTTGCTCCCTCACTTATCGCAAGCGGCCTTGCACCCGATGGAGTTGTCGAAGCGATTGAATCCTCAAGCCATCGATTTCTACTTGCCGTTCAATGGCACCCCGAATTTTTATTCGAACGACATGTCGCCCATCGTCGGCTATTTGAAGCCTTGTTACGAGCGGCTCGTCGGACTCGCGCATGAGCCGTCTTGACCATCTCACGCCGACACAAAACCGTATCGCTATTCCCTTACCATATATTGAACTGATGAACTGCTTCCGGTTATTGATCCGGACAGATAAAAATTCAACCTTATGGGCCTGGGGGAGACCGTGAGCAATCCTCTTCTTCGAACGAAATCCATCGATCAGTTTCTGGCCGATGCCGACCAACCCGAACACCGTCTTAAAAAAACGCTGACGGTATGGGACCTGATGGCACTTGGAATTGGTGCAATTATCGGGACCGGCATCTTTGTTCTTGTGGGTACTGCCATAGTCGGCGATACATATCGTCCAGCAGCGGGTCCTGGAATTGTCCTTTCCTTCATCCTCTCCGGGTTCACGTGCGCGCTGGCTGCCCTTTGTTATGCCGAATTCTCGGCGATGATCCCGGTGGCCGGGTCGGCCTACACCTTTTCCTACGCCACGTTGGGAGAATTTCTCGCCTGGCTGACGGGGTGGAACCTCATCCTGGAATATGGTGTGGCGTGCGTCGCAGTCGCGATCGGGTGGTCCGGATACTTTAACAATCTGCTCAAACTCGCAGGCCTGGAATTACCGTATTGGGCGACGAACCCACCGCATTGGGCTGGAGGGCCTGAAGGGAGTATCGCCAATTTCCCGGCTGCGATTATTGTGTTGTTGGTCACAGCCATCCTGGTCGTGGGAATTAAAGAAAGTGCTCGCGCCGCGGGTGTGATCGTCATCGTGAAGGTTGCGGTGATCGTATTCTTCATCGCCGTCGGGGCTCCTGCGGTGAGTGCAGAAAATTGGACGCCTTTCATGCCGAACGGGTTTGAGGGAGTTCGGGCCGCAGCCGCGATCATCTTTTTTGCGTACATCGGGTTCGATGCCGTGTCGACTGCCGCGGAAGAGGCGCGGAACCCTCAGCGAGATGTTCCGTTGGGGATCCTTGGCTCGCTGGCTGTGTGCACCGTGCTCTATATCGCTGTCGCCGCCGTCCTTACCGGGCTGGTTCCTGTGAACCGAATTGACGTTCATGCCCCGGTAGCAGAAGCGCTGAGCCTCGTCGGTTTCAAATGGGGCGCTGCCATTGTGGCCTTCGGCGCCGTGGCGGGCATTACGAGCGTGTTAGTCGTCATGATGCTAGGGCAAATCCGGGTGTTCTTTGCGATGTCGCGCGACCAGCTTCTAAGCCCGGGGTTCTCCAAGGTTCACTCAAGATTCGGGACGCCGCATCGTGCGACCATTCTGACCGGTGTCGCTGTTGCGATCTTGGCCGCGTTCTTCCAAATCGGGGAAGCGGCCGATATGACCAATATCGGTACGTTCTTCGCGTTTGTGCTTGTCAGTTTCGGTGTGATGGTGCTCCGATACACCAAGCCACATCAATCCCGTCCCTTTCGTCTTCCCCTGATGCCTCTCGTCCCGCTCTTAAGCATCGGTGCGTGTCTATACCTCATGGCCGGATTACCGCAGGTCACCTGGATCCGCTTTGTGGTATGGACCGTCATCGGCATCCTTGTCTATGCAGGCTATGGCTTGAAACACAGCAAGCTGGCTGGCACGGGATGCCAGTCGTGATGTGATACCAGGATGATTCCCGACAATCTTGTATCCAAGTGAGACTAGGCGGGCTTTCCGGACGGCTGTGTCGGGGAAGCAGAAGCTGTATCAGGAGCCTCTGTAGCCGAGGGCGTGGTTGAGCGAACCGCAGTTGTAACAATAGCAGCCGGAGCAGGTGAGGCGGGAGAGGGAGATGCCGGAACAGCCGCTGCAGGCACAGTAGCAGGCTTTGGTGGAGGAGCCATAGGCTTCGGCGGAGCGGGTTTTTCAGGCTTAATGCCTTTTTCCCATGCCGGGCCCGAATACAGATCCGCCGTTAAACCATTGGTTTTCCATTTTTCTTCAAAATCAGCAGCGGCTTTGTTGGGTGTTTCGCCAACTCCCATGACATCGTTCCAAGGGTAGACCTTGGGCCCAACCTGACACTCGGATTCCGTGCGTCGCAAATATAACGCGATGGGATTACCTCTATAGGGTCCTAGAAAGATATGGACGGATCCGACGTACTCAAGCAATGAGGCCATAAGGCCCTCCCAAGGAATGCTCATGATGCCACAAGAGGTCACGAAGGGGCAAGTTATTGGAGGATGGGGCAATGTCGCGATGTTGGGTCATCCTACGGGTCTATGGGTTGATTTCAGCTTCTAGGCATTAAAAAGAGAGATGACATCCCGATTAGACCTCGGTCTTCGCGAGTCGTTCTCGGGTTTGGTGGATGGAATGCAAAAGGGCTTTGTGGCTTTGGCAGCCCACCACGAGTTTCGCATCAGAAATCGTAGCCGGTCGATAGGAACACAAGAACCGTTCTTTTAATCGGCGGATCCGGGCAAAGGATTGTGCCAATCGTCCCCTTAAAAGGTCACCGTCTGCCGCGGCCTTCTGAACCGCGTGAAACGCAGCCACGATCTGAGAACGATCTTTGCAAATCAATGGCATGTCGCAGCCGGCCTGGATGGCCTGCACGGCCGCGTCCCCGATGCCATAATGATCGGCAATGGCGTGCATCTCCAGGTCGTCCGTCAGGACAACACCGTCGAAATACAACTCGTCACGAAGAAATCTTCCGATAATCGTCGGCGAGAGCGTAGCCGGACGACTCTCGTCCAGTGCTCGGTACACGACATGAGCGCTCATCAATGAGGCCATACCGTTGGCGACGGCATGTCGAAATGGAGGAAACTCAATATGCTCAAGCCGCGCACGGTCCGCCGTGACGATGGGCAATTCCTTATGGGAGTCCGAGGTGGTGTCACCATGTCCAGGAAAGTGCTTTCCGCAGGCCACGACGCCATTATCTTGCAGTCCACCCACCGTGGCCAATCCCAATTCAGATACGAGCTGAGGATGGGTGCCGAATGCACGATCGCCGATCACCGGATTCGATGGATTGCTGTTCACATCCAGTACAGGGGACATATTCATGTTGATGCCGACGGCTTTGAGTTCTTTGGCGGTCGTAGTTGCCGCTGCGTAGGCCAACTCCGTAGAGCGACACTGCCCCAGCACTTCACATGGGGGGAAAATGGTGAATTCTGACGGCAACCGCGAGACGCGTCCCCCCTCTTGATCAATCGAGATCAGGAGAGGGACGTGCGGACTGCAACGCTGAAGCTCGTTCGTCAAGTCGACCATTTGTGCCGCCGATTCGAGGTTTCGCGCGAACAGGATGATCCCGCCTGGCTTGTATTCAGCGATAAACGAGGCCAGCTCCGACGAAACGGTTGTCCCGTCGAACCCAATCATGAAAAGCTGGCCAAGCTGGTCGAGAGAAACCGCCATGCCGTTAGTGAGGGAGCGAGCGATTGATAAGGAACTGGATCAACAGTCTAGTCCCGATGCCGGTCGGTCCCTTGGGGATATACGCGCGCTCCCGCTCGCTCCAGTCGGTACTGGCAATGTCCAGATGCACCCACGGGCAATCGCCGACGAATTTGCTCAGGAACAGCGCGGCTGTGATCATACCACCTCCCCGGCCGCCGATATTGCGCATATCGGCCACATCGCTGCGTAGTTGCTCGAAATATTCATCCCACAGTGGCATCTCCCATACACGCTCCCCTGCTCGAAGACCTGACTGACGAATCGCGTCCTTTAGGCTTGTATCAGTGCCAAACATCCCGATGGCGAATTGGCCCAATGCTACAACGCAAGCGCCGGTCAGTGTGGCGATGTCGATGAGGGCAGCCGGCTTGAACCGGGTCGCATAGGCCAGGCCGTCGGACAAGATCAGACGACCTTCGGCGTCGGTGTTTTGGACTTCTACCGTTTTGCCGGAGAGCGTCTTGACGACGTCACCCGGCCTCATCGCCCGACCCCCTGGCATGTTCTCGGCAACGGGAAGAATGCTGATAAGGTTCAGTGGGAGCTTCAAACGAGCGGCCGCCCGTATCGTGGCCAGGACCTCTGCCCCGCCGGTCATATCGGCTTTCATGTGCTCCATGTTCTCCGACGGCTTGAGCGAGATGCCGCCCGTGTCAAAGGTGATGGTCTTGCCCACAAGGACGACCGGACGCTCGTCTTTCTTCTTGGCACCGTGGTACTGGAGAATAACGAACTTCGGCGGTTCATGGCTGCCTCTTGCGACTCCGAGTAAGGCACCCATGCCGAGACGTTCCATGTCCTTCTGCTCGAGAATTTTCAGGTTGATGCGAGTTTCCTGGGCGACGGCCTTTGCTTCATGAGCGATCCTCGTCGGAGTCATCACATTGGAGGGGTGATTGGAGAGATCTCTGACGAACACCGTCGCCTCTGCGGTTGCCAGACCACGGCGAATTCCTTCCGATATCTGACTCAGCTCGCTTTTCTGTGAAATCAAGACCGTCATCGACGTCAATTCGTTGTCGGTGGGAGGATCGCTCCGGTAAGCGGTGAAGTGATAGCTTCCCAGAATGGCCCCTTCGGTCAACGCCTGGGCCACATCCAATGACGACGAGTCACGAGGAGAGAGACCGGGAAACGCCAAGACGAAGGCATGGCACTTTGCGCTGCGCACCCGTTTGACGGCAAGCCCCAGGGCCTGCCGAAACTGATCAAGACCCAAGTCGGCTTTTTTGCCGAGTCCGACGAGAATCAGCCGCTTCGCGGGGATTTTCCGATGGGTATGGAACAGCACCACTTCGTTGGTCTTTCCTTCAAACTCCTTCGAATGGAGGAGATCGCGGAGCGCCCCTCCAAGAGGTCGATCCAGCACCGCTGCGTCGTGGTTTGAGAGTCCCTCACCCTCACAATGCAGGAGGACAAGCGTATCGGCTGTCTCGGTATCGACACGACCTTGTTTGGGTCTGACTCGCATGATGTTCATTCCGTTCTCCTTCATGAGGCGTCAAGCAATGACCGTCATCCACGATTCGAAGATGGTCACCAGGAGCAGCGCAGGACAGAGAGTGATGGGCCTCACACGCCCCTCATGTCAGGTGCCCAGATGTACTTGTGCATTTGCAACTGAAGCCGGACCGGCAGGCGATCTGCCAGTATCCATTCGGCAAGCTCACGAGGGTCAAGCCTGCCGAACACCGGACTAAACAGGACGGGACAGCGTTCGGTCACACGGAAACGATCGAGAACGCTTTTGGCCCAGTCGTAGTCGATCCGGTCTTGAATGACGAATTTCGCTTCATCCTGTGGCCTCAGTCGTTCGACATTCGGCCAATGCATCCGATCCGTCATGCCGCTTCCTGGACACTTCACATCCAAGATGATACGGACTGATGGACCAACCATGGCGGTATCCACTGCTCCGCTTGTTTCAAGGAGGACCGTGAACCTCTCCTGGCATAAGCGATGAAGCAAGGTGGTGGTTTCAACCTGAGATAAGGGCTCACCTCCGGTGACCTCGACCAACGGACACCCGAAAGACCGTATCGTTCCGAGTATGTCATCGAGTGAATGCTCCGACCCTCCAAAGAAAGCATAGTCCGTGTCACACCAGGCACAGCGAAGTGGGCAGCCGGTGAGCCGAACGAACACGCAGGGTAGCCCGACATAGGTGGATTCACCCTGAACGCTGTGAAAAATTTCCGTCACACGCATGAGAAAGATGCCATTCTCCCAAGATGTATTGATCGGATGGCGAGGTGAGGAAACCGTGTGTCTTGACCCGGGTCGACGTTTATTGCCATTTAACAACCGGCCATTTTTTGCGTCGGGCGATGGAGGCCATTCCACGAATTGGATTCACCACTGTTGGGTGGCCAACCGCTCGCAGCAAATCTAGATCACCGGGACTGTCTCCATAGGCATAACATTGAGACAGATCCAACGTCAGTTCGTGGGTCAGCCGATCAATCAGTTGGCGTTTCCCTTGTCCGTATGGAAGCGGGGGGATAAGAAAACCGGTGTACAGGCCGTTCATCTGCTCCAAGCGGCTGGCAAAGCATCGATCAGCTTGAAGCGCCTCCGCGACGGGAGCGATCAAGAAATCGATGGACCCCGTCACAAAGACGATGGCATGTCCGGCTCGTCGGTGCTTCTCAAGGGCCCGCATGGCAGAGGCCGACACACGTGGACATAATTCCTCTCGACAGAATTCTTCGCCCAGGGCTTGGATCACCTGCGCGGGTTTTCCAGCGAGGTACAGCTTTCGCGATCGGAGCGGATGCAGCGAGAGAGCCGGAAAATGCCGCAGCAGCCAAACAACACTCTCTCGGGCTTCCGGCCAACTTACGATTCCACGTCGCCACAACCAGCGGAAAAATCGTACTTCACTTGCCTCTCCAGGCAGAATGGTATTATCAACATCGAAGAAGGCGACAATGGAGGAGGAGAGCCCCCGTTGATCCGTCCGTAGCATGAGCAATTCAGGCGTAAAAATTCCGGGATTGATTTTACAGAAGCCTCGGTTGATTGACAACAATTTTACCGTGCTCCTATAATACTGACTCCCTCTAGCTCGTTCTTTGTGACTCGCGAAGCGCATCTTGTGAAATGTCTTTGCGAGACTAACTCCGGACGAACGACGATTCACGATCGACGGTTCACGCGTTGTTGCCGAAGTGGTGGAATGGCAGACACGCACGTTTGAGGGGCGTGTGGCGAAAGCCGTGCGGGTTCAAGTCCCGCCTTCGGCACCATTTGTTCGATTTTCCTTCAGCCAGCTCATCCCAAATCCCCCAGACCATATAGATCTAGACTTTCGGCCCTATCTCATAGGACACTGTCGCAGCCTCGTGCCTCATCGTCCACGCCAGACTGACAAGCGATGAGATCGCCTCATATCAAACTTTCACCTGCCCACCTTGCCGGGTTCACATCACTGGTTCTCGCGCCCTCAACGTGTATTCGATCGGGTGTATCCGTTACCCGGCGAGGAGTCTCTCATGATTTCTACCAGTAACCTGTCGGTATTGGACCTGCTGCGCAGGCGGATTGCCGATCTCACGCGTGACCTGGCCGAACGGGATAGTGTGCTGCACGAACGTACTCGGCACCTTCGAGTTGCGCAGTCTCTCGCTCATCTCGGTAGCTGGGATTGGGATATCGAAAGCGGCGAGGTTCGATGCTCGAAGGAGTTGTCTCGCATCCTCGGCAGTGATCCTGATGTGCACCACATGACCTTCGACAGCTTTGTTTCGGCGCTTGTCCCGGATGATCACGACCGAATTGTCGCTGCCATCAATGATGCGTTGGGAGGGAATGCCCCATACGATGTGGAATATCGAATCACCCGGCCGAACGGAGAAGTGCGGACGATCCATTGTTGCGGGGAAGTCTTACGAGACGACCATGGTAAGCCCTGTCGGATGTCCGGCTCTGTCCTGGACATTACGGAGCGGAAGGGTACCGAGGCGATGCTGCGCTCCGCTCAAGAAAAGTTACGGCAGGCTCTCCACGCTTCGGGTATCGGACTGTGGGATTGGAATACCGACACGAACGAAATGGTCCTTTCGGAGGAGTGGAAACATCAGCTTGGGTACGAGGAGACAGAGATCACGGACACGTTCGAGACGTGCGAGGCGTTGCTGCATCCGGCTGATCATGGCCGCGCCCTCGCGTATATACAGGATTACGTGCGGGATCGCCAAGGAGAGTATCGGCAGGAGTTTCGCCTGCGGCATAAAGACGGGACATACCGATGGATCGAAGCGCGGGCCTCGTTTGTGACGGAAGCTGACGGTCGCCGGATCCGTATCCTCGGCTCTCATACCGACATCACCGAACGCAAACGGATGGAGGAGACGGCACGTGAGAGCGAAGACCGGTACCGAACGTTGGTCGAGCTTTCACCGTCGGGGGTCTTCGTGTTTGCCGAAGGACGAACCGTCTATGTCAACCACACGGGCGCCATTCTCATGGGGGCGAATGATCCCAAAGAACTTCTCGATCGCCCGATGATCGAATTCATCCCCCATAAATATCACGAGGAGGTCCGTGAAAATGTAAAACGCCTGCTCACGGGAAGCGATTCCGTCCATAGTGCGGAACGAATCTATGTCAAGATGGACGGCACCTCAATTCCGGTTCAAGTTGAAGCTGCACGGATCATCTGGAACGGCAAGCCTGCCATTCTTAGTTTGATTTCCGATGTCACCGATCGTAAGCAGGCCGAAGAGGCGTTGCGGGCCAGCGAGGAGCGGTTTGCCAAGGCGTTTCAGGCCAGCCCGCACCCGGTGGTGATCAGTGAGTTAGATACGGGTCTGGTCGTTGATATCAATGAGGCTGCCTGTCAGTTGCTGGGCTATCGCAAGGAAGAAGTCCAGGGACACACCACGGCAGAGATAGGCGTCTGGCAGTCTGCCGCAGAGCAAGCGCGGTTTGCGGACCTATTGAAGCGGGGGAGGTCGGTCCGCAATGAGGAGGTCACACTGCGGAGCAGGAGCGGGCAAGCGCGCCGGTTTCTCCTGTCGTCGGAATTGATTGAGCTACATGGCAAGCCATGCAGCGTGACGGTCGGGGATGATATCACCGATCGAAAACGGACGGAAGAGGAGTTGCGCCGATCCCATGCCTTCTTGCGGCAGGTGATCGACGCCGACCCGAACTTTATCTTCGCCAAGGATTGCGAAGGACGTTTTACGATGGCCAACAAAGCGGTTGCCGATTGTTATGGAACCGCCGTGGAGAACCTCATCGGCCAGTCAGAGGCTGACTTTAATCCCAACTGGGAAGAGGTGGAATTTTCCCGCGAGACGGACCTTCAGGTCATGAATTCCTCGCAAGAATATTTTATCGCCGAGGAAAAGATCACCGATTGGTCTGGAAAGACACGGTGGTTACAAACCGTCAAACGGCCGATTCTTGATGTTCATGGGCAGGTCCACATGGTACTTGGTGCGGCGACCGACATCACGGAGCGGAGACAGATGGAGGAGATGCTCCTGCAACGTGAACAGGACTTGAGCGCGGCGCTTCAAGAGCGAGAACGTATCAGCCAGGATCTCCACGACGGCATTCTCCAATCTCTCTATGGGGTCGGACTGGGGTTAGAGACTTGTAAGTTGCTGATCGGACAACACACGGCACCCGTCGCAGACAATCTCATCGCGACATTAAATCAGGCGATTGGGCAACTCAACCAAGTGATGGGAGCCGTGCGGGATTTCATCATGGGCCTGGAATCTCATCTCATGCAAGGTGGTGACGTCACGACCGCATTACGGGCCATGGTCCACTCCATGTGCGGTTCTTCCTCGGCCACATGTCGGGTGCGGATCGACGACGAGGCTGGGCGGTATCTCTCAACCGAACAGGCGGTTCACATTTTGAATATCGCGCGGGAGGGATTGAGTAATGCTCTTCGTCACAGCCATGCCACGCGCATTACGGTGTCGCTAGGACAACTAATTGGGTCCATCCGTTTGACCATTATCGACAACGGCATCGGATTCAATCCAAGGTCGGTCCAGGGTGTCGGTCATGGGTTGGAGAACATGGCAGCGCGGGGGCAGAAAGTTGGCGGATTGTTCGCCGTACGATCAGAACCTGGTAAAGGGACAAGAATTCTCCTCGATCTTCCCAAGAGAGCCAGAGAGAGCGTTCACTGACACCCTTGTGTCAGGCGCAGCGACGGTCGTGCGCAAGTACGTCATGCCTTCTGCACCATCGGTTCCCACCCGCCTCCCCCCTCCTTACCTTTGAAGGACCCTGAGCCATTCGGATCTAGACTTTCATCGACTCCCGTAGGAGACTAACCCCCTCATTTGGGACCTTTTCCTAAGAATCCATAGCAGAGCGTTGGGCGAAGAATTGTTCGTGGCCAAAGCCATTCTCAATCGGTGTTTTGAAGTATGAGTCTGACTACTGAAGTGAGCGGAGCCATGCCTGTCCTCTTCTCGATTTTGTGCAGCAAGGAGCCCAATCATGAGTGCGACAAGCCATCCTCCGGAGCTTGATCAGTTGCGGCAGCAGGTTGCCGACTTAGCGCGTGAGCTGACGGAACGGGACCAGGCTCTCCATCGCCACAACCGACAGATGGACGACGAGCTTCAGGATCTGCGCGAGGAATCCGCCATGCTTCGAGCCATCGTGGCTGGGACCGCAGCGGAGACCGGCGAGGATTTTTTTCAAGCCTTAGTGCGTCATCTGTGCTCGGCGTTTGGTGTTGAGTTTGCCATTGTCGGAGAGGTTCAATCCTTGGGCGTGAAACGAATTCAAACCATTGCGGTCTCTTCAGGGGGCTCACTCGTCGAGAATTTTGACTATCTCCTGGCTGACACACCCTGCGAACTAGCAGTGAAACATTCTTTTGCCTGCTTCGACCAGGACGTACGAGCCTCGTTCCCCGCGTTTGAACGATTGGATCGGCTGAGGATTGAGAGCTATTGCGGGGTCGCGATCAAAGCGAAAGATGGAACGGTCATCGGCCTGCTCGTGGTCATGGATACCAAGCCGTTGAGCCATACCCGACGTTTGAAATCGCTCATGACCGTGTTTGCGGCTCGTGCGGGAGCAGAACTCCGACGACGGCAGATTGAAATGGAACTTCTCCAACGGCAACGTCATCTGGCCGAGTCTCAAGCGCAGGTCCACCTCGGAACTTGGGAGAGGGATCTCGATCGTGAAACTGTTTGGTGGTCGGATGAACAATATCGGCTGTTGGGTTACGAACCGGGAACCATTCCAGTTACCCATGAGACCTTCTTGAGAGCCGTCCATTCCGATGATCGAGACAGAGTGCAGAGAATGATGGACGCAGCGTTGGCAAGACAGACGTCATTCGACATGGAGTGTCGGATTGTGTGTCCAAACGGCGAGATTCTTCGAGACGACAGGGGTCGTCCGGTTTCCCTCTCCGTTAGCATGCTCGACATTACCGATCGCAAACAGATGGAAGAGGCGCTACGCGAGAGCGAAGAGCGGTACCGAACGTTGGTCGAACTATCCCCTTCCGGTGTGTTCGTCTTTTGCGAGGGACGAACGACGTACATCAACCACATGGGTTCCATTCTGCTGGGTGCGAGAAATGCGCAGGACATTCTGAGCCGACCGGCGTTTGATTTCATCCATCCCGACTACCATCAGGAAGTGCGTGAGAATGTCAAACGACTGCTGAACGACGGAGCCTCCGTCCATAGCGCAGAGCGGGTCTATGTCAAGTTGGATGGAACGCCGATGCCGGTTCAGGTCGAGGCGGCCCGGATCCTGTGGAACGGCAAGCCCGCCATTCTCGGCCTTTTTTCCGATATCACCGAGCGAAAAGAGGCTCAAGAGACCGTCGCCGCTCTCAATGCCTCGCTGGAACAACAGGTGTGCGACCGAACGGACGCGTTGCGCCGGAGCGAAGAACGCTTTCGACAGTTCTTCGATAACGCACCGAACATCACATGCCTGAAGGATCATGACGGTCGGTATCTGTATACGAATCGACGGTTCGACGAGGTCTTTGGGTTTTCTGCCGGCTGGGCGCTGGGGAAAACGGATGAAGAGTTGTTCTCGCCGGAGCAGGCCGCGCAGGCTCGCTCACAGGATCGACAGGTGTTGACCGGCGGGCAAGGACAGGAATTCGAGGAAATTACGGAGCAGGCAGACGGACTCCACACCAATATCGTGGTGAAATTTCCCGTCACAGATGCGGACGGTATGCTTTCTGCCATCGGGTTCATCGCGACCGACATCACCGAGCGAAGGCAAGTTCAGGATGCGTTGCGAGAGAGCCAGGCGCGATTCCAGCAGTTTGCCGAGTCGGTCGGCTCCGCATTTCTGATCGCGGACATCTCGCCGGGCAGCATGGAAGTTCTTTATGTGAACGCGGCATTCACATTCATCTGGGGTATCGAACGAGAGGAAATCTGTCGAAACGGGTCTCTGTGGCTCGAATCGATCCATCCGGATGACAAGGAACGGGTGAAGACGAACCATGATCGATTTCTTGTCGGCGGGACAACGGCGGTTTTTTATTGTGAGTACCGAATCGTAGGGCGAGACGGCTATATCCGTTGGATTGCCGACAGGCGAGTCAGAATGGCCGGGTGGGAAGATAGGATTGCGTGTATTGCCGAGGATATTACAATCCACAAGCAACAGCTTGCGCTCATGAAGCAGACGGAAGCGGTCGGCAAGATCGGAGGATGGGAACTGGACATAATGACCAATCGTCTCCGATGGAGCGAGGAAACGTACCGATTGCACGAGACCACGCCGGAGCTGTACAGCCCGACGGTGGAAACCGCGTTGAAGTTCTACACGCCCGAGAGTCGCCTCCTTATGTCAGAAGCACTAAAAAAAGGAATCACCAAGGGGGTGTCGTGGGACCTCGAGTTGGAGCTCATCACGGCCATGGGACGGCAGATTGCCGTACGATCGGCCACCATGGTCGACATCGTCAACGGACGAGCCGTTCGGGCCTACGGAACCTTCCAGGATATTACCGAACGCAAGCGAGCGGAGGAAGCCCTCCGGCAAGCACATGATGAATTGGAGCGCAAGGTTATCGAGCGTACGGCCGAATTGCGGGCCAGCGAGGAGCGCTACGCGCGGGCAACCGCCATCGGCAAAGTCGGTGTATGGGAATTAGATGTTATAAAGGGGCACTACCATGGGGATGCCAATCTAAAAGCTTTGTTTGGCTACACGCCAAATGAGCTGTCGACCGATCCCTTCGCCTGGTTAAGCCTGGTCCATCCGGAGGACCAGCCGGTTGCCATGAAGCACTGGGAGTTGGTGCAAAGCGGAGCAGCCGATGAGTGCCATTATGAGCTTCGCATGGTGAGGAAAGACGGCTCCATTATCTGGACCGATGTGCGATGCCATGCGGTTCGTGATGGTCACGGGCGCTTGACGCAATTGATCGGCGCCACAGTCGATATCACCGAGCGTAAAGAAGCGGAGCAGGCGCTGCAGGCCAGCGAAGAACTGTTTTCAAAAGCGTTCCGCTCCAGCCCGGATCCAATGATCCTCGTAGAACTTGATTCGGGCCGCTGGCTCGACGTCAACGACGCTTGTCTCGCCGCCCTTGAATATCCACGAGAGCAGGTCGTCGGGCGACGGGGGGGCGAGATCGAGTATTGGCTGACGCCGAGTGATCAGATCCGCTTCATTGAACGATTGCGCCGGGAGGGCTCGATCCGCAATGTCGAAGCGGTGTTTCAGACGGCCTGCGGTGAACGACGCGATTACCTTGTGTCTGCGGAGCGGATCGAGTACCACGGGAAGTCTTGCATGATTACGGTGAGTAAAGACATTACGAAGCGTAGGCAGGCAGAACAGGCCCTCTGGAAGAGCCAGCAGGCTATTCGGGCGCTTCACGACATCTCGTCGGCCCAGGGGCGGTCTCTTGAGGAGCGGGTCGAGGCCCTGCTCCAACTCGGGTGCCGCATCTTCGAGCTTCCGATCGGGATGGAGACCGGTGTCGAGGGTGAAGAGCTGGAGGTTAAACGGCTCAACGCACCCGGTAACATGTTCCATCAGGGGATGCGCGTGCCTCTGGACCAGACATGCTGTGCGGAAACTCTCCGTCGGAACGAGCCGTTGAGTTTCGAACATGCCGGAGCTTCCGCCGAGTGGCAGCGACATCCTGCCTATGCGGCGCTGAAGTTGGAATCGTATATCGGGACTCCCATCAATGGACTCGAGCGCACCTACGGAACTCTATGTTTCGTGGGCCTAGAACCTCGCGCAAGAGGCTTTACCGAATCCGATAAGGATTTCATTCAACTCATGGCCCGGTGGTTGGGTGGTGAGCTGGAACGTCAAGCGGCGCTGGACGATCTGCGTGAAAGCGAGGAACGATTTTCGAAAGCGTTCCGCACAAGTCCCCATCCAATCGGGATCACGGAGGCGACAACGGGTCGCTGTATCGAGGTCAATGACGCCTGTTTGCAGGCATTCGAGTTTCGTCGTGAGGAAGTGATCGGACACAGCACGTTGATGCTCGGGATCTGGCCGAATGTGGAAGATCGGGTTCGGGTCATTGAGCATTTGAAAGCCGGGCGGCAGGTGCGCAACATGGAGTTTGCTTTACGGACCAAATCGGGTGTGCTGCGCTACTTTCTGGCCTCCGCTGATCTCGCGGAACTCAACGGCGCACTCTGTGTGGTAACCGTCGCGAACGATATCACAGATCGAAAGCACGCAGAGGAGGCTTTGCGACTCAGCGAGGAGCGGTTTGCTAAGGCATTCCGCGCCAGCCCCCACCCGGTCGTTATCAGTGAGCTCGACACCGGCCGGGTAGTGGATCTCAATGATGCTGCCGGTCGGATGTTCGGCTATTCTAAAGAAGAGGTGGTGGGACAAACGACGTTGCAGGTCGGGCTTTGGCATTCTGTGGAAGAACGAGCCCGATACCGTGATCTGTTGAAGAGACAGGGATCGGTCAGCAACGTAGAAGTGAGCCTGCGGAGCAGAAGCGGTGAGATCCGCCAGTGCCTCCTGTCGTCAGAAGTGATCATGCTGAACGGGGTGCAATGCTCCGTCACCGTCGGAGATGATATCACCGAGCGCAAACGCATGGAGAAAGCGCTGCGGCTGACTCAGTTTTCCGTGGACCAAGCCGTGGAAGCGATCTTGTGGCTGGATCCGACCGCTCGAATCTTCAACGTGAACGAGACCGCGTGCCGAATGTTGGGGTACTCCCGACAAGAGCTGACGTCGATGACGGTACATGACATCGACCCTAACTTTCCCGTCGAACGATGGCCCGAACACTGGGGACACTTGAAGGAGCAGGGGGCCTTGGCATTCGAAGCGAAATATTGGTCGCGCACCGGAGATGTGCTGGAGATGGAGGTGACGTTCAACTATCTACAGTACGACGGGAAAGAATACGGCTGTGCCATCTTGAGAGACATCGGAGAACGCAAACGAGCGGAGGGGGAACTTCGCCGTTCCCACACGTTCTTGCGACAAGTCATCGATACAGACCCGGGCCTCATCTTTGCCAAGGATCGGCAAGGGCGTTTTGCCATGGCCAACAAGACGGTCGCCGATTGGTATGGAACTACGGTGGACGATCTGGTCGGGAAAACCGATGCCGACTTCAGTTCCAATGCGGATGAGGTGGAGTTTTTCAGGGAACACGATCGTGGCGTGATGAATTCCGGACGGGATCGGTTTATCCCTGAAGAGAGATTCACCGATGCCAACGGACACACTCGTTGGTTGCAGACCGTCAAGCGGCCAATTTTCGACGACGATGGGCGGGTTCATCTGGTGCTTGGCGCGGCGACCGACATCACCGAACGCAAGCGAATGGAAGAAATGCTGCTGCAACGCGAGCGAGACTTGAGCGCTGCACTCCAAGAGCGGGAGCGAATCAGTCAGGACCTGCATGACGGAATTCTTCAGTCGCTATATGCGGTGGGCCTTGGGCTGGAGGGTTGTAAACCGCTGCTCAAGGAACAACCGGAACGCGTCGCGACAAAATTAATGACCACACTCGATCAGACGATCGGGCAGCTCAATCACGTGATGGGGGAGGTTCGTAATTTCATCGCAGGTCTTGAGTCGCACGTGATTCAAGGCGGCGATTTTCTGACCGCTCTCCGAACGATGGTCCAGACGATGTCCAGCTCGTCTCGGGTGAAATGTCGGGTACGGATCGACGAGGCGGCGGCGCGCCGACTATCCACCGAACAGGCACTGCATATCATCAATATTGTTCGGGAAGGCCTCAGTAATGCATTACGCCACAGCCGAGCGGCGCGGATCGTGGTCTCGCTCCGAGAACTCACCCGTACTGTTCGTCTCACTATTCGCGACGACGGCATCGGCTTTAATACTCGGTCGGCGCAAGGCGTTGGTCACGGGTTAGGCAACATGGCGGCCCGGGCTCAAAAGGTCCGGGGATCGTTCACCCTTCAATCGAAGCCATGGAAGGGGACAAAAATATTACTCGATCTTCCAAAGGATGGTCACCATGCTCACAACTAAAACTCAAGTTCAAACCGTTCGTGTGTTGCTCGTCGACGATCACGAAGTGATTCGCGTGGGACTGCGGACCGTACTGGCTCAACAACAGGGTATTACTGTCGTTGGTGAAGCCGGTACGATGGTCGATGCTGTTCAACAGACTCAGAAGCTGAAGCCCGATGTCGTGTTGATGGATGTGCGTCTTCCGGACGGTTCCGGCGTCGATGCCTGCCGAGAGATACTGGGGGCGCTTCCCGACACACGGGTCATTTTTCTGACGTCTTATGCGGACGACGATTCCGTGCTTGCCGCGGTGCTCGCAGGAGCCCATGGGTATGTCCTGAAGGAAATCGACTCGCCGGGATTACTGGAGGCCATCCGTTCGGTCGCCAAGGGGCAATCCATCTTAGACTCTACCGTCACTGAGCGAGCCCTCAGGTGGTTGCGAGGCGTTCATGATCTACCGGCCACTCCAGGTACGGACCAACTTTCTCATCAGGAAGAACGAGTGGTGGCATTAGTTGCCGAGGGCAAGACCAATAAGGAAATTGCCGTCGCACTCGGGCTCAGCGACAAGACCGTGAAAAACTACCTTGCAAATGTCTTTCAGAAGCTTCGCATCACGCGCCGCGCACAGGCGGCCGCCTTCTTCGTGAAACGGCAAGGCTGATGAGACAACATTCGGCTCTAGTATTCTAGAGGCCAAATTCTCATCTTGGTACGACCTTCATCTCTGGGCACCCCCTCTCGTTTCGTATAGTCTCAAACTGGGTAGTTGTAGGTGGACGTACACGGTGTGTACAGACCGGGAGGTGATCCCGTATGACTGCTGCTTTCCTCCTCACATTGTTCTTGCTCACGTGTCTTTCAATCTGGATTGCAATTCAGCAGCACCAAGAGTCTGCGCGACGGGCAAGGATTATCGAGGCGACGAATTGCGGCATACTTGTGACGGATGCGACGCTACCCCACCACCCCATCATCTTTGCGAATCCCGCGTTCCTGTTGTTGACCGGCTATGCAGAGCATGAGGTCCTTGGGCAAACGACGGCGATCCTGAACGGTCCCGAAACCGATCGCGGGGCAATCGAAAAACTCGCATTGGCTCTCCAAGACGGACGGGCTTGCCGCGTGTCGATGCGACAGTATCGCAAGAACGGGACGTCGCTGTGGAATGAGGTGACCTTGTCACCGATGGAGGATCGGACGGGGCGCATACGGTCGGTGATCTGGGTGATGGACGATGTCTCTCGCCGCCGGTGGGCGGCAGCGGACCTTCAGCAGATGCCTTCTCCGATGTTTTTGTGCGATGTCGCCCTGGAAGGGATGCTTGTCACGACCGCATCCGAGATTGTGTATGTTAACCAGGCTGGTTTGACGATCCTCCGGGCTGCCTCGGCCGAACAAATCATCGGCAGCTCGTGTGCGGACGTCGTGCCCTATGAGCTGCAGGAGATCGTACACCAATGGATTGCGCAGGCCGTGGGATTGCGTCATTCAAACGGCCGACTGGAAACGAAGTTCGTACGATTGGATGGGCAGGAAGTGATGGTCGTCCTGTCTGTGGCTCCAATCATGTGGAATGGAAAAGAATCCGTTCTAGTCTGCTTTTCCGACGCATCAGCCCGGCAACCAATTGACATGGAATCCCCAAGCAGCCGGAAGCAGTCCGGCCAAGCCCCCGCGGTTGCAGACCATGACATATGGGGATGGACAGGCGGCAATGGCGGTGAGATGTGGTCGGAAGAGCACGCGCGTGTTCTTGGACACGAGCCGGGTTCGGTGCCGCCGACCTATGAGACCTTTAAGAAGGCTCTCCACCCGGAGGACCGCGAGCGTGTGCTCACCTTGGTCGAGGAAACGTTTACCTCAGATCGCCCGTATGATGTCGAGTGTCGAATAATCCAGCCTGGCGGCGATATCCGATTTGTCCGTTGCCGTGGAGTGCTCATACGAGGTTCCTCCGACCAGCCCATTCGGATGTCTGGAAAGATTGAAGACATCACTGACTACAAGCTGCTTGCGGCGATGGCGGAAGAACGAGACCTTCAATTGAAGACGGTCCTGGAATCGGTTCCCAACAGTATGCTCATGGTTCGCCAAGATGGCACCATCTCTCTTGTCAATAGCCAAGTCGAACGAATGTTTGGGTATGTTCGTGAAGAGCTGTTGGGTCGACCAGTCGAGTGCTTGCTGTCAACTCGAGATCGCGAGGAGGAGCGGGTACCGCACGCCGACTGTCTTTCAGGCGCCGGGTCAGGTCCCATGGACGGCGCTCGAACATTGCGTGGACTTCGCAAGGATGGTTCGGAGTTCCCGGTCGAAATCCGGCTGCATCCTGTTGATCGGTCCAATGGAAGGACGGTCATCATGACCATGAGCGATCTCACGGCTCGGCAGCAGGTCGAACACGAGATCGAGGACATCAAGACTCGAAGTGATCTTGCCGCCCTGGCGGGACAGGTGGGGGTCTTTGAACATGATCACCGGACGAACAGTCAAATCTGGTCGCCGATCTTGTGCGAGATCAGTGGCGTCGACCCGGATGAATCGTCTTCTCTCGACCGTTATCTGGAACTGGTTCATCCCGGTGATCGAGAGAACATTCGCGCCGCAGTCTTAGGTACGTCCGAGGGGATGCATGCGGTCGAACACCGATTGGTCCAGCCGGGGGGAGCTGTGCGGCACATCTGTCTTCGAACCTTGACATGGTTTGAAGGCGAAGGGAGCAAGCGTCGACCCAAGCGCACGATCGGGATGGTTGTCGATGTCACGGATCATGTAAATGCCTCAATGGCGATCCGAGTCGTGGAGGAGATGGAGAGGATGAGGACCTTGACCGGTGGTATTGCCCATGAGCTTAACAATAATCTTACTGCCGTACTGGGCTTCAGCGAATTGGCACTGGCGCTGATTCCAGACGAGATCAAAGCACATCGTCATGTCACCCAAGCCATTGCTGCCGGGCGAAGGGCTCGCGAGGTGGCTCTCAGGATTCGCCGCGACTTGGACCCTACTTCGTCGTACCAGGTTATCAGGGCTGCGTCGATCAATGCCGACCAGGAACCATCGGCGTTATCCATCGAGGTCTCGGATGCCGTTGGTCCTCGTCGTTGACGATCAGGACCAAGTTCGTCAGCTCATTCGAGAAACGCTGGAGCAGAGCGGGCTACGAAGTCGAAGAAGCCAGCGATGGGAAAGAAGGGCTTGAGCGGTACCGAATGAAGTCAGCAGATCTTGTGATCACGGATATCCTAATGCCTGATCAAGATGGGTTAGAAGGAATCATGACGCTTCGACGGGAGTTTCCCGATTCCCGAGTGATTGCCATGACCGGAGGGTCTGAGATGATCGGCGTCGGCAAGGTTTTGGACATTGCGACAATGCTTGGAGCGAGACGGACACTTCAAAAGCCCTTCGATCTCAAGGTACTCCTTGATACGGTCGCTTCGGAACTGATCGACTAAGTGGCCTCCTCATGCAGACGATTTCTACCGGTTGACATCACCACGCGGTCCCGTCAGACTCCTCCCTTTGGCGTGAACCCCATCGTTCGCATGAAACTTCTGAATCTCTTGCTTGGCACTGCGGTCGCGACCATTGGATTCTGGCTGATCTGGGGAAGTGTTTCGCCGTTCCTCGTCCTCGGGTGGGCGTTCGTCGTGGGACTGTTTCTATGGGTCATGGCGGAGTCGATCTCAAAAATATGGGCGTGGTCTACTCTGTTGCTCGGTCTGGAAAGCTTTGTGTGGCCTATAGTGTTGATGGCGAAACTCAGGGGAACATCGGACACCGTGCCTGAATCGGAAATGGGAACGATTCTCTCCGCCGTCGTCCTGGGGCTCTTCTCATCAGTGTTTTGGGTGTCGTTTGCTTACGGGTTGTTCAATCGATCCCGGACGGCTGATTCCAAACCGTCCGGCGAGCGCTCGGCCGCAGTATCGGGATCGAAGTCGATAAAGAAGACGAAAAAAACGGCTTAACGTTGTCCAGTTTCAACAGGGTCGATATCGATGGCGAACTTAATCCGTTCTTTTTGGTACTGTCGCTCCAACCTCTGCGCAGAATCATGGACTCGACCACTTAGTATCCTGTGATCCGTTGCTTTGACCAGCATGCGATGATGGTAGTGCCGGGGTCGTGTGCTCATGGCCTGGACGGGCCCTAACACCATGAGGGACTCCTGATCAGGGGCAATCCGACCAAGATCGGTGGCCCATCGCTTTGCGGCTTCGTCAACCAGCTCACGATTGTTTCCGATTACCGAGAGCTCCGCCAGGCGACACACCGGTGGATAGCAAAGAAGCTGGCGCGCCCCAAGCTCTTCCTCGTAGAATCGATCCGGGTGTCCTGATAGCAGAGCTTGGACGGCATGATGGGTGGGGAAGCGTGTCTGGACAATGACGCGACCTCCTGCTGATGCCGGGAAGGCCAAGTCTGCGGCATCAATCAGGAGCTGATAGGTTCGCTCGGCGGATCGAAAATCAGAGAGGTGCAACTCCGAATCTGCTTGAAGAATCCCTACCAATCCATATTGAGGCAGGGGATCTCGGCGAAAGAGCGCTTGCGTCCCGATCAGAATGTCCCAGGTCCTAGACTTCGCGGACTCCCACAACGAGCGGCCGGAAACCGCTCGCCGGAGCGTGTCACCGTCGATTCGTCCGATCTTGGCGTGCGGAAACAAGCGACGGGTTTCGGTTTCAATTCGCTCGGTGCCGTCGCCTATGGGGCTTACACTGGGTGCATGGCACAAAGAACAGGAATCAGGTACCCCGTCCGAGCTGCCACAGTAACGGCACGTGAGGCGACCGGCATCCCGATAGTAGGTGAACGGTACGGCACAGGAGATACAGCGAGGCACCCAGCCACAATCTCGACACACCAAGGTTCTTGCATACCCTTTTCTATTGAGAAAAAGCAGTATTTTGGCATCCGTCTTAAAGGCTTCCTGCATGGCTGAGATCAGTTTCCGGCTGAAGAGGGTTCTCCCCGACTCCTTGCGGAGGTCGACAAGCTCGATCTTTGGTCGAAGCGCTGCAAGGCGTTGGACGTCGTGATGCTCGGCAGCGATGTCGAATTTCGACTCAAGGGATGGATGCGCTGAGGCAAGGACGAGCAGGGCGCGCTCACTCTCGGCCCTCATACCCGCGACTTCGCGGGCATGATAACGAGGCTCCTGAGGTTCCTTGAGGGCGGTATCCTCCTCCCCTTCTACCCAGATCAGTCCAAGCGATTCGATGGGCGAAAAAATGGCGGAGCGAGTTCCAACGACAATGGATGGAAATGAACCATGACGCTCTCCCAATCGGTCGGACCAGGAAGACGCGTGTGCGAAGGTAATCTGAAGCCCTGTGAGCGTTGAGAGGAGCTGCGTGAGCCATGATGCTCGCACGATCTCGCCGGTGATCACGATGGTGGATCGCCTGAGTGAGTGCGCCTGTTGAATGGCGTCGGCAAGCCTTCTGATTCGGTCCGGCCACGGAGCATGCAGGACGAGTTTCCGCATATGGTTGCCGTGAAGGCACTGGCTGATATGAGCGCTCCACGATGCATCTGAGTTCGGAAGGCTCTGAGGGAGCAGCGCGGTATCCACGCGTGCTCTGTCACCGTGTTCCTTCGACACCGGCGTCACCGGCCGATTCTGCTTATTGACGTTGGAGCTGTCCGGAGTCACGCGAGCGAGCCAGGACCTCTTGATGAGTGCATCGACCACCTGCAAAATACTTGCTCGTTGAGTCGGATGCAGAGTCGACGACCGGATTCCCGTCGCTCGACGGGCAATTCGCTGAAGAGTCGGTCGCAGGTCGTCGGGACAATTGCCGGTAGCCAATGCGAGACGACCTTGCGGAGTCACGATGTATCGAGTAGGGGAAGGCAGGCGGGTTGCGAATGGGGAAGAGACAAGTCGAAGACATTGCCCCCAAGGCGCAACGTAGTAGGTAGCAATGTCGCGAGAGAGTTGGAGCAGCTTGGGGGGCAGCAACGGATTCTGTCCGTCCTGTGCCAGAGACGCGATCTCCTTAAGCGAAGCGGCCCGTATCTCTGTCGGAAGCTCATGCGCCAGTGAAATGACTGCTCCCTCCAGCACCACACGTCCAAATGGGACCAGGACGCGGCTTCCGACGGCAATGACTAGAGCTAAGGCGGGGGGGACTCGATAGGTGAAAGACCGTTCGATATGACGCGGAACAATGACATCCGCATAGAGTGTGTCCCTTCGCCTAACGGAGGTCGAATCCCCATCGAAAGCCATCCCACATTCTAGCAGTGGATCACAATGAAGAACACCGAGTATGTCGGCATACTCGGTGAAAGGGTTAGCTTGATGGATCGAGCTAAACCAGGGACTCAGTCTTCGCTGAATCCCTGGTTTCTGTCGAGGCTAGTCTTCTGGTGTTCCGGTGGTTGGCTGTTGAGGCGAATCTTGTGTGTTCGTGTCTGTCGCCGTTGAGCCGTTCGAATCAGAGCTATTCCCGGTGTTGGACTCATCGCTTCCAGAAGTCTGGGAAGAATCGCTCGAATCGGAGAGGGCAGCATTGGTGGGGGCCTGCTGGTCGCCGCTGTCACGCGCGTTCAGGGTGGAAAAGCTCCCACTCGGAGATTGCACGTGGGTCTCAGAGTCAGGTTTAGGGGCCGAGGTATCAGTGACCGGATTGTAGAGGAGAATCTCCACACGCCGATTTTTCTTGCGACCTTCCTCGATGGAATTCGTGGCCGCTGGTTTGGTGTCCCCAAGCCCCACCGCGCTGAGGCGAGATGATTCCACTCCCCCCTTCTCCAGCAGATACCGAAGGACCCCGTTTGCTCGGACCTTGGACAACTCCAAATTGTTGGAGTACCGTGATTTGAGGGATGGGCCGATCTCCACATTGTCGGTATGACCTTCGATTCGGATCAGCCTCGTATCGTTACTGGTCTGCAGGTACGCGATCAACTGATCCAGTACCGTGTAATTTTCAGGCTTAATCGCTGCGTCTCCAGAGTCGTAGCGCAGGAACTTGGCCATTTCATCAAGATTAAGGCGACTCTCACCCGAGTCATCCTTAATGGCCAGCTTGCTGGATACGAGATCGATTGGAATGACCTGAGCAGCCTTTTGTGCGTTAGATAGCGGCTCTATTGTTGCGATTGGTTGTAATATGGGTGTGGAAGCCTCGACGAGCTTGAACCGATCTCCTTTCATGACCCGGGTGGTGACCTTAAGGACTTTGGCGACAGCGGTGCGTGGTTCGGTCGTCAGGACCTTGAGTTGGCCGATTTTGCGCGGAGGAAGTCCCGCGCTCTGACGCCGGATGTCAAGAAGATCGCCGGACTTCAATCCATCCTCCTTGCCTCGATCCAGGTACACAACATTCGATTGGGCAACCAGGGTCATGGATCGGTCGGCTTGGAGTTCAACGATCATCCCTTCGAGATCGGACACGTTCTCCACGGGGCTTGGCTCGACATCCGTAGTAGGAGCAACAAACCGGACTACCGGGTCGCCCGGAGAGACCGGTCCGTAGCCGACTATGGCCTCTGCTGTGGTCAGGGCATGATCGGCCGCCGTCACCTTCACGACGGCTGATCGATTCACCACAAAACCAAGATATTCTTGAGTGACAGGGTGAAACACCTTTCGAACCCGTCGATATACGGTAAAGAGATCTCCAACCGCCACGTCAGTTGAGTTGTTGAGTTTAAGATAGAGTGAGTCTCGTTTGCCCAAAAGCATTCTATTACCCGAGGACTGATTATCGCCGGTTACCAAGTTCACTGTTCCATCGATTGAGGATGTTTTCTGGATGGAACCGCTGGCAAATGCCAGCGCGCGATCACCTAACCGAACGGATTCGACCTCGGAAACCTGGGCCTGTACCCCATTTAACGAGACACTCACGCTCAGACATAAGATCACGACAAGGCTTGCCACAGTTTTCATAGGTCGTTCCTTTAGGCTAGAGTCCTTTGGAAAACCATAGCAAAAGGTGCTGCATTGTCAAGAATTTGAGCGTGATTGATCCAAGTTTGACCCATGGTTCCTCTCGGTGCTACGTTGGGAACCGGGAAGGGCTGACGGGTGCTCTTACTCAGAATCCGGTCGGATCGATGAGGCTATGACTGGTTGTAAGAAACCAACGTCTCCATTTACGAAGGAGTTCGGCCCGATGGATCGTATCGAGACGCAGATCCACCGGCGCCGAAAGATCAAGGCCTTTTCTCCCCTACAAGTCGAATGGGATTGTTTTCAGCCATCCAGAGAAGAGCTTTCTCGAACCGACCGAGGTGTTGAATGGGAACTCGCATCAGATGCTTGAGTTTATGCCGTAAAAGCCATTGCCCACTCTTAACAGCCACACAACACCTGGTCTTCTCTTGCTAGGGCTTTCGGATCGGCCGTAATCTAGGTCCTTTGTTCTCTTGCTATCGCCGAGATCTGGGCACTAAGATTCCACGCAGTATGGTGAGGAATACCCTTTCCACGTCAATGTCTTGTGAGAGAACATGGAGATGGACGAAGCTCAAATTCTTCTTGCGTATTTGACCAAGTTCTTTCCGATCCTGGTGTTTATTTTTGTAACCTTGGCGTTTGGAATCGTGACGTTGCTCGTCAGTCATTTTGTTCAACCTCGATACCCAGAACCTGAAAAATTAACGACCTATGAATGCGGATCCGAACCGTTTTCCGATGCGCGCATGCCATTCCCTGTCAGGTATTACATTTTTGCGATGCTGTTCGTCATTTTTGATATTGAGGTCATCTTTCTCTATCCGTGGGCGGTTGTTTTTAAGAAGATCGGAGTCATTGGGCTGGTCGAAATGATGATCTTTATCGGACTTTTTGTCGTGGCATACGTCTATGCCTGGCGAAAAGGTGCGCTGGAGTGGGATTGAGGGCGGTATGGGCCTGATTCAGCTGGGCCGACATGAAAAAGATGGGGCACCGGACGTTATCACGGTGTCACTGGAGAAGGTCGTCAACTGGGCAAGAAAAGGTTCCCTCTGGCCCATGACGTTCGGTCTCGCCTGTTGCGCGATAGAAATGATTGCTGCCGTGTCTTCAAGATATGATATGGACCGATTCGGGGCTGGGGTTTTTCGTGGTTCGCCAAGGCAGTCTGATTTGATGATCGTGGCCGGTACCGTGTGCCGTCGGATGGCACCAGTGATCAGAAAAATCTATGATCAGATGCCGGAACCCAAGTATGTGATTGCAATGGGTTCTTGCGCGACATCGGGTAACATTTATGACAGCTACTCTGTTGTGCAGGGAGTAGATCGATTCATTCCTGTCGATATTTATGTGCCCGGCTGCCCTCCCACCCCAGAGGCCCTGTTGGATGGCATCCTTAAGCTGCAAGAGCGCATCATGCAGAAGCGCGTGTTTGTGACTCAGCCTGATCAGGTCAAGGTCAATTTGAAAGTCTGACGGGTCTCGACATGCATCTACTACTCGAACGTATTCAGCAAGCTTTTTCGTCGGGAATTACCGGCCTGGCGGAATGGCGAGGGGATGTGACTGTGACGGTTTCGAGAGACAATGTTCGTGAGGTCGCCCAGTTCCTGCGGGACGATCCGTGGATGGATTTTGACTACATCGTCCATGTTAGCTCGGTGGATTGGCCTGATGATGAGGAACGATTCGAGGTCGTGTGGGAGTTCTACTCCATTCGAAAACGACATCGTATTAGGCTCAAGACTCGGGTGCCTGAGTCGGATTGTGTGGTTGATTCCTTGACGGACCTTTGGAGAGGCGCCGACTTCATGGAACGCGAAGTCTACGACATGATGGGTATCCGATTCAGAAATCATCCGGATCTCCGTCGAATTCTCATGCCGGATGATTACACCGAAGGATATCCGCTACGAAAAGATTTTCCATTGCGTGGCAAAGGTTGGCGGGACACGTTCGAATTTCTTGATGAAATTCCTCGGTAGGATTCTAGAATTGTATGGCATTCGAAGACCAAAGAACCACCGTCTATAAGATCGATCCTGAGCATCCGGAAAGCGAGAGCCTGCCGACGCTTCGAACCGAGGAGCTTTTGCTCAATATGGGTCCTCAGCATCCCAGCACGCACGGTGTACTCAAGGTGATTCTCGAATTGGAGGGGGAGCGACTGGTGAAGTCTACTCCGGTGATGGGCTATCTTCATCGTGGAGTCGAAAAGCTCGCGGAAGACGGCACTTATCATCAGTTCATTCCGCATACGGATCGGCTGGACTATGTCTGCGCGATGTACAACAACTTTGCGTACTGCCGTGCCGTCGAAAAACTCTTGAATCTACAGGTGCCGGAGCGGGCGGAATATCTCCGGACGATCGTC
Organism: uncultured Nitrospira sp.; assembly: GCA_964435885.1. GTDB lineage: Bacteria > Nitrospirota > Nitrospiria > Nitrospirales > Nitrospiraceae > Nitrospira_D. The sequence continues at coordinate 4,047 of CAYTAS010000018.1, read as the reverse complement.
GCGGAAGTCCAACGCATTATCGGTCACCAATTTTGGCTTGGTGCCCAGGCGCTTGACATCGGAGCCATGACCGTCTTTTTTTATACCTTTCGTGATCGAGAAATATTGCTCGATTGGTTCAATGAACTATGCGGCGCTCGCTTGACGACCAGCTGGTATCGAATCGGCGGAGTGGAGAGAGACCTGACTCCGGCGTTGATCGACAAGCTCAAGCAGTTTTTAGACTACTTTCCTCCTAAGATCGATGAATATCAGGTGTTCCTTGAGAAGAACCGCATTTGGATTGGGCGTACGAAAGGGGTTGCCGTCATTTCCGCCGAAGACGCGGTCAATTTTGGGTTGAGCGGGCCGGTGCTCCGTGGATCAGGAGTGGACTACGATCTACGCAAGTACGAACCCTATAGCGCATATCCAAAGTGTGAGTTCAGCGTGCCGGTCGGGAAAAACGGCGATACCTATGACCGATATTGGATCCGAGTCATGGAGCTCTACGAAAGCGTCAAAATCATTCGGCAATGTCTTGAGCAGATGCAAGAAGGCCCCATCATGGCGGATGCCCCGAGCGTGACGCTTCCGCCGAAGGAGCGAGTCTTCACCAACCTGGAGGCGATGATCCAGCAATTCAAGCTCTTTTCCCAAGGGTTTGACGCTCCGCCAGGCGAAATCTATTGCGGCACCGAGGCCCATAAGGGCGAACTGGGTTTTTATATCGTCAGTACGGGAGGTGGAAAACCCTATCGGCTGAAGATTCGCGCCCCATCGTTCGTGCATATGGGCGCCTTCGATCATATGGCCCGAGGGTATATGATCTCGGATGCCTGTACGATTTTCGGCACCTACGATGTTGTGATGGGTGAATGCGACCGATAAAAAGCGCGTGAGTGCAGCATGCGGAGTGGTTCTGCGGAATTTAATCGGTAGTAGGCAAGGATAAGAAAGACGAGACAGGGTGAAAGGCAAATGGGACTTAAACCCGCGACAAACCCCGATGTTGAAGCGACCGCGATCGAGCTGAGCATCGATGGGAAATCGGTTACCGCTAAGGATGGCGTGTCCTTGTACGACGTCATCTCGATGACCGGTAAGATCATCCCGGCGATGTGCTACCACTACACGTTCGATCCGTTCGGCTCCTGCGGGATGTGCCTGGTAATGCAAGAGGGGAAAAAGGCCCCCGTGCGGTCCTGTACGGCCAAGGCGACGGCAGGGATGGTCATCCGAACGGAGGGAGAGGATCTGTTCCTTGCTCGTAAGAAGGCCGTCGAAAAACATCTCTCGGTGCATCCCCTCGATTGCCCTGTCTGCGATGCGGACGGGCATTGTGAATTGCAGGACATGGCCTTTCAGCACGGGGTGACAAACCTGGCCAATGCCAAGCAGAAATTCATTCCGGAAGATACGCGTAGTCCGGTTCTCGATTTCAACATGAACCGTTGCATCGCGTGCGCAGAGTGCATCAACGTGTGCAAGGACGTGTTGATGATCGATGCGTTGCAGTTCATGAAGAAAGGCGGGTTCAATCAGGTCGTTCCTAAAGGCGACCTGGCCCTCGATTGCGAATTTTGCGGAGATTGTCTTGCCGTCTGCCCCGTTGGGGCGATCACGAACAAGTTTTCCAAGTATCTGTATAAGCCATGGCAGATGAAGAAGACGACGACCACCTGCAATTACTGTGGGGACGGCTGTCAAATGTACCTGGAGACAAAAGATACGGAAGTGATTCGTGTCTCGTCGCCGTTGTCCTGGAAGAATAAATGGGGAGATCGCTCTGAGACTGCGAAGGGTCATGGGGGCCTGTGTGTTCGAGGACGTTTTGGATTTGAATATCTGGATAGCCAGCACCGGCTAGTGCAGCCGCTGGTTCGTGAAGGTAGCCGATTGGTTGAAAGGTCATGGTTGGAGACCATGCACGCACTGGTAGACCGGTTTGCCCAGATTAAACGTCAGCATGGAGCCGATGCCATTGCCGGCCTGGCGACGGCGCGCTGCACCAACGAAGAACTGTATCTGTTCCAGAAGCTGATGCGTGTCGGTTTCGGTACCAACCAGCTCGACAGCAGCGCGCGCTATGGGCATATGAATTTTGTGATGGCCTCCAAGCGAGCCATCGGAGTAGGGAGAACCTCGAACGATTGGGAAGATTTTACGAAGGCGAAGGCGATCATTTTGATCGGCTCCAACATTACGGAAACGAACCCGTTGACCGCCGTGCGAATCAAAGAGGCGATCCGGGTCCACAAGGCTCAGGTGGTCACCTTCGACAGTGCCATCACGAATATGGCCAAGCTGGCATCGCATCCATTTTTGATCAAACCTGGAACAGAAGGAGCAGTGATCGACGGCTTAGTTAAAGCGGCGATTGTCTATGACTTGGTGGATGAAGATAGTGTCGGGAAGCATCCCAGAGCGTTTGAGGAGCTCCAGAGTGCGGTAGCGCATCGCACTCAGGAAGATGTTTCTGCCCAAACAGGAGTTGCGGTCGAGGCGTTCAAAGAGATTGCGACTATGTTTGCCGAAGCGCCGCGGTCCATCATTCTGTGTGCGGAAGGGATCGTGAGGAGAACGAACGGCTATCAGAATGTCCTCAAGCTGATGGACCTCGCATGGATTACCGGGAAGATCGAGAGACCGGGATGTGGTGTGAATACCGTGACGGAGGAGCCGAACGAGCAGGGAGCGGTGGATATGGGCGTGGCACCGGAGTTCCTTCCGGGACAGGCTCGGTTTGATGATCCATCGGCTCGGGACCGGTTTGCCGGTGCATGGAATGCGTCGCTCCCATCCGCTGAATCAGGAGCTCATCTAGTTGAGATTCTGAAAAAGTGTAAGGCCGGCCAGATTAAAGCACTGTACGTGTTGGGTGAGAATCCTCTGGCAACGTTCCCCGCCTCAATGGAGGTGCGGGCTGCGCTCGAACGTCTGGAGTTGCTAGTCGTGCAAGATCCTTTTTTGACCGAGACGGCGAAAATCGCTCATTTTGTGCTTCCTGCCTGTACCTATGCGGAAAAGGACGGCACCTTTACGAACCTTGAAGGTCGTGTCCTTCGGATTCGAGAGGCGATGGATTCCCGCGGGGAAAGCCTGCCCGACTGGCACATCATGACGGCCCTCGCGAATGCCATGGGTTGTCGATGGGAATACCAGTCAGCGAACGATATTCAGGCCGAAATCATGAAGCTGCTTCCCGGGTACTACAATCTTGGTCAACCTCGGAAGTTCGCACCCACGCTCGATCAGTATCTGTCTGGCGGATATGGCGCAGAGGTCAAGGGGCGTTACGGTGCGTCCCAAGCTTCCGTGGAACGTGCCCGTCCCTTTGCGCTGGTGATGGGGCAGTTGTTGATGCATTCAGGAAAGCTGTCCGTGCAAGCCCCCGGCTTGATCACGGTTGCTCCCAACACGGGGAAGTTGCGGATGAATATAGGGGATATGGAGCGCCTTGGACTGCAGGATGGCGCAAAAGTACGCCTCGTATCCGATCGAGGGTCGCTCCAACTTGCCGTGCAACCAGATCAGTCCATCGCGCCAGGCACGTGTTTTTTCCCCGAACATTTCAATGAACCTCCAGTGAAAGATTTGATGACGGTCTCGGTAGATGCCACGACAGGTGTGCCGTCGTTCAAGCAAACGTCGGTCAGTATTGAACCGGTGTAAGTGAATGTGTACAGTGGCCGTTCTGTGACGAGGAGCTACCATGAGTGTCGTCGCACTGACAAAGAAACTCCTTCAGGCCGCGTTGTTCTATGAGATTTGGGACGCCATGAAAGTCACCTTTCGGCACATGCTTCATAAGCCGATGACCTTACAGTATCCTCGTGAACAACGAACGATCCCCGATACACACAGAGGAGCGCTTGGTCTCCTTCGATACGATGACGGACGGGAGCGTTGTGTCGGCTGCGATTTGTGTGAGGTCGCGTGCCCATCTCACTGCATCAAGGTGATTAGCGCCGAGGACACGACCCGACCGCTTCAACGATACGCGAGCGAATTCTATATCGATATTACGAAATGCGTGTTCTGTGGCTATTGTGTCGAGGCCTGTCC
>CAYTAS010000017.1:0-46384 GCA_964435885.1 uncultured Nitrospira sp. | reverse complement strand
TGGGCATCATCCCGCCCGTGAAAAACTGACGACTCATCCAGTCGGCGGGTCCCCGATCTTCGAATAGGTACGCCGTTGAGCGATGCACGAACACGTGCATGAAGAACCGGCCGCCTGGTTTCAGCCATCGGCGGACGCGCACAAAAAGATCAGGCCAGTTACGCATGTGTTCGAACATTTCCACCGACACCACCCGATCGAAGAGCTCTGGGTCGACCTCGAACGTGTTCATGTCGCAGGTCAGTACCCGGATCCGGTTCTGTAGGCCGCGCGCTCTGGCTTGGGCCTCGATGTAGGCCCGCTGCGAGCGGGAGTTGGAGACCGCCGTGATACGGCTGTCGGGGTAGTGCTCTGCCATCCATAACGTGAGGGATCCCCAGCCGCATCCGAGCTCCAAGATCGTCTGCCCGTTCATCAGGTCCGCATGGAGGCAGGATTCACGCAGGCCGGCGGCTTCTGCTTGGTCTAGGGTCTTTGCATCGGTGGGCCAGAAGGCGCTGCTGTATTTCAGATGCGGCCCGAGGACCCGGCTAAAAAACTCAACCGGGACCTCATAGTGCTGATCATTGGCTTTCTCCGGCACCACCGCGATGGGCGCACGGCGCATCTCGTCGATAAACCGCTTTTCTTGCAGTGCTGCTGTTCGAGCGTCGTCGGACCTGATCTCACGGAGGCGCTGTGTGACCAACTGTCGAATCCCCCATCTGAGCAGCACGTCTGAGAACAGACCCCGTTCGGCCAGGTTCAATGCAAGATGAGCGAGATGTTGCACGGGATTTGTCTCCACCAAAGGGCACATAGGGATACCGCCCCCTAGCCATCGTTATGAAAAACGCTTCACCTGCTCTGCCAAGGTGTTTGCGACCAGCTCAAGATCGAACGGCCAGGCGTAACGCAGTTCCACGTCAGGATACTGCGGCCGCAACCGATCAAGGATTTCCGGAATCTCAACTTCGGAATGCGACCCACCCGGCGTGAACATCGTTGTCGTCACGGTAATATGAGTCGCCCCCTGCTTGATCAATGCCTCGACTGATTCCTCCAACGTCGGCGCACAAAACTCGTTGTAGGCCACGGCAAAGAGTGCGCCATTGAGTTGCGCTCGAAGGGACGCAGCTACGGTTTCGAGACCCGCTTGATAGGGATCCGTCTCCGCGGTTCTCGGCCATTGGCGGATCTTAGTATCCAGCTCAAGTTCCTCCGCCGAAGGAGGAAGCTTCGCGGCACGCCGCGAAGCTTCCAACCGTTTCAGTTTCGTGACTAAATCCTGAGGGCATCCTTTGGGAATGCCGCCGTGACCCACCAGAATCACTCCTCGTGTAATTGCTGCCATCATCCTCACTCCTCTTGTTGTGCCTTGCGTCTGTGTTGACTTAATCTGAACTCAGATTCGCCTCGAGGTATTCTTGTAAGTTGGTCTTTCCATAACGGCTATTTGGGTACACCTTCCGAATGAATCCCGCGACGAGGGCCAACAGCTTCTTGACCGAGGGGGTTTTCTCAGGATCCGTGGCGGGTAGCAGCCGAACCGTGATGGCTTTCTCGTGCAACTTGAGCTGGACAAAGAAATTGCATGCGACACCATGTTCGATCGCCACGGACTCCAGTAGGGCATCTTTCCCGCTCCGCGACAAATAGAATTCCTGAACTTTGAGAATTTCGTTACCGGTTCGGTGAACCATCGGCGTGAACGCCTGATAGAGGCCCTGCAGATCTCCGGCTTCTTCTACTACAACATGTGGCATTGCGTTTCCCCCCCCCTACGCATGATTCCGCAACATGAGCTCTTTCGGATGTGGGTTAAGATAGACCTGATCGCGAATGTACTCGACGTCGAGGATCTGGACGTAATGCTTGATCAGTGTGAGAGGGACGACCAACGGTGTAAGCCCCCGATGATAATCAGCGATCAGGTCCAGCAGCTCGGCCTTTTCCTGAGTGGTCAAGCGACTCTTGAAGTAGCCCACGATATGCTGCAGCACATTGACATGCTTACGCACCGTCGCCTTCATAGTCAGGGTTTTCATGAAGTGCGCTCCGTACGTCAGCGTCAGCTCTTTGAGTCGATACCGCTCCGCTTGACCGACCAGACGCCCCATCGCTTCGTAGTGCTGTTGGCTATGGGCCAGCAGCAGGTATTTGTGAATTGTGTGGAAGCGTATCAAAGCCTGTTTCGTGACTCCGTTCTGCAACAAGTCCTGGAACCGGCGGTAACAGAACACCTGCTCGATGAAGTTCTCCCGAAGTAAAGCATCGCAGAGCCGGCCTTCTTCCTCGACGGGAATCAGCGGAAACTGCTCTGCAAAGGCCTTGGCGAAGATTCCAGTGCCGCTGTGGCTTGGCATCCCTTGTGCGGTGTACACACGCACCCGTTCGACTCCGCAACTCGGCGAACCTCTCTTGAAGACAAACCCGGAGAGATCCAATTTCTTGAGCGAGTCGAGGCGCTCTTCCAGCATCGTCTCCATCGCGTCGGTGTGATCGTGTTTGCTCGTGATCGTCATCAGCCGCGGGCGATGGGGATTGCCCACCAACCGCATGGCTTCACGCGGGGTGCCGAGTCCTGCTTCTACTTCAGGGCAGACCGGGACCCACTCGACGTAGCGGCCAAGGACATCGGTTAAGAAGTGGTCTCGCTTGTGTCCCCCGTCGAAACGAACTTCATCTCCGAGCAAGCAACGGCTGATGCCGAGGCGGATTGGAGACGTCGTCATCGCGTCACCTGAGACTTGCCCAGATCTAAGTATTCTTGACGCGCCTGACGATGATCCACGACAGGGGCCGGATAATCGACGCCGATGTGACAGCCATATTGGCGCTGTTCGTCAGGTGACATCAGATGCGGCTCATGAATCTTGTTCGTCGGCATTCGGGCAAGTTCGGGTACGTAGCGACGAATGTAGATACCGTCCGGATCGAATTTCTTGCTTTGGAGCGCAGGGTTGAATATCCGATAACCCTGCATGGCGTCTGTGCCGGTCGAGGCGCACCACTGCCAATTGCCGTTGTTGGCAGCTACGTCGGCATCGATCAGGTGCTGCATGAAATATTGTTCTCCGCTCTGCCAGTCGATGCGAAGATCCTTGATCAGGAATGACGCGACCACCATGCGAACACGGTTGTGCATCCATCCCGATTGATTGAGTTGTCTCATGCCTGCATCCACGAGCGGATACCCGGTCTTTCCCTCACACCACGTGTGAAACAGCCGATCCCGTTCGCTCCCAGCGGGGTGGGCCGGCGGCACGGAAACCGTCTTGAACGGGCCTTGTGTAACATGTGGGTAAGCCATAAGAACTTGCTGGAAAAATTCGCGCCAGATCAGCTCATCGACCCACAGCAGAACATCGGGCCGAGACACCCACCCTCCTCTGGCCAATGTGCTCAAGGCGGCATGGATGGCCGTGCGCGGAGACAGGGTTCCAAATCGGAAATGTGGCGAAAGTTTTGAGCTGCCATCGATCGCCGGTAGGTTCCTACCTTGCGCGTAGGAATGAATCGGCCCTTCCAGAAACCATCGTAACCGCTTCCGGGCATTCCGTTCCCCTGGCTCAAATGCCGATTCGACGGGACCATATTTCAGATCTACAGCAGAGGGAAGAGGACCGAAGGCGGGGGAGGACAGGGAGTTCTTCTTTCCCGGGATAGATGGGTTGGGAAGAATCGCCGGAGTCGCTGCATGCCATTTCGCCCACCAGCGTGCGCGATACGCGCTGTACCGCTGCAACGGCTCACCCGTCGCGCCCCGCACCTCAGATGCTTCAAACACAACATGATCTTTGAACGTCCGCACAGCCACTCCGAGCTTTGCCAAACGCTGGTGAGCCAGGCGGTCCCGCTCTATCGCGCACGGTTCGTAGTCGCGATTCCAATAGACGATGTCCGCCTTCAAGACCCGCGCTGAGTGAACCACTTCTTCGACGGGTTCCCCACGCCGCCACTGCAGAGTGAGTCCGCGGGCGGCGAGGGAGGCTCGGAGCTCATCCAAGCATCCCAGCATAAAGTTCACGCAAGCTGATCCGAACTCATGCGATTGCAGTAGAGGTTCATCGAACACAAAGAGCGGAATGACCTCGTCGCATTCCTTGCAGGCTGCTGTGAGTGCCGGCTGGTCGTGCACTCGGAGATCGCGCCGAAACCAAACTATCCCACGCATGGTCCCACCTTTGCTTCGAAGGGCTACCGGTCCTGATTTCCATGGGCTCCAGCTGGTCCTCTGGGGAGTGTGTCGCCTGCCACGCGCTCGACGGAGAGCTCATGCAGACCTTTCTCGTCCTTCACGCCGAGTTTCACGACAGTTCCCGCTTCTCCTCGTATCATCTTGACGACCTGCTCGTAAGTCTTTCCCGTCACGGCAGTGCCATCCACACTTACGACTTCATCTCCATGCCGAATACCTGCCTTATGGGCCGGCCCCTCTGGATGAGCCATGCCGACATACAGGATGGCCGGATCGCCGATCCGCTCCGCTCCGATTTGAAGGGAGATGCCGATGACACCGTTCGGGAGTGTCGTCCTATCGCCATGCCCATACGGTGCCTGGCTCGGAGATTGGTCCGCGAGAGCCAATCCAGCAGCGAGCAGGCTCATTGTCAGGCCTACAGCAATATATGAACCCAAGATTCTCATTTCTGCACCTCCTGTTGATTATTGAAGACTTACCAATCCAAACAAACACAGTATGGCAACCGCCAGAAATCCCACCAGCAATCCTGCCGCAATATAGATGGCTGATTCCCTCATGAGCCCACCTCCTTGCGGGCGACCGATCATCTTTGCGATTAGAGGAATCTGACTATACGATCGAAGGAGAGGAACATCATTTTCCCCGCCACAAGCACCATTGCTAGGAGGACCAGACATATCAGGATCGTATCCATCAGATTGAGTTTCATGCCGACCTACTATGCAGAGACCAGAAACGTGGACGTTGGCTGACCATCGTTGTCGGACAGCCCCACGGACATCCCGACCGCTAGGCTTGTGCCCCTCTGCTAGCATGTGTTGTCCCCATCAGTATGGCTCGCAGGGCCGGCTCCAGCGATGGATACCGGAAGGTATAGCCTCCCGCCGTTGCTTTTGCCGGAACCACCCGCTGGCCGGTTGTCATCAATGTCCCCAACTCACCGAGGAGCATGTCCAAGGCGAGCCTTGGAACGGGAAGCCATGATGGTCTGTGAAGCACCAGCCCAAGGACTTCGCAGAACGTCTTCATCGTGACCGGCTCAGGAGCTACGGCATTAATGGGTCCGGAAACCGTCGGAGTGGTGAGGGCCCACAGAATCAGACCGATGTGATCACTTCGGTGAATCCAGGAGACCCACTGACTCCCTGGCATGATCGGACCTCCTGCAAAAAATCGGAAAGGCAACAGTATCTTCGGCAACGCTCCGCCGTCCCGTTCCAACACCATTCCGGTTCGCAGCGTAACCACACGCGCCCCGAACTCCGCAGCTCGAAGGGCCTCCGCTTCCCACGCGAGACACAGGTCGGCTAAGAAGCCCTGGCCGCGAGCCGCTCCTTCGTCCAGACGGCGATCGTCGCTCACGCCGTAATAACCGATGCCGGACGCGCTGATGAACGTGGCAGGTTTGGTAGAGCATTGCGACATGGCTCTGACCAGTAGGCGAGTGGTGAGTACTCGACTATCGGTGAGAAGTTGCTTGCGTACGTCCGTCCAACGTGCATCGGCGATCGGCGCGCCGGCAAGGTTGACGACGGCATCTGCGCCCTCAAGAACCCGCTCCCAGGGTCCCGTGTCTCGGCCGTTCCAAGATACCCAGTCAAGGGATGCGTTGCCATGTGGGGAACTCCGGTCGGGGTGTCTCGTGAGGATGCTGACACGATGCCCTTCACCTGCCAGCGAACGGCACAACGCCCGACCGATAAATCCTGTTCCCCCAGCCACAATGATATTCATGAAGCGATCTCCTTGCAGATGCAGCGATCAGGATGGTCTACGACTGGAGTCTGCCTGATCGCCTGTTTCGTCGGCGCGAAACGGCAACCGCGACGAGTTGCGAAGCTCCTAATGCTATGGCACCGGTCAGGAATCCCATCGTCAATAACAGGACTAGGCTCATATCCATGGGAATTCTCCTTTCAATCGTTAAGACAAGTTAACCTATGCCGGTCTGAGAGCTCGCCAACCACCGAGTAGACAGCCCCTGGGTAGACCAGGGACCTGTCCACATCGGCGGGCGACGCCGTGCGGAGTTGCGACGCCGCCTCTAGAGAATCAAAACCGGCCTCCGATAGAGTTGATGCGTGAATCCTCTCGCCGCTACCCATGGTACGGTCTCCGATCATTTAGAGTGCGTTGCATCCGCACCTCGCACACAGCGAAATCCTGTGCCGTGGGTCTGCAGAGCAAAACCGCCTCGGCCACGAGCTGTCGTCGTGATATCCGACGCCGGACTGTGCCAGGACCCGCCGCGAATCGACCGAACCACTCCCTTCTTGTCGGGACCTTGCGGATTCCGATTGGGCGCATGTCGGTAGTATTCCGCGTCATACCAATCGGAGACCCACTCCCTGGCGTTGCCGGCCATGTCCTTGACTCCGTACGGCGAATCTCCGTCCGGCAACGACCCGACAGCGTGCAGGGTATGCTCATCCTCCCACTCCCGATCAAAGTTCGCCCGCTTCGCCGTGGGCGGTTCATTCCCCCAGGGGTAGAGGCGGCCGTCAGTCCCGCGAGCAGCCTTCTCCCACTCCGCTTCCGTCGGCAACCGCTTCTTTGCCCAGCTGCAATAGGCTTTGGCGTCGTACCACGTCGTCTGGACTACCGGTAGTTGCTCAATGCCCTTAATGGATTGGAGGGGCCCGGCGCCGTAAGGATTGGGTGGTGTGCGATGGCCAATGGATTTCACGAAGGCCATATACCGTTCGTTCGTCACTTCGACTTGATCGATCGCAAACTCCTCGAGGTAGACTGAGCGCTGTGGTCGCTCATCATCCCGACCCTTTCCTTCAGGACTGCCCATCAAGAATTCTCCGGCCGGTATCGTAATCATCGGCACCGGATCAAGCTCTGTTGGTCCCGGCAATGCTTCCTGGGTGAACGGTTGCACGAGCGTAAGAACTGTGACAACGACCATCGCCATTCTCTTGTATTGAGTTGATCCGAGCCATAAACCAGTGATCATTTCTTCTGCTCCTTACTCCCCTCGATGGCTAGGGTGGTATGAAGTCTGACTTGCTTGACAAGTGTTTCGACCTGTCGCTCGTCTCCTCGATCCGCTGCTTCCTGCGCCTGGGTCACGAGGGTTCTGGCTTCGTGCAGGTGTTGCTCGATTTCCGCCTGAAGGGCAGGCGAGGCCACAGTTCCTCCCAATGCCGCCCGGTGGTAGACCTCCCACGCGTAGTCCACTTCATGACTGGCCTCATGGACGAGCTGGGCCTTATCCTCATGCGGATGTCCGGGTGAATCGAGGGGACCCGCATGGAGGGATGAGGCTCCGAGTAGGGCGATAAGGACGATCCCTCGATGGAGAATCTTCTTGGATATCATTGTCGTGCCTCCGTCACGATCAAGCCATGTACGAGTTCCGTGAAATCTTCCTTCACGGCCGCCTCAGTGATTGCTCAATCAACTGCTGAAGATCCAAGAGCTCCCTATCCTTTGGGTCAAGGGCCAGTCCCTGCGCGAGGGCCTGCCGGGCCTCTGGGAGGCGCTCCCGCCCCATTTCGATGTAGGTCAAGATGGCGGCTTCTTTGATGCGCTGATTGATTTCTGCTGGTGCGGTCTTCGCGCAGCGAAATCCCAGACCTACGCCGTAGCTGTTATTGAGTGGATGATTCCAGAACCGGTGGGTCGACCGAGCTGTGCCCGCCGGGGCGATCCAGGACCCACCGCGAATGACCCGCTTTTCACCGACCGTCAGACGATCCACGTACGTCCCGGTTCCGCCCATCCACAAAGGTTGAGCCGGGCCGCTCGGATTCACGCTCGTTTCAAGCCGTCCATAGTAGCGCGGGTCATACCAGTCGGAGACCCACTCGAAGACATTACCGGACATGTGGTGTAGACCATAATAGCTGGCGCCTTCCGGGTATGAATCGACGGGCAGGGTGGCATCGTGCTTTTTCCCATAATTGGCTTTCGCTGGATCAAAAGCGTTGCCCCAGGGATAGAGATTACCATTTGGCCCTCGGGCGGCCTTTTCCCACTCTGCTTCCGTCGGCAGCCGTTTGCCGAGATATTCGCAAAAGGCTCTCGCGTCCTCCCAATTTACCCCGACGACGGGCAGTTGAGGCTTATTTAAACGGGGATCGTCCCAATAAGCCGGAGCTGGGTGACCTGTTGCCTTGATGAATTCACCATAGTCTTTATTGGAGACTTCATACTTATCAATGAAGTATGGATCCAAGAACACCATATGAGCCGGACTTTCGTCGTTCAATGCTTCGGCAGACCAGGGTGTCTTCATCCGTCGGTCGTAAAGCGTGAGATTCTTTCCCGTGGCTGCGGGCTCCTCCCGGTCGAGACCCATCACCGATCCTCCTTGCCCGATATACGCCATGTCCTTCGGTATCACGTGCTCCTCCGATCGGACTGTTCCATTCCCTGTTGTGAATGCGACTACTAACACCGCGATCACCATGATTCTTGTTGTATGCATTGCAGACCTCCCTCACAACTTGGTGTGTCCATAGTAAGCAGTCTGGCCTCTCTCGTTACGTCAGGCACCGCCGCGGTGCGGCATTGCCGCCTACCCTTCTGGCAATTTCGGCATATCGAGATCCTTCATTTCTCGCAACGCTGCTTGGGCGATGCCCTGCAACATCCCATTGAACACAAGTTCGTGCGGCACATAGAGGGAATACCAGTACAGTTGCCCTTTCAGTCCCACCGGATCAAAGATCGCGGTCTGCCGTATTTGTGTTACAGAGCCGGCCTCCGTCACTTCAAACTCCAGCCACGCCCGCCCGGGCAAATTCATCTCGGACTTGAGCCGCAAGCGGCGATTTGGTTCAATCGATTCAACACGAAATGAGTCGACGGTGTCGCCGACATGGAGGGTTATGGATGAAGGCCGTCCACGTCTCATGCCGACACCCCCTTGAAGCAGGTCGATGAAGCCACGCAGTTGCCACAGCCAGTCGCAGGCATACCAGCCATGGTCACCGCCGAGCCTCGCAATACACCTGAAGACAGCGTCAGGCGGTGCTTCAACCGTTAACGTCCGTGAATCGACGACGCGTGTGCCGAATCGGACTCCTCCCCACGACCGCTGCGTGCCGGAAGAGGAGAGGGCATCGGACCAGCGCGTCTCTGAGTAATGTGTCTCTTCATGGGCAAGGGCTCGGCGAATCGCTTCATCGATTCCCATCGGACGTACAGAAAAGGTCGTCAACGCGGCGTTGTCTCGCACCACCGTGACATGGACGATGCTCTCAATGATCGCCCGCCCGATGCGAGCGTAGAGTGGTGTGACCAATCCCAACCACAGGGCAGACAACCAGGGGGTAAGGACCGGTACTGGGATGATGAGAGGCTTCAGCCCACGTTGACGCCCGTAGGCGCGCATCATGTCCGCGTAGGATACTTGGTCGGCACCGCCGACCTCGTAGATTCGGTAGTGGGAGAGGGGAATCTGAAGCGCCTCAAGCAGATAGTCCAGCAAGTCGTCGATACCGATTGGTTGCGCCTTCCCCTTGACCCATCTTGGTGTGAACATGATCGGCAAGCGTTCCACCAGCGCACGAATCAACTCAAACGAGGCGCTGCCTGAACCAATGACGGCTGATGCGCGAAACTCACAGACGGGGAGCCCCGACTGCCTCAAGATGTCTCCGACTTCATGGCGACTGCGCAGATGCGTCGAGAGTTCTTCCTCGTCGCTGCCGAGGCCCCCGACATAGATGATGCCTTTTACACCCGCTGCCTTCGCCGCCTCGCTGAAGTTCCGGGCGGCCTGCCGGTCCGTCTCTTCGAACGAACCGTGGGATCTCATGGAGTGGACCATGTAGTAGGCCACGTCGACCCCGCGCAATGCGGCATCCAGACTCGGACGTTCAAGAACATCACCGGCGACGACTTCCGTCGACGGCCCGACTTTTGGCTTAAGAATCTCTGGATGTCTGGCCAGGCAGCGCAAGCGGTACCCTTGAGTCTCCAACGACGGTAGGAGGCGTCCGCCGATGTAGCCGCTCGCTCCGGTGAGAAGTACGAGGGATGTTCTCGGGATTGCCGCTGGGTTCACTGTCGATTGACGTGAATTCGTGGTTTCCGATGTACTCACGAGAGACCTCCCTGACGACCTCGGCCATCGGAGGGGGGACGAACGCCTCCCCCCTCCCGTCAGTCCGGTGACTATTTCTTCTTCATGCTCTTCTTGATCAATTCACGGGTGGCGAGATACTCCTGATTCCCAGGATCCGAGGCCAATGCCTTCTCAATAGCAGCTAATGCATCGGCATGCTTTTCAGCCCCCATGGAGACAAGTGCCTGGATGAAAGCGTCGCGGCCTGCCTGTACGGCGTCGTCGGACACAGTCTGGGCCGACTTCGCGCAACGGAATCCCAGTCCGACTCCATAGGAGTTATTTTCCGGCTGATTCCAGAATCGGTGGCTCGTATGTAACGAGGTTTCCGGCGCGAGCCAAGAACCACCGCGTAGTACCCGCACCGGTCCTTGATTGGCGAAGTTGTAACCCTTCTCTGCTCCTCGTGGGTTCAGGGCCGGGCTGTTCTTATAGTAGGTCAGGTCATACCAATCCTCGACCCACTCAAAGACGTTGCCGGCCATGTTGTAGACGCCAAATCCACTCATGCCCTCTGGATAAGAATCTACCGGCGTCGTTCGGCCGACGTTCTGACCATAATTGGCCTTCCTAAGATCAAGGGTGTGCCCCCAGGGATAGTGGTTGTCGCCTTGTGGGCCTTTGGCTGCTCGCTCCCACTCCGCCTCTGTCGGAAGACGTTTACCTTCCCATTTGCAGAATGCGTTTGCGTCAGTCCAGCTCACACCGACAACCGGATGGTTGGACTTGTTGAGCCGAGGGTCGTCCCAATAGGCCGGTGCCGGATGATTCGTAGCCTTCATGAACTCTTTATACCGCGCATTGGAGGCTTCATACTTATCGATAAGATAGGCATCCAGCACGACCTGGTGTTTCGCTTCATCTGCATGTTCGTTGCTCCCCATGGTGAACTCGCCCTTCGGGATGAGCACCATGTCCTTCTCGCCGGCAGGCACGTCCGCCGCTGTCGCGACGGAGATTGCTCCGCATATCAAAGCCACTCCCAACCTCACCTGAAAGACCATTGGACTCCGCATAGAGCACCCTCCTTGTTTTAGAACACCAGGACTACCCTGGTTGCCTGACGATCGTTACCAGCCCATTCACAAGTTCGTATGATCGCACTACAGCCGTAAACTAGAGCCGTTTCGAAGCGACCAAATCACATGTTGTCTATCCACGTCCTATTGCGCAGTTACGTCGCAAAGAGTTTCCGTCAAATCGGATCGACATCGGTTTTTGAAGAATGCCACGATTTCGCAGGATGACAGGATCGAGAATGTCACCGCACTGCACGCATCGTCTTACGGCACATTCCAGTTCGCTACTGCTGTTCAGTAGGTCTATGGAGATTTCGTTCACCATGAGACCGCCGCATCTCAGGCAGCTTGGATGAAGCAGTGCTGAAGAGGTATCTGATTGATCCTGAATCTCCCGGATTCTCGTTTTGTGCTTCGAGTTCGCCATGATGACCTCCATCGGTTTGATCGATCATCAAACCATGATCTGTCTTGAGGTACGGGATATGTGTTTTACGAGCGGCTGCTTCTCTCTCATAAACCTCGTATCTGGAGGCACACAACGTTATGGAGGGAGCAATACCTGCATCCAGATGGTCTAATGATCGATGGAATCGTCTGAAGCGCCCATAGTGCCTCGGATCGTTCGCTGTCTCGTTGCTACCGAGCGACTGGTGCAGGGAATGAGCATGCTCACCGGTCCACATGCTGGAGTACCAGAGGCGCTGTAGGTTTTTCTTCTCATAGAAACCTCCCTTCCCTTCCGGCACCGATGATTCTGGGCAGGAACGTACCAACCGTACTAGATGCCTCGGCAAGAAGGAGGCCACGCAATGCGACCACCACGAACGCGGCAACTGGTTGAAAAGCATTCGAGTTGAAGGAGGTGGATTGGTGAGAAAGGAAGATCTCCGTGGAAGTCTGCAACAGGCACAACCGTACTGGCGTAGCAAAGGGCCACGCCATTGCAAGCTGCTGGGACGGCACGCCCGTCGGGTTTCCCCTGTCATATGTGCAACGTTAGTCATATGTACGTCTAATGTATAAGGTATGCATGTCCACAGTATCAAGTGTTATTAACGAATAATTTGACCAACGTTGAACAATGGAATAGAATCGGTCCCGTTGAATATGAATACTCATAGAATTCATAGAGTTGCGAAACTCACGGGACTCTCAAGGGATGTTATTCGAGTATGGGAGCGTAGGTTTGAAATCCTAAAACCGACCAGAGGGGCCAATCGCTATCGCAATTATTCCGATGAAGATGTGGCATTGCTCAGGTTCCTGAAGGAGCAGCTCGATGCAGGAGGCTCGATCGGTGAGCTGTCGAAATTAGGGCGAGAAGAGTTGTTGAATCGAGCACGATCCAGCGCACCGCAAGTGTCATTGGTCGACACTGCATTCAGTCGGCTCCTTCAAGAACTCCTGTCCAGCTTAAATCCATTGAATCGTGTGATCTTTGAGAAACGTTTGAACGGCGCCGTGGCGGTGATTCCCTTTGAGGAAGCGCTGCATGGAATCTTGCTCCCGCTTCAGGAGCAGGTGGGGCAACTCTGGCACGATGGTCGGCTGGACGTGGCCATCGAACATTACGTCACGAGGCAAATCCAACAAAAGATTTTCTCGGCCATGAATCAGCTTCCGGTGGCTGAGTATGGCGCCAAAGTGGTCGTGGCCTGCCCGCCCGGCGAAGAACACGACATTGCCGCGCTTGCGGTGGCCTATCGATGTCGTGTTCGTGGCTGCCGAGTTCACTATTTGGGAGCCAACGTGCCTCTCGTCTCACTGACCAGGCTCTGTGAGCAGGTGGAGCCGGAAATGACCATCATGTCATTTCCTGTCGCACTTTCCGCGGCCGATGCGACTGAGCTGATTCAAGTTCTTGCCGATGAAGTGCTCCCCAGCTCCGATCTTGCCGTGGGCGGACATCCTAGGAGCGAGCGCAAAAACGCAACAAGGGGCCGCCTCACTTGGTGCGTGCAAGGCACGCGTCGAAGAGTATCGCCCGCTTACCTTGACGGTCTGTGAACAGAGATTTGCAATCGAGTCGGGAGAAATCAAATTTTCTCCCGGCCAGTATATGATTTTTCATGTACCGGGGCTTGATAAAGTCATTCGGCGATCCTACTCGATTTCTTCACATCCTTCCGACAGGACACATTTCGAAATTTGTGTGCGCGCCGTGTCCGGTGGGTTCTGTTCTAATTTCATTCATCGGCTCCGCCCAGGGGATTGTATCCAGGTTGAAGGCCCTTACGGTGATTTCCGATTGGCCGACGGCTCACCGCGAGACATACTGATGATCGCGACGGGAACCGGTATTGCGCCGATTAAATCGATGCTGCTGTCTCTTCTTGGACACACCGGCAGTCGCCGGATCCGATTGTTCTTCGGATTGCGGAATGTCTCTGACCTCTTCTATACCAAATTGCTCAGCGATCTGAGGGAGAGCCACCCCTGGTTCGAACCGACCATCATCCTCTCACAACCAGACCCGATGGGTTGGCACGGATTGCGAGGTCGCGTTACAGACTTGATAAATGAACAGGTGTCTGCCGACCAGATCGCAAACACCGACGCATACCTATGTGGAGGGCGCCCCATGATTGAGGAGGCCAAACAATTGCTCATCAATAAAGGTATGCAGGTTGAGCATATCCGCCACGAAACCTTTTTCTAACCGTACCCTCCCAAATCTGTTCGCGTTTGACCGGACGCTACTGAGACAGAAGAGTATTCGCCCTCAGATTGTTGTCCTCATACCAGCCTACTGGATCGAGCTTCAGCTCGTTGATGATGTTTGGCAATGATGTGCGTAGAGAGCGGCGCGGCTCCCAGCCAAGAAGCGTGCGGGTGCGGGAGATGTCGAATGCATAATGGTCGTCAGAGAGGTCGATCATCCACGGCTTGAGGAACGGATCTGCACCGGGCAACAAGTTCTGGAGCCGGCAGCCAAGCTTGGCCAATGGCTTGGAGATTTGATACGTCTTCCATTCCTGGCCGTAAAGCCGGCGGCTGATGGTACGTTGTAGCTCGTCGTAACTAAGCGTTTCCGATTCGCCGATGAGTAGCGTCGTCACCTGCGGAAGCGCCTTGCGTTGTTCGACTGCGAGCAACAACGCCCTGACCATATCCTCCATATGCAAGAAGGCGACTCCATGCGTGACGTCGCCGGAGAACATACGGGCAATGAAGCGCTGTTCGTAAATGCGCCTGATTTGCTGTGCAAGGGGAATTGAATGGCAGTGATCGTCGTACACGGCGCCGATGCGCATCAGCACCACCGGCACGTCGCCTCTCTCACGTACGATCAGTTGCTCCGCCGCGACCTTCGACTTGGGATAATCCCATTTCGGTTTGAGCGGCCAATCTTCGTTGATACGCGCTCCTGGCTGACAGGGCGCGTGGACGAGCATGGTGCTCGCGAATATGAACTGCTCGACCTCAAAGTCGCGCAGGCCATGCAGCAACCGTTCGGTGCCACGCACGTTTACCTGTTCGTATAGGGGACTGGACTCATTTGCAAAACTATAGTACGCGGCGAGATGAAGAACTGAGACGATCCGTCTGTGGCCGAGCCGACGAACTTCGTCCAAAGCCTGGTGGAGGTTTTCATCTGAGGTGAGATCGCAAGGGATAATGTATGCCGTCTTGGGGGGCACACGAGGTGGCCCATTGGCATCCAAGCACAGCTCCGTGTAGCGTTCTCCGACGTGAGCAAGGAATGCGCTGCCGATCAGCCCACTGCTGCCGGTAATCATCACTGTTCCCAACCCTGTTTCGATTGTCGGCATTTAGCTGTGTGTTCCACAATCGGGAACGGACAGGTGTCGTGCCCTGTCCGCTCGCACACACCGATCTTGGCAGGAGGCGTTCAACCGTTACTTGCCTTGAGAGAGGTGAGTGACGGCACTTTCGGCATGTTTTGTGGCCACGTCGGCATGACCGGCCTTACCATGCGCAATCGCCTCTCTCAGATTGGTAATCGCTACTGCCACGTGCGGGCTCTCGCCTCCTCTCAGGGTCAGCTGCAGTGAGGCTTCGGCATGGGTCACAAGCTTCTCAGCGTGACCCTGTTTGCCGTGATCTACTGCTTCCGTTGCGTGCACGATGGCATCTCTGAGGTTTTGCTGTTCTTGACGCACGACATCCCGTCGTGCCCCACCTTCGCCGAATGCTGACTGGAGCGGCATACCGGTGGTGAGGATCGTGGCGAGGACTCCGGTTAGCGCGAGAGCCAGTCGTGTGTTATGTCGTGCCATGGAGATTCCCTCCTTTCTTAAGGACGTCAGAGGACTGTTATGGAAACCTCGTCATCAGTTGCCTTCGGGATGCTTCTAACTCCGGCACGCCGGGGTAACAACACAATTCTACTGACTCCTCGCACACCGGAACCCACTATTAAAGTTCCGGTACGCCGGTGAGTCGTAGTCGGTGGTCGAGGGAATGTTGAGGTCCCGGCGTGCAGAGCGTAGATTCTCGGGGGCTAGGTCCCACGAGCCGCCCCGGATCACTTTGAATTTTCCACTTATCGGTCCCTGCGGGTTGCGGGATGGGCTGACCGCATAATAGTCAGGGTCATACCAGTCGTTCACCCATTCCCAAACATTTCCTGCTAGATCATAGACTCCGTAGGGGCTCTTGCCGTCTTTCAATTGCCCCACCGGCACTAGCGCCTCGTGGTTGTTCCACGTCGCCCTGTCCTTCCCATAGTTGGCTTTGAGGGGATCCGGAGGATCGTTGCCCCAAGGATAGATCCGGCCATCCGTTCCCCGTGCCACCTTCTCCCATTCAGCTTCCGTCGGCAGCCGCTTGCCGGCCCACTTGCAGTAGTTGTTCGCATCCTTCCAATCGACATTGACAACTGGGCGGTTCTCATAGGACGGCTGGGCCATGGTTGTCCATAACGGCGGAGGGTCAAAACTGGTGGACTCTAGGAACTCCCCATATTGCCCGATGGTCACTTCGTACTGGTCTATATAGTAGGCATCGAGATGAATGAGGCGCACAGGCTTTTCATCGTCACGTCCTTCGTTGCTCCCCATGGTGAATTCCCCCGCCGGCACGAGCACCATCGGAGCCAGATCTTTGACGATGACCTTCTTCGGTCGTGAGGGCTTCTTATAATCCGTATGTTGTGAGGGTTTGCCCTTGTGCGAGAAGGTATGTATGAACGCGATCACCTTCCATATCTGCTCTTCAGAGAGGAGCGCTTTCCAGGGCGCCATTGACGTTTTGGGAATCCCTTCCGCCACTCGCCAGTACCAGTAGCTGTCGGAGAAACGGCTGGTATTTTTTAGGTCACGGAGCCCCCCGCCACTGTTAACCGGCTGTCCATCCTGGCCATGGCAAGAGTGACAGGCAACAAGTGGGACGGCTTCACCGAAATAAATGTCTCTTCCCTCCTTAATGACCTTTGGATCCGTCCACCAGCCGGCGGGCATGTGTTTGTCTGCATAAGCGGCCGGAACTGGATCCAATGGCATAAATTCGGCTGATGAGGCTATCTCTTCTGACAGAGCTAGGCCGAATACCATCGCCAGTATGAATGGCCCGATCTTCACTCTCCGCATACGCTACCTCCTGCTCCTTCCACTAGAATGCCTCGAAGTGCTGAATATGAATCCTCATCAGCGAGGCCACCTCCCACCATGGTGGGAGGTGGCATACATTCGGATTATCAAGATGAAGTGATCATATGGATCTTAGCCTGATGGTGCCCGACTGTGAATCAAAAAACTATTGAGAGATCGGACCAGTCCTGGACCTGGGGGGATAAGTCAGTCCTTGTCATCCGAATCCTCGCTGTCCTCTGTTCCCTTTTTTAATTCCTTCAACACCATGATGCCCTGCGCTAAGCTTGCATTAAGATCGCTCTCCGGGACTTTCTTATGGACTAGATTCTGATGGCAATCAATGCAAGTGGCGCCCTCGGTTTCCATTTTCTTGTGAGCGGCCTTCGCCGATGCGCCGGGTGGCTTGGTATTTTTGTGACAGTCGCGACAGGTGACGCTGTCCCAGTTTTTCAGGGACATGCGAGCGTAGTGGGCCATGATTGGCCGGCGCTCGTTAAATTTCTCGATCGTTGAGTAGTCGTACTTCATCTCTGCGAGCACGGCCCGCGTTCCGTCATACACGTGGGTCCACAACGCCAAATGGAAATTCCCCAACCCCTGTGGCACGTGGCAGTCCTTGCAGCCTGGATCGGCCCCTAGTGCCCCATAGTGCGACGACTTTTTTAGCTCCTCATACGGGTATGTCTGGGAGTGGCAGCTCACGCAGAACTCGGTTCGCGAGAGGGCGTGTTCCCCGCCGAAGACCACCGCGATTGCTCCGACCATGAAAACGGCACCAAGAACCAGGGCGCCGCCAGACCTGCTCAAGTATTGCCGTAACTTACCTGCCATGGTACCCTCCGCCGATATGTTATATGTTTGTCTTATGAATGTCTATTGTATAATACATGTAGTCGAGTGTGTCAAGAGTAATAGGCTATAGTTATTTGACAAACATTAGACATCATAATACAATTCAGCTGTTACTTATGAATAAGCATAGGATTCATAGGGTTGCAAAATTGACCGGACTCTCAAAGGACGTTATTCGTGTCTGGGAGAGGCGGTATGGACTAGTCAAACCCTCACGAAGTTTGAATCGCTATCGTGAATACGGCGATGAGGATGTCGCACTCCTTCGTTTTCTGAAAATCCAGATAGAACAAGGGGCAACGATCGGTGGTCTCGCAACGGAGGGGCGCGATTCCCTAATCGCACATATGCGTGTGGCAACCCCATTTATGGTAGAGGACCAGAAACCTCATGATCATCTGTTAGATGAGTTGATGAGATTCCTTGATCCGATCGATAAGGTGGAGTTCGAACGAAAACTCAACGGTGCAGTGGCCGTCATTCCGTTCGAGGAAGCTGTTCGACGAATTCTACTCCCACTGCAACGACGAATCGGGGAACAATGGCACGAGGGTCGCCTTAGTACGGCCATCGAACATTACGTGACCAAGCTCATCCAGCAGAAGTTGTTTTCAGTCATGAATCAGCTTCCGGTGAATGAGTTCGGCCCGCGTGTTTTGATCGCTTGTCCGGAAGGGGAAACGCATGAAATCGGGGCTCAAGCGGTCGCGTATACCGCAGCGACCAGAGGATGCCAGGTGTATTACCTGGGACCGAACCTTCCCAGTTCAGACCTCGTAGCCTTCAGCGAGAAGATCAAGCCCGATCTCGTGCTTCTCTCTCTCACTGAAACCAAGTCCGAGGCCGCAATGCGTCAACAACTCAAGGACCTTGCAGAACTGGCCACCCGATGGCCTGTTGCAGTCGGGGGTCAGGCTGCTCAAGCTTTCGGACCCCTTCTGAGGGATACCAAGATTGAACTGGTCGATGATCTCCCCTCTCTCCATGGCCGTCTGATGGCTCTTCTTTCGATGCGCCAGCGCGTGTCTCTGTAATACCGATTCATACTCGTGCGATGCAGATCCTCGACTTCGAATGGAGCCGCAGGGTGAGGAGCGTTTTGTCTGGTCGAACGGGAAGTGAGTCGGTTGTGAGTTGAATGAGATAACCTGGAGGGAAGAGCTTACTCGACAAAGGGACTCGAAAGACTGTGGAGCAACTTATTCAGGAGGTATTCGAGCGATGTGACGATTCAGCTCAATACTCATTCTTCGATCGGTCCACGAACACACCACGCCGGATAAGTGTATATCTTGATGAAGCTGAGGACATTGCCGAGGAATGCGTCTACGTATTCGGCATAGGCCGGTTGGTGACTTTCCGGCACCACCGTCCAGTAAGATGTAGCCTGAATATTCTCGAACGGATGTCCCGGTGGGATATTGGGGATCGGAGAATCAACCGCTGGTCCCACAAGGCTACGCATTTCAACCGGTGCCGGTAGGCGCCAGCCTTTCTGGCCTCCGGTCGCTCTGTTCACGCATGTAGAACGAGCCTCGTTCCATGTGATCGCCGTAGGCCTAGGGGCGATCTCCCAGATCAGTCCTGTGTCCATATCGAGAACGGCCTCGTTGTTGAAATCAGGCAGAATCATAAAGCGGTTCGCGGCTGGATGCGCGTCTTGCCAGTTTCGGACGATGTCGGCGATCACGACTTCCTTTTGAATGAATGGGCGGGTCAGGAGTTGGGAACCTACAAGGTATGAGACTGCAATGAAGGCCAGAATAGCGGAGCGAAATAGCCATTTATTGCGCATCACATGGCCTAAGAGTAGATATTGAGTCGATAAATGTTCCGACTCTGAGCTGTTTATCCTACGCCAGGGGGAAGAATTGGATCAATATAGGCTGTGTCGCTCTCATGGGGACGAGGTTCGTCTTTGTGTGGGGTATCTTGGGGAGGTGCGACGGCGTAGGTGACAACCGGCAGAGTTTCGGCGCACCGTCGTCTAGTTGTTCGCAATCGCATCCCGGCCGGTCCGCGCACGAGCCGCTTTGATGGCGCGCATCCTGCGAACGATCCGGCGTGCCTCCAAGAAAATCGTCTCCGGCAAGCGGACAAAGAGCTGGCAACTCTCTCCATCCTGAACGTCCGAGTTGCCGGTCCAGGGCATTTCGGCAGGCAGGTCAGTCGAATCGTTGTGACAGGCGAAAAGTTGCCGCTGCAGGTCCTCAATGGATGGAGCGGAAGACTCCGGCAAGGCGGTTGCGTTATGAGTCATCTCATCTCTGGGGTGAACGGAGGTCTCCTGGTCATCGGTTCGTGACATCCACATGAGGCCGAGTTTGTGGTGAAGAAACTCGGCAACCCAGGCATGATCGACGGGGGGCATTTCGTGGGCTTCAATCGCGAATTCGTCACCTTTTACCCACAGTACGGTCGCCCGTTGGATGCGAAGCGGGGTAGACCGTTCGGGTATGGAAACTTGCAGGGTCAACTGCATGCCGGGGGCAACCGGTATCGATCCAGCAAGTCGCCAGCCGAGAGACGTCACATCTAAGACAGTCCCTTCTGCGATAAGCTCGTCACTGCCGTAGAGCATG
The DNA here is from genome assembly GCA_964435885.1 of uncultured Nitrospira sp. Taxonomy (GTDB): domain Bacteria; phylum Nitrospirota; class Nitrospiria; order Nitrospirales; family Nitrospiraceae; genus Nitrospira_D. The sequence goes on along the minus strand of CAYTAS010000017.1, from coordinate 26,105 downwards.
GGCCACCGGACCGGAAACCGACTGTAGCGGCGTACGGGATACGGTCTGTTCGTCATGGGAGCTCCTTTCGCGTATGCCTATTACTTCCTGATAGACAAAGCGTAGCGGGGAGAGTAGCAGGGCGCATTCCCCAAAATACCTGCTACGAAAGGGGGGTGTTCGTTCTAAACGAATAGGCCACTGGCGAACTAAGGTGTCGGCGGCCTTCACACGGCATATCACATCGCCTACGGGATCAGGGGAAAGGCCGGGGCGGTCTCGTTGGGCGGCCTCCCCGAGCATAAAGCCCAAAAAGCAGAGGGCAGAAGCCTTGTGCTATCTTGAATCCATCATCAGGCGGCAACACTCGACCCTAAAATGGAGCCGAAGCGATGAAATGTACGCGACCGGCTGTCGAACGGTTGAAGATGTTGATCATCGCGCATCCCAAGGATCCCATCGTGAGGGTGCAGGTCAAGGATGTGGATGACCGACGGTTGGCCTTCAGTATCACGCTAGAAGATCGAGTCCAGCGGGAGGATCAGGTCCAGATGATCGACGGGTTGACGGTGGCAATTCCCCCCAAGAGCGCCGCGCGCATGGACGGGGTTACCCTGGATTACCAGGATCCGGGAGGATTCACCTTCCACCACACCGAGCCACGAGATACACTCCGATCCGATCTCATCAAAGTGAACTGAGGTGTGGTCGTCTCTCGTGACACATTGCGTCGTCCCTCGAATCCCTCATAGAATACAGCGTAAACGTTGCCGGCGCATCCACATGCGCTGGATCATGAACCATGCCGTCCAACGACAACAAGAAAGCCGAAACTGCTCGTGCCAACACTCGCCGGATTATCGAGCAGGCACCAAAAATATTAATCGGGTTGTTCGCGATCACCGGTGTGGCCTATCTGGCGGGATCGGTGTACACGCGATCGTACTTTGCGGAATTTGGAGCCTCATGGGTCTTAGATGAGGTTCCGACGACGGTCTACTTCAGCCAAAGCTGGATTCCACTGATCTTGATTCTCTTCTTGGGCTATCTGGCTACCACGAATCTGGCTTCCATTGAGAACCAAGGCGACATCACAGAGACAAAACGTTTCAAGCTGTCCGTTGCGCTGGTTCAGCATGGCCCATGGTTTCTGGTCGGGTTCCTGATCGTAATCCCTCTACTCAGTGGATTCAGCTGGGTCAGGCCCGCCATTATCCTGTCGATCGGTGCGATCGCCCTTCTTCTGCTGTTGTGTGCCTCGACACTTGAACTTCTGGTCGTGCGATTCGCCAAGTCCGGCGGACACGTTGATCTGTCGATGGCATACCTTTGTCTCGCCGTAATGGCCGTCGGTCTGTATGTTGTACCGATGCAACTGGGTCTGAATTGGGCGCGAGCTGATAAACAAGCCTCATCCAATCTGTTCAAGGTGTACCTTCGCGATGACGAAACCAGGCAATACAAGGTGCTGTTCGCGACCGGTGACAGGCTGTATGTATTCCCCAGCGACTATGAGGGGGAATATCCTTCCGTAGCAGCCATGGGTGCCTCGGAAGTCACATTCATCCCCTCGGACGCCAAGACCGACTAACGCTTTGTCGATGAAAGAACGATTGCGTCCTCCCTCCAATTTCAGGGGACAAGCGTCTTCCAGCGGCTCAGCATCGATGCCGACTTCGATGCATGTTCCCAGCCATCAACTCCCACTGGTCCTTTCTTTGCAAGCCTGCTATTGCTGTGTATCCATGGGCGAATAAACTGACCCATATTGCGCCACTTCACCAAGTCGACTGTGGCGTAAGGGGGCAGTCTATCCTGACCGAGGCTTGAGGAGAGCAGGAGATGACCGAAGATTGGGGAGCGATTCTCGTCGTCGATGATGATGCCGATATGCGTGAACTGGCATACGACATGCTGAAAGATCGCGGGCACCAAGTCACGACGGCGGGAAGCGGCCAGGAAGCCTTACGATTGCTGGCCGAGGAGGACTACGCGGTCGTCCTCACCGATCTTCGGATGAAGGGGATGGAGGGGCTGGAATTATTGATCCAAATCAAACAGACCTATCCGGACATCAATGTCATCCTGATGACGGCGTTCGGGTCCGTGGAGACCGCCGTCGAGGCGATGAAACACGGAGCCAGCGATTATCTCACCAAGCCGGTCAAGAAGGATGAGTTGGTTCGAGTCATCGAGCGGGTCGTTCGAGAAGCCTCTCTGCGACGGGAAGTCAGGCGACTCAGGAAAGAAGTTCATAAGGAGTATAGCTTTCACCACATCTTGGGCAAGAGCAAGGCGATCCAAGCGGTCTTCGATCTCATTCGGCGAGTCGCCGATAGTCCGACCAACGTCCTCATCACGGGAGAGAGCGGAACCGGGAAGGAGTTGGTGGCAAAAGCCATCCACTACAACAGCGATCGGAAAGACGCACCTTTTATTCCAGTGAACTGCGCGGCGATTCCCGAACAGCTGTTGGAGAGCGAACTGTTCGGCCACATGCGCGGCGCGTTTACCGACGCGAAGATGGACAAACGCGGGTTGTTTGAAGAAGCCCAGAAAGGCACGTTGTTTCTCGATGAAATCAGCGAGTTACCGCTCATGCTTCAAGCCAAGATTCTGCGCGCGATTCAAGAAAAAGAAATCAGGCGCGTGGGCGCGACCAAACCGATCTCGGTCGATGTGCGGATCATCGCAGCCACCAATTTGAATCTGGGCGAGGAAGTGAAGAACAAACGGTTCCGCGAGGACCTGTATTATCGACTCAACGTCATCGAACTGAAGTTGCCGCCGCTGCGTGAACGCCGCGAGGATATTCCGCTCTTGGTCGAAGCCTTTCTGAAGAAGTGCGGCGAGGCTCGTGGGAAAGAAGTCAAGGGTGTGAGCGAGGCAACCCTCGCCATGCTCATGGACTATGCCTGGCCCGGGAATGTCCGGGAACTGGAAAATGTGATCGAGCGGGCGGTCACGTTGAGTCGGGGCGAGAAAGTCTCGCCGGACGATTTGCCCACGGCAGTACAAGGGGCTCGTGGCGACCGCCGCGTGTTGGACGAAGCCGCCGAGAAGTCCCTTCCCTTGCATGAGCTCGAAAAAGAGTACATCAAGAAGATCCTCGAAAAGTCGGGCGGCAATAAGTACCAGGCCGCGAATGCCCTTGGTATCGACCGGAAGACCCTGTATCGTAAACTCGCCGAAATCGAAGGTACGCCTCATCCAGAGGAATAGCGACCACCGTCGGATCATCGCAGCGGGACTGTGAACGGACAGTCCCACTTCAGGCCGGGATCGATCACATGAAGGATATCGACCGTTTTGCTATGCGCGTGGCACCTTGGGCGATCTCGCTCCTCACGATCGGCATCTTTGTTGTCGACCTACTGACTCCAGTGGGAATTGCCGTGTCGATGCTCTATGTCATTCCTCTGATGCTCACCATGTTCAGGTCGAAGGAACAAGAATCGTTCTATTTTTGTGGTCTTGCCACCGGCCTGCTCTGGCTCGGGTTGTTTCTCAAGCCTCCGGGTAGCTCGCTCCTGTACGGCATGCTTAATCGTACGTTGGGAACCTCTGTGCTGTGGATCTTAGTCCTGGGATTGATTCGCTTCAGACGGCTGCAACATGAATCGGTACAGGCAGAACGGGCGCTCATGGGTGAACGTGTGGAACGATCTCATGCCGAGGGATTGATGAGAGAAGCACAAGAGGCACGCTCTTATGCAGATCGGGAGGCAGTGCGTGCTGTCGTCGGTCGCAAAGAAGCGGAAGAGCAGCTCCTGGTCAGTCAACTGAGGCTCGAAGGCATCATTGAATCCGCGATGGATGCGATCATCACGGTGGACGAGGATCAGAACGTCGTGTTGTTCAACCGAGCAGCCGAACGGATGTTCGGCTGCTCGACTCAAGAAGTAATGGGGCGACCGCTTGAGCGCTTTCTGCCCGAGCGGTTTCGCGAAACCCACCGTCATCATGTGCATACATTTGGGCAATCCGGTGTGACAACGCGCCAGATGGGTAAACTGGGCACGGTGATGGGGCTCCGCTCGAATGGAGAAGAGTTTCCCGTCGAGGCCGCCATCTCGCATATCGCCGTCGAGAAGAAGAAATACTATACTGTCATTCTTCGGGACATCACCGAGCGGAAGCAGGTGGAAGAGGTCATCCGTGAGGGTGAGCGGCAACTGGCCACGCTGGTCGGCAACCTTCCGGGCTTCGTCTATCGGTGTCAAAATGATCGCGACCGGACTTTCAAGTATGTCAGCGAGGGGGTCTTCGAGTTGACCGGGTACACCGTCGATGCATACATCGTTCACCGCAGCGCCTCATACGGCGTCAATATGCATCCCCATGACCGCGAGCGTGTCCGGCAGGAGGTTCAGACCGCTCTGGATCAGCATCGATCCTTCGAAATGACCTATCGCATCCTGACCAGATCGGGCGAGGTCAAATGGGTCTGGGAGCGAGGCGAGGGGGTGTACACGCCGGACGGTTTCCTCACCTATGTCGAAGGATTCGTCACCGATGTGACCGAACGCAAGCGAGCCGAACAGCTGCTCCGACAGAGTGAAGAAAGCTACAGGCGCTTGATCACGTTCTCACCCTACGCCGTGCTCGTCAACAGGGGCGACCGGATCGTGTTTGCCAACGACCAGGCCATCAAGCTGTTCGGCGCCGTGAGGGCGAACGAGATTCTGGACAAGTCGCTCTTGGACCTCATTCATCCGGATCATCATGCCGTCGTTCGCGGGCGGATCCACGAGTTGTTGGAGGGAAGGCAAGCGGTTCCGGTATCGGAGGACAAAATCGTCAGGCTCGATGGAACGTCGATCGACGCCGAGATCACCGCCACTCGATTCACCGATGAAGAGGGACCGGCCATCTTGGTCATGCTCCGAGACGTCGGCGAGCGGAAAAGGCTGCAGGAACAATTGCGCAGGACCGAACGGATCGCGGAGCTCGGGACGTTGGCATCCGGCATGGCCCACGAAATCGGAACGCCGATGAACGTCATTCTGGGCCGCGCCGAATATCTGATGGATCGTGTGACGGAGCAGCCGATCAAAAAGGGGCTCCAGACCATTATTACGCAAGTCGAACGGATCACGAGGGTCATGAATCAGCTGCTCTCGTTCGCGCGCCGTAAAGCCCCGCAACGCGTTGCCCTTGATCTAAGAAACGTGATCGAAGACAGCCTGGAAATGTTTCGCGAGCGTCTCGCAAAAAATCAGATCCAGGCCAAAACGGAGATGGTGGATCTCTGCCCCATGGTGCTGGCCGATTCGGATCAGATGAGCCAGGTCTTCATCAATCTTGTCATGAACGCAGTACACGCCATGCCGGATGGGGGGGTCTTGCAGGTAGGCCTGGCGCCGGAAAGGAACATGGTGAAGCTCACAGTCGCCGATACGGGCCACGGAATTCCTCACGACGTCATCAAGAAGATCTTTGAGCCGTTCTTTACGACGAAGGAATTCGGCCAAGGAACCGGATTGGGGCTGACCGTGGTCAAGGGTATCATCGAAGAGCACCAGGGTTCCATCGCCGTTGAGAGTGAGAAAGGGAAGGGTACGACGTTTACGATCCGGCTGCCGAAGAGCGAATAGCATTCAGCTGACAGCGATCAGCTAATCTGTAGCATCCTGCAACAGCTCATGGGTATGTAATTGTAGTCTTTCTCACCACTGGCTTTGGGCCCACGTCGCAGTGTGTTGTAATTCTCTTCACATATGGCTGAGTTTGGTCGTCTTTGTCCCAGGCATCACCTTTGCTCGGTTCCCTATTAAACAATGAGGCCGGGATGAACACCGATGAGGATCGCAACCGTGACGAATGAAAAACCCACCGTTCTGCTGATCGTTGAAGACGACCGAGACATGCGCAGTCTGCTCTGTGATGAATTTTGGGGAACCGGCTATCAGCTCCGTGAGGCCAGGGATGGAGACGAAGCCTTTCTGGCGGTCTTGCAATCCGTGCCCGATCTGATCCTGACCGATTTGCGAATGCCGGCGGGGGGAGATGACTATATCAGCCGACTGCGGACGGTGGCTCCCCGATGCCCCATCGTCGTCATTACGGGATTCGGCGATGCGGCCTTGAAAGCCCGAGTGCTGCGAGCAGGCGCGAACGCATACTTCGACAAGCCCGTCCGTATTGCGGACCTCAAAGCGTGTGTGCAACAATTACTCAATCACGAAGGGACGTGAAGCGGTAATTCGTGAAGCTCGCTTTTCCCGCTCAACGAGGCGAGCGCATCTCCTCACATTCCGGAATCACCGGTTGTGGAATGCGAATGACTGGCCTCAAGAATGAGATCGCCTTGTCAGACCTAGAAAGCTCCAGCAGACCAGTGCCCCTAGATCCCATCATTGCCGCGCGAATTGAGGCGATCAAGCAGTTGGCAGGGGGATTGTCCGATCGTGTAGCGGTGATGGACCGAGCCTTCAACGTCGTGTATGCGAACGAAGCGGCCTGGGTGCTGGATGCGAGACAAGACCGTAACCAGCACCACGCCAAGTGCTATGAAGCCTTCGCGCAACGGACGGATCCGTGTGGCACCTGTCCCGCGATGAAAGTATTCGAAACGCCGGACGTGCAGAGCGTGTCGTGTGCAGGAAACGGCGATGGGACCGCCTGCGGGATGCACCAAGCCTTTCCTTTGACGGATCAGAACGGCACCGTGGCATCGATGCTCGTGCTCTTCGACAGGGCCTCGAACGCGAGGCACGGCAATCTATCCGACGACACCGCAAACATACCGGTCACCGATCGTCTCGGCGATCTGATCGGCCGAAGTCCGCTCATGCAACAGCTCTTTGATATGACCCAGTTGGTGGCGGACAGCTCATCCACGGTCCTCATCCAAGGCGAGAGCGGAACAGGGAAGGAGCTTCTGGCGAGGACGGTGCACACACTGAGCGCCCGGAGGGACCAACCGTTCGTCGTCGTCGACTGCGGCGCGATTCCGGAAACGCTGCTTGAAAGCGAGCTCTTCGGCCATGTGAGAGGAGCGTTCACCGGAGCGGTGGCGAACAAACGAGGGCTCTTCGAAGAGGCCGACGGCGGGACGATTTTTCTCGATGAAATCGCCGATACGACCCCGACCTTTCAGGCGAAGCTGCTTCGCGTGTTGCAGGAGGGCGAGATCAAACCGGTCGGCGGCACACGATCGATGAAGATCCACACGCGCGTCATCTCCGCCTCGAACAAAGATCTCGCCGAGCTCGTGAAAGCCAAGGCTTTTCGGCAGGATCTCTACTATCGACTCGCCGTGCTGCCGCTGTATTTGCCGGCACTCCGGGAACGACGCGAGGATATCCCGCTGCTGGTCCGGCATTTTGTCGAGGCGTCGTGCGTGCGGCATCATCAACCGGCGCGCAAGATCGCCGAAACCACGATGAGGGTGTTGCATGATGCTCCATGGCCCGGCAATGTCCGGCAATTGCAGCATTACATCGAACGGGCCGTGGTGACGACCGCCGGGCCCTGGCTTGGGTGCGACGATCTGGTTTCAGACGGCATCGAGACCGGCGGCGAGAGTTTACGATCGGCGTCGCGCGAAGCTGTTGCGCAGGCCGAACGCATTCGAATCGTGGACGCGTTGCACAAGACCGCGGGAAACCGGTTGAAGGCTGCAAAGTTGCTCAAGATCAGCCGAGCGAGTCTCTACAACAAGCTTCGCGCCTATAGCATCGAGTAGTTTCGGCTCTTCTCCTATCTGCCCCGTTTCGCCCGTTGATTCTCGATCTATCGTCTATCAGCCTGGACAGTCTAAGTGAATGATATTGAGGCGCGCGTCCGAGCCCTCATGATGACTGTCCAAGTTGATGGATCTCTTTCGGCGCGACAGCAGAAATTCATGTGCCGACGAAAGTCAACATCGTCGCGTCTGATGCAAGAATAGGTCGGTCGAGAGAATGTGCGAGTCCTGGCATGCACGTTGCTCAATCCTTGGATTCAAGAGAGATCCTGCTCTCTGTGTGCTGGGTGGCGATTCGCCCTATCGCTGTCCGGCACAGCCCATCTGGTTGTGAGCGGTCATCTCGGCCGCCACGTGCCGGTGATGAGGGGGCCACAGGTGAGGGTGGCCCCCTCAATTTTCTCTTTCGGCAGGGCGTTGGACATTGTGCGACGCAAAAGGACCGATTCGTGTGGGAGATGACAGATCAGGCAGCCCGTGTTGAAACCGGTCTGAGCGAAGCCATTGCGGAACCGGATGAACCGGACATGCACCGCACCTACTGGAACCAAATGGATTTGCTCGCCAAGGAATCGATTATTCACCCAGCTGACGCAAGGAGCGAGTGGGAGTGTGTCGGCTGATCGCTCGAAGGAGGGCCGTGCTCCTCGATACATAACCAGGGAGGGATATCATGCAGGTTCAGAAGAGTGGGAGGAGTATCGGAATATGGTCTATCGCAGCTTCGCTCGCCGCGGCGTTCGTCTTCAGTAGTGTGGGGACGGTCTTCGCTGAAGATACGACCACAACAGGGAACCGCGTGTTCTTCCGCGGGGGAGCCGGTGGACTCACGAGCGATCGTGCAGGCGAGTTGATCACTGACGTCCATACCGGGGGGAACGAGGGGTCTCGCGGCTATTACATTGGCGGCGGAGCGGAGCTCATGTTGACGAAAGATTTGTGGGGTATGATGGACGGCGTCGCGCTCGTGGGCGAGATCGGATTGGAATTCAAGCGATGGGCTTCCAGCAGCGTCCTAAATGGTGAGGCCCTAGTGGATGATACGACTCCTGCCAAGGTTCAAATGACGATGTTGACGGCGAGCGTAGCGCCCAAGGTGAAGTTCAGGCAGGGGACCGATTTCCAGCCCTGGGTGATTCCGGCCGGGCTGGATATCCATGTCATCAGCCCGACGTCCAGTCAGGTCAATTACCTGGACATCGGCGTTCAGTTCGGCGGCGGTGCCGAGTACCGAGTGTGGAAGGAGTTGTGGCTGGGTCTCGACAGCCGGTTTCACCTCGCGTCCAACCAAACGAACACCGTGAATAATTTCTGGACTGCCGGTGTCTATGGGTCGATCGGCTTCTGAAGCTTCTACGCGAGGAAAGGTGCGTTCATGTCGACCTCTGAGCAACGTCCGGCGCCGAGACGCCAGTATGTCAACTTCGCATTCTACAAAATCGATCCGGCTTGGCGTCGGCTATCGGAGAGTGAACGCGCCAGGGGCAAGCAGGAGTTTCTACGGGCGGTCGAGGAGTATGCCGGCAAGGTTATTGTGACGGCGTACTCCTTGATCGGCATCCGAGGAGAGTGCGACATCATGCTCTGGCGGATCAGCTACGAGCTGGAGCTGTTTCAGGACATGACCGCAAACATTCTCGCATCGGGACCGGGCCGTTATCTGACCACTCCGTATTCCTATCTCTCGATCCCGAAGCGCTCGGTCTACGTGGACCATCACACGCACGGCGGTCAAGACGACAAGCGCCTGACCGTCGTTCCAGGACAAGCCAAGTATTTGTTCGTGTATCCGTTCATGAAGACGCGCGAGTGGTTTCTGCTCAAGAAGGCCGCGCGACAAGGCATGATGGATGAGCACACCGAAGTCGGTCGTCGCTTCCCGTCGGTGAAGCTGAACACATCCCATTCATTCGGATTGGACGATCAAGAATGGGTGGTGGCGTTTGAATGCGACATGCCGGAAGACTTCCTGGATTTGGTGATGGCGCTCCGCGAAACCGAAGGCTCACGGTACACGCTCCGCGACACGCCGATGTTCACCTGCGTCCGCAAGAGCCTGAAGGACATGCTCGATACACTCGGCGGCTGATGCCTCAAGACTGAATGCTCGAAGGATTCTGGTATATCGCCACGGAAAGCGTGAACGTCCGCGTCGGCCGACCATGCGCGGCAGTCCTCTGCAACCAACCTCTCGTCCTGTTTCGCGATCGGCATGGTCTGGTGCATGCGTTAGAGGACCGCTGTCCCCACAAGGGCGTGCCGCTCTCGTCGGCGCGGCAGGAAGGGGATTCCTTGCGGTGCCCGTTTCACGGGTGGCGCTTCATCTCCTCCGGTGAGTGTGTAGAGGTGCCGGCCATCGGCAACGTGCCACATCCATCACCGGCCTCGGCCTGTGTGCAGACATTCCCGGCAGAGGAACAGGACGGGTGGGTGTGGGTCTACATGGGAAACGACCGGTGCAGGAAGCCTTCGGGCCCGCCTCCCTCATTGCCGATTCCCGCAGACGGTAGTCCGATGGTCTCCGTGCGCGAGTCCGCCCAGGCGAAAGTCCGGTGGGATTTCGCGGTAGACAGTCTCATGGATCCCGCCCATGTCCCGTTCGTGCATAACAACTATTTCCGGCGGCGCGAGGCGGCCAGGGAGAAGGAGAAGGTGTTCATGCGACTTCCGCTGGGGTTTCGTACCATCTCGCAGAATGTCCTGTTGCCGGATACCTTTATCTTTCGCGCCTTGTCTCCGAGGCTGGGCTCGGCCACGACCACGGTCGATTTCGTCCTACCCGGCATTCACTCCGAACGGTGGGAAATCGGCAATCGATTTGCGTCCGTCATGTTAGTGGCCACTCCGCTCACTGATGAACGAAGCCGGTTCGACATCTGCGTCGGGTGGAACTTCCTGCGTGGGCTTCCTGTTGGATGGCTGGTCCGGCGGACTCTAAAAACGATTCTTGCCCAGGACCGGGAAGTTCTGGAATTGCAGGAACAGGGATTCGGCGTGAAGGGAAGTATGTTGTTGAACTTGGAATCGGACACGTTGGCCGTGTGGTACCGGAAGCTGAAGAAATATCATGGCGACACCTTGGCCGGTGTGCGGGATCCTCAGCATCCGGTTCCCGAGAAGGTCACACTGAAGTGTGTCACCTGAGTCGGATGGTCGAAAACTGACGGATACGATCAATCATCGGCAGCCGCAACGGGTTCCCTTCTGATAGACGGCACGTAGCTTCAGGAATTTCGTGGACATGGTACTGCCCGAACATCGCCACACCGGTGCGGGAGGCTTATCTCCCCAGGGAAAGAGGTGGATCTTCTCTCCCCGTGCGGATTTGTCCCACTCGGCTTCGGCCCAGGTGACGTAGAGGGCTGCCTGTGTCCTTCCGGTCATCGGGTTCGATAGAAATGTCGCGAGTGCCGCGAGGCCGAGGAGTCTGAAAGCGGCTTAATCCGCCCTCATGGCTTCCCGTACCGAGGACAGGTGTGAGGAGTCAATGGGTGAAAATATTCTGACGGACTAGCTGAAAGCTGGGAGCCGACTCGATTATGATACCGCCATGTACGTCATACTGGTGATCCTACACATTCTCGCCGCGGTGACTTGGATCGGGGGAATGATGTTTCTCTCTCTGGTGTTAGCACCCTTGGTGAGGAGCCGGAAGGCAGCTCCGGAATTCATGGCGCTGTTTCGATCAGCAGCGCTCCGATTTCGTCCTGTCGTCTGGTTCGCCATTGCGGTATTGCTCATCACCGGGCCGATATTGTTGTCACACCGAGGCATCTCGGTCATGCACCCCTCCTCATGGGCCTGGATCGTGACGGTGAAACTGACACTGGTGGGACTGTTACTCTTCTTGACCTTGCTGCATGACCTAGTTCTCGGTCCCCAGGTCAGTCGGGTCAGCGCCATTCCGGATTCTCAGAGATCGACGATGGAGCAGCTGGTGTTCAAAACCGCGCGATGGTTGCCACGTTTCTCGTTGCTCATCGGTCTGGCAGTGGTGATCGCGGCAACGATGCTGGCACGGTCATAGAGTCATGACCGTGTCGCGTTCTGCGACAGCGATGTGTTCCAGCCTGTCGCGAAGCTCCCCCATTCCCCCCTCGATTGCTTGTCATCATTCTCCCAAACGACTGAATCTTCACAGTGAATAATTCGCTGGCGCCGTGTCGCTTCAGCACGGTTTCTATTTTGCAGCCTTCTCACGGGTAGGGGTGTGCCACCACTTCCTGAGGCGGACGTCTCGCCTGTGATCTCCGCCCAGGATGACCATTTGGTATCAAGAAAGATTCCTTCGCCAACGTGAGGAGATCACATGAAACGAGGTCTGTGTGTAGCAGCAGTGATCCTATGGGTCCTCACACTAGCAACAGCCGGATGGCTGTTCGTGAAGGGGTGGACAGCGGAAGGGACTGACGGGCGGACCGAAATCCTTTTAGCGCCGGTCGAGCGGGATCTGATCCTCGTGGAAATGCGGCAGCTTCTGAAAGCGGTGGACGGCATCATCAGGGGATTGGGCGAACCTCAGCCTGATTTGAAGGCGATGGAAGCAGCAGCCAGAGGGGCTGGAACGGATATGGCCGCGGACGTGGAGCCCACGATGATGGCCAAGCTGCCGCTCCCGTTTAAACAGCTGGGCATGTCGATCCACAAGGATATGGATGCCTTGGCTGATGCGATCGTGCGACACGAGACGCCGCAACAGATCTTGCAACGGTTGTCGAGCATGACGGCTCGCTGCACGGCCTGTCATGACATGTACAGATTAAGAGCAAGCAGATAGCTGCCGGCGGTCAGCAACCAGCAGTGGAAGCGCAGAAAGAAACTCGGAGCGGGAGCGAATCCATGTCTGATATTGCGACTCTCACCCCATGAGGGTTCCCGTCATGGCCGGATGGCGCCAGGCTCGAAAGGCGGGGAATCCGCTAAGGCCAATGGCAATATCGCTCTGATAACGTAGCCTGGGAGGTGAACGATGGCACGAGTAGCGATCATCGGCGCATCGATCGGCGGTTTGCCGGCCGCTTATGAAGCGCGGGCGCTGTTGGACAAGCAACATCAGGTCACCGTCATTTCAAACGTGAGCTCGTTCCACTTCGTGCCGTCGAATCCCTGGGTCGCGGTCGGGTGGCGCACGCGCAAGGACATCAGCTTTGAGTTAGGTCCCGTGTTGGCAAAGAAAGGGATCGAATTCGTCCACGCCACGGCTGATCGCATCGAAGCGGGGCAGAACCGAGTCGTCACGGGGAAGGGGGACGTGTCGTACGACTATCTCATCATCGCCACGGGACCAAAACTCAATTTTCCCGCCGTGCCTGGACTCGGCCCAAGCGGCTATACACAGTCGGTGTGCAATGTGGATCACGCCGAGCAGGCGTGGGGCGCATACCAGAGCTTTTTGAAGGACCCAGGCCCGATCGTCGTCGGTGCGGCGCAAGGTGCCTCCTGTTTCGGTCCGGCTTATGAAATGGCCTTCATTCTGGATGCAGACTTGCGGAAGAAAAAACTCCGGAAAAAGGTGCCCATCTATTTTGTCACACCGGAACCCTATATCGGCCACATGGGCCTCGCCGGAGTCGGGAAATCGCGTCGGCTGATGGAGGACGAGTTCGCCGAGCATTCGATCAAACCGCTCCACAACGCGGCGATCAAAGAAGTCCGGCCTGGGAAGATGCTGTTGGAAGACGGCCAGGAGATCCCCTTCCGTTACTCAATGATGATTCCACCATTTGCCGGAGTCGACGCCGTGGCGGGAACAGCCGGCCTCTGCAATCCAAAAGGCTTCGTCAACATTGATGCATATCAGGCAAATCCAAGGTATAAGAACATCTATGCGGTCGGTGTGTGTGTCGCCATTCCACCGGTCGAACAAACACCGGTTCCGACCGGCGCGCCGAAGACCGGGTACATGATCGAATCGATGGTGTCGGCAGCCGTTCACAATATCAAGGCGGATATCGAGAGCAACCCGAAGAAGGAAACCGCGACGTGGAACGCCATCTGTCTCGCGGATATGGGAGATACGGGGATGGCCTTCGTGGCGCTGCCGCAAATGGCTCCACGTAACGTCACGTGGGCGAAGAAGGGGAAGTGGGTGCATCTCGCCAAGATCGCCCTCGAAAAATATTTCCTGATGAAAATGAAGAAGGGCGTGAGCGAGCCCTTCTTCGAAAAGGCGATCCTCCACGGCATGGGGATCACCAAACGCGAAAAGGCTCTATAAGGCATTCAGATCCATGACCTCACCTCGACAGCTCCGTCTCGTCATTGTCGGCGGAGTCGCAGGCGGAGCAAGCGCCGCAGCCAGAGCGCGACGGCTCGATGAATCGGCCCACATCGTCCTGTTCGAGCGTGGGTCGCACGCCAGTTTTGCCAACTGCGGCCTGCCCTACTACCTGGGCGGCGAAATCTCGGATCGCAATGACCTTCTGGTGGCCGATCCGGACACGCTGAAACGGTCGCTCAATCTCGACGTTCGGACAAAGACCGAGGTGGTCGCGATTGATCGGGGCGCGAAAGAGGTCGAGGTGCACGACCTCGCAACGGATAGGAGGTATCGTGAGCCGTTTGACTTCTTGATCCTTTCAACGGGGGCAGCCCCGCTTCGGCCGACCAATCTGCTGTCCAAGGTTGGACTGAAGCATCCGCGTGTCGTGAGCCTACGTAACCTGGAGGACGTCGACCAACTGAAGGCGATCGTGGACAGCGGCATTCGGAAGGCAGTCGTTCTAGGGGGCGGGTTTATTGGGGTAGAAGTCGCCGAGCAACTCGTCCATCGAGGCCTCACCACGGCGTTGGTCGAAAAGAATCCGCAAGTCCTGCCCCCATTCGACGCGGATATGGTTGTGCCGATCGAGCAGGCGTTGGTTGAGCGGGGTGTCGCCCTATATCGCAGCGATGCCGTGGCGGACCTGGAACCGGAGGCCAACGGTCAGGGCGTACGGGCGATTCTGACTGATGGTCGGGTCCTGGATGGTGATGTAATCGTCCTGGCCATCGGGGTTCAGCCGGAAAACCTGTTGGCCCAAACAGCTGGTCTCGAAACCAACGATCGGGGTGCGATCAAGGTCAACGAGTATCTGCAGACCAATGATCTAAACATCTATGCTGTCGGCGATGTCATCGAAGTTCCGGATGCGATTGTGGGCGGTTCGACGTACATTCCACTGGCCGGCCCCGCGAACCGCCAGGGCCGGTTGGCGGCGGACCACATTATCGCCAGGGTACAGGGAAAAGACGGCACCGTCCCTCCGTATCGAGGGAGTCAGGGCAGTGCGATCGTGCGAGTTTTTCACTTGACCGCCGCCATCACCGGGAAGTCTGAGAAGGCGCTCCAGCGGGTCGGCAAGGAACGGCATCGCGACTACGAGGTGGTCTACGTGCATCCCTATCACCATGCCCATTATTACCCAGGGGCGAAGCGCCTGACGATCAAGCTGATCTTCGAAACGGATTCAGGGCGAATCCTTGGTGCCCAAGCTGTGGGTGAAGAGGCGGTCGATAAGCGGATCGATGTGCTGGCCATGGCGATGCAAATGGGAGGGACCGTGTTCGATTTGGAGCAAGCCGAGTTGTGCTACTCCCCGCAATATGGCAGCGCGAAGGATGCCGTTAACCTTGCGGGATTTCAGGGGGCCAATGTGGTACGCGGCGTCACGATGCCGATCACTCCGGACGAGCTGCGAAACGCATTGGAGACGGCAACCCCGCCGATGATCGTAGACGTGCGAAGCGCCGCTGAGTTCGACGAGGCCCATATTCCTGGTTCCGTCAACATCCCGCTGCCGGAATTACGCGCAAGGCGTGGCGAGCTGTCGGCGGATCGGCCGGTCGTCACCTACTGCGCGGTCGGTCAACGAGGGTATTTCGCCGAGCGAGTGCTGCGGCAAGAAGGCGTGACCGCTGTTCGTAACCTGACCGGAGGGTTTGTCAGTTGGCAGCGGCTTGTTTCGGGGTCTGTGTGAATCCTTTGCTTCGGGTCGGTCTCTCATGAACAAGAAGCAAAGGAGGGAGCAACCATGAAACTCAATGAACAGCTCCGATTGATCGCCGGTGTATTTGTGCTTGCCGCTGTCATCCTGGGCTCGACGGTCCATCCATACTGGAACTATTTTGCGGCTTTTGTAGCGGTAAATCTCATTCAATCCGCCTTTACAGGCTGGTGTCCGATGATGGCATTGTTGCGCAAGCTCGGTGTGCAGGAGTAGCAGGATGGTGAAAACGCCTTCCGGCTTCGGCCTCGTTTTGACCATCCTGCCGTCAAGCCAGCATGATATTCGGTGATGGGGAGCCAAGCATGACGATTCCGCTTAACCTCGATGGTGCCTTCGACAGCGAGCAGTCCCTGCGGGACACGATTGTGAATCGAAAGGTCTGTTTCGATCACAATCCCTTTTACGTGAAAGATGGATCAGGGCGGATCGTCCAAATCGGGTTTCAACTCAACCTCTACTCGGCCTTTCAAGATCCCAAGCATCTACCGTCGGGCGAAGACCAGGAGCTACGGGAGTTGATCGGGGAGTTGCGCCGCCTCTGCCGCGTGTTCTTTCAATCGTTGGACCTTCTGAAACCCTGCGAACATCCCGAACCGCCGATGCATCGGGTCATGTATTCTCCGGAGCGCCGGCATCGCGCGGAGGTGTGCCTGCAGATTCCTATTTTCGATCGCGGGCACTATGGTGCGAAGCCGGATCGCAAGCTTGAAGAGTTGCTCGCGACGGCCGAGTGTCTCCTTCGCCAATTGGGGGTCAGGCGTGGAATATGGGACGATCAGAAGGGCGCGCAGACACAACTGGACGATCGCTGTGAGGACCATGCTCGGGCGGCCACTGGTGGACAGTGAGCTAGGATTGAACGGACGGCACAGATGACGGTCGGACCTGTGATACCCCTGCTCGTCGCCATAGCGTCTCTGGCCGGTTGTGGGTCCAAGGAAGAACCGGCGACAACAGCGGTGTCGGCCGCTCCTGGAACGACCATTCAAGCGTCGGTCGTCGAAGTGAAGCCGACCACGGTGCCGATCCGTGTCGAAGTCACCGGCCAGGTCGCTGCGATCTTTCAAGCCACGCTCTCCAGCCGCATTCAAGGTACGATCGACAAGCTCCTCGTCCGGGAAGGCATGAAGGTCTCCAAAGGTCAGATTCTGATCCGGCTGGATAGTCGCGACCTTCAGGCGGACGTGGCCCGCGCCGACGCCGACGTCGAGAATACGAAAGCCCACCTGGACCGTATGGATCAGCTGTACACCCAAGATGCGGTGTCAAAACAGGAGATGGAGAATGCGACCAGGGCCTACCGAGTCGCGGAGGCGAATCGCAAGGCGGCGGAGGCGCAACTCAGCTACACAGTGGTGCGAGCGCCGTTCGACGGTGTCATCACCGAAAAGAACGTGGAAGCGGGAGAATTGGCCTCGCCGGGACAGCCGTTGCTCAAGATGGAGGATCCTCGACGCCTCCGGCTGGAAACCACCGTGGCGGAAGGCGATCTGAAGGCCGTGTCTACCGGAGATAGAGTTCCCGTCGTCATTGATGCCTTAGGAGGGGCCGTCTTGACCGGCACCGTCAGCAAGATTTTCCCGGCCGGCGACCCGCGGACCCACACCTTTATGGTCAAAGTGGATGTGCCCGAGACACCAGGACTGAAAAGCGGCATGTTCGGCCGACTCCAGCTCGATACCGGCGCCGCGCAAACGATTCTCGTTCCCTCAGCCGCCGTCGTGGAACGGGGTGAACTGACCAGCCTCTATGCCGTCGGAACGGATCAGGTCTCGAGACTCCGTTGGGTCAAACTCGGGCGACGTTTCGAAAGCCGGGTGGAGATCCTTTCAGGCCTCAATGAGGGCGAACGAGTCTTGACCGACGGAAGCCGGGGAGTTGATGGAGCCGCTGTCCAGATCGCCGAGACGGTCGCATCGCCGCCAAGTACAGTTCCGTGAAGCGTGTTCCGCGGGACTGGCGGGAGTCGCGAGAAACGCCCGACGAGTCGTGGAGGCTGCCGAGACGAGTCCCGCCTTTCGCGCACATCTCGCTTTTCTCGCAATCACGAGGTACGAACGACGAATCCCATGACTCCCAACTCCTCACCCCTGACCCCTTACGGGTTATCCGGCCGCATCGCCGCCCACTTTATCGACAGCAAGCTCACACCGCTCATCATGGTCGGAGCGCTGGTGCTGGGTCTGTTTGCGGTGATCGGCACCCCTCGCGAGGAGGAGCCGCAGATCGTGGTCCCGATGGCCGATGTCTGGCTGCCGTTTCCGGGCGCCTCGGCCAAAGTCGTCGAAGAGCAACTCACCAAGCCGTTTGAGCGTAAACTCTCGGAGATCAAAGGCGTCGAGTACGTCTATTCTATTTCGCGCCCAGGCGGCGCGCTGATCATCGTCCGCTTCTACGTCGGCCGGCCGATGGAACAGAGTCTGGTCGATCTCTACGACAAGCTCATGTCGAACCAAGACCTGTTACCGCCGGGTGCCGAACCGTTTCTGGTCAAGCCGAAGGACGTGAATGACGTTCCGATCGTCACACTCACGCTCTCCAGTGCGCGCTATGGGGACTTCGAGCTCCATAGTCTCGCCGAACAGGTCTTAGAGGAAATCAAGAAGGTCTCCGGCACGTCGGCCGGATTTATTGTCGGCGGCCGGCCGCGCGAGCTGCGCATCCAGATCGATCCGACGAGGTTGAAGGCCTATGGACTGACGCCGTTGCAGATTGCACAGGTGGTGAACAGCGAGAATCAGGCGTTGTCGACAGGTCGCTTCGACAGCCGTAATCAAAGCGTGCTCGTAGAGGCCGGCCGTTTCATCCGATCGCGGGAAGATCTTGAGGCTCTGGTCGTCGGCGTCAGCGAGCGTCGACCGATGTATCTGCGCCAAGTGGCGGACGTGACTGACGGGCCGGCGGAAGCGACGAGTTACGTCTGGCACGGCGTGGGCGCCGGAGGCGCCCGTGAAACGAGGGAACCCACGGTTCACCTTTTACCACTCACTTCTCACGAGTCCCCAGCCGTCACCGTGGCCATCGCGAAGCAGGTCGGTGTGAATGCCGTGACCGTGGCCGCCGAGGTGATTCAAAAAGTCGAGGCAATGAAAGGCCTCGTCATTCCGTCGGACGTGCGCGTCACCGTCACGCGCGACTATGGCGAAACGGCCCAGGAGAAGGCCAATGAACTGTTGTGGCATCTGCTCATCGCCGTCGTGGCGGTGGTCATTTTCCTCGGCGTCGCGTTGGGGCTACGGCCGGCTCTTGTCGTGTCGATCGCGATCCCCCTGACCCTTGCCCTCACGCTGTTCACCTCGATGATGATCGGATACACGATCAACCGCGTCACGCTGTTCGCCCTGATCTTTTCAATCGGCATTCTCGTAGATGACGCGATCGTCGTCGTCGAGAACACGTATCGCCATCTGAAAATGCGTCACGCGTCGCATCACGAAGCCTCCATTCAGGCGGTGGATGAGGTCGGGAACCCCACCATTCTGGCGACGTTCACCGTCATCGCTGCGCTCCTGCCGATGGCCTTCGTCTCCGGGTTGATGGGCCCCTACATGAGACCGATTCCCGTGAACGCCTCCATCGCCATGTTTTTTTCGCTCCTCGTCGCGTTCGTCGTGATTCCCTGGTTTTGCCGGACCTGTTATCGCCCGGGAGCCGTCGTGGCCGGTGTCGACCATGAGGGGGACGAACGAGGACTCATCGCCGGCATGTATCGAGACATGCTGTCTCCTTTACTGGCCCATCCGATCCTCGCGTACGTGTTTCTCGCGATAGTGGCCTTGTTGCTCATCGCATCGACCTTGTTGTTCTACACGCGTCATGTCGTCGTCAAAATGCTTCCGTTCGACAACAAGAGCGAAATCCAGCTAGTGATCGATATGCCGGAGGGGACAACGCTCGAAGAGACCGCACGCGTGACGCAGGCATTGACCCGCTACGTCAAGACCATTCCCGAGGTTCGGGACTATCAGGCCTATGTCGGCACGGCCTCGCCCTTTAATTTCAGCGGGCTGGTCCGCCATTATTACCTGCGTGAGCTCCCTCACGAGGCCGACATTCAGATCAATCTCGTCGCGAAACACGAGCGGGACGCCCAAAGTCACGAAATCGCTCAGCGGGTTCGTCCTTCCGTGCACGAGATCGCCCGGGAGTTCGGCGCGAACGTCAAGATCGTTGAAGTGCCTCCTGGCCCCCCCGTGCAGTCGGTGCTGGTCGCGGAGGTGTATGGTCCTGATTACAACAGGCAGCTTGCTGTGGCGCGTGAACTGCGGACCTTGTTCGAAACCACGCCAGGAGTGGTGGATGTGGATGACTACATCGAAGAGGACCAGGTGAAATATGTCTTTACGGTCGATCGGGCAAAGGCCGCCCTCGCCGGGATTCCGAGTCACGACATTGTGCGGACCCTCGGTATGGCGCTTCAGGGGGCGAAGGTCGGGCTGGTCCACATTCCTCAAGAAAAGAGCCCGGTTCACATCGTGCTGCGTTTGCCGCTCGCCGAGCGGACCGGCTTGGAGCACCTGGGCGAAATCGGGATGCGCACGAGTACCGGCGGCATCGTCCAACTATCCGAACTGCTCAATATCGAGAAGACGGTCCAAGACAAGGCGATCTACCACAAGAATCAGAAGCCGGTAGTCTATGTGATCGCGGATGTCGGCGGTCCCGGATCCGAACAAGCCGAGAGTCCGGTCTACGGCGTGCTTGGAGTCGGAAAAAAGTTGGAAGAGTTTCGCCCGGCCGAGGGGTATCAGATCGAACAATACTACGCTTCGCAGCCGTGGTCGGAAGAGCGCATCGCGATGAAGTGGGACGGAGAGTGGCACATTACCTATGAAACGTTCCGTGACATGGGCATCGCCTTCGCGGTAGCCATGTTGCTGATCTACCTGTTGATCGTCGGGCAGTTTCAATCCTTCCTCACCCCGCTGATCATCATGGCCCCGATCCCGCTGACGCTGATCGGCATTCTACCGGGGCATTGGTTGACCGGATCGTACTTCACCGCCACCTCGATGATCGGATTCATCGCGCTCGCGGGTATCATCGTGAGGAATTCCATTCTCCTCGTCGATTTCATTCAACTCCAAGAGCGAGCGGGAGTGTCCTTGTCGGAGGCCGTGATCAAGGCTGGTGCGATACGGACCCGCCCCATCTTACTGACCGCCGCGGCGCTGATGGTGGGCGCGTTTGTCATCATTCTCGACCCGATCTTTCAAGGGTTGGCCGTCTCCTTGCTGTTCGGGGTCGGCGCGTCCACCTTGCTGACCCTCGTCGTCATTCCGGTGCTCTACTATCATATGATGGGAAGACCGGCCGGTCCGAACCGTGCTGATGGTCAAAAGGAGAGCGCATAGCTTCCTGTGCGTCTAGTCATATTGCTTCCGAACCTGGGTCGATGCCAAGTTGTAACTCGCAGCGAGCTCTTCTAGACTCCGGCATCATGGTAGGACGACATGCAGACCGATGCCGGTCATAGCTGGTGTCTCTTTCCCTGCTCCTGCTCACCACCATTCTCCTCAACCACCCAAAACGTGACAACTTTACCGATGGGTTCTCATTGTTCCGTGGTATGGAGAGAATCTGGTCCTGTCTCCGTATCAATTTCGATTCACCCTGTACGTATCTGAATGGATACATGGCGTTTCTATCCATCGTGGTGCACAAGCAAGAGAGGTCACAAATCCACGCCTTAGGAAATCCGCTGCGGCGGTGCGCTTATTGCCTATCCTCTCGGTAACCCTCGTCGCCAAGAGCATGCATGCTGAGGAGGTGACCGGATGGACCAGGTAGAAAACATGATCGGCACGAGTCCCGCCATGCGTGCAGTCTTCGACATGATTCCCAAGGTGGCGCGGACGGACCTGCCGGTCTTGATCACCGGTGAAACGGGGACCGGCAAGGAGCTGACGGCCCAGGCGATCCATGCGCAAAGTGCGCGGCAACAGGGGGCGTTTGTTCCGATCAATTGCGGCGCCATTCCTGAGACCTTGGTGGAGTCCGAGCTGTTCGGCCATGAACGCGGGGCTTTTACCGGCGCGGCGCAACGGAAGCCCGGCCGGGTGGAAGCGGCGACCGGCGGGACCGTGTTTCTGGATGAAATCGGGGATCTCCTGCCCTGTGTCCAGGTCAAATTGCTCCGGTTTTTACAGGAGGGCACGTTCGAACGAGTCGGCGGGCACGAAACGCTCCACGTCGACGTGCGAATCATTGCTGCGACCAATGTTGAGTTGAAAGCCGCGATCACCCACCACCGGTTTCGCGAGGATCTCTACTATCGGCTGGGGGTGCTGCCCATTCACCTCCCCCCGCTTCGCGAGCGGGATGAAGATGCCTTGCTCCTGGCGATGAACTTTCTCACACGCGCCGCCGGGGTGAATGGCAAGGTGATACGAGGCTATACCTCCGACGCGCTTGATGCGATTCGCTCCTACCCCTGGCCTGGGAACGTGCGCGAACTGAGCAACCGAGTCCGGCGGGCCGTCGTCATGGCCGAGGGACCGGAGATTACGGCGCGCGATCTGGATTTACCCGGTGAGGCCGCCCATGACGAAGGAGGCGCACTCGCGTCCCTCAGAGCCGCCCAACGTCGGATTGAGATCGAGTTGATCGTCAAGGGGATCAGCCTGCATCGGGGGAACTTGACCCGTGTGGCTCGCGATCTTGATGTGAGTCGCACGACGTTATACCGCAAGCTTCGGGACTACAACCTCCAGTGCCTGGTGCCTCCCTCTCATCCTACCGGTGCCCCTACCGCCGGTATTCCACTTGAAACATGGCCTTCAGCCGACCACTCCGTCCTCTGACTCCGGCACCGGCAATAGTTGCATGAAAAACAGAGCAGACTCCTAGTTTCCACCGATTCACTGCTCTTCTATGCTGCGAGTGCAGTGGGTCATGGATCTGACAACTCCCTCGATCGGGTCCGAAGCGCACGGGAACAGCCAAGTAGCTATTGGCTGCCGGAAGAGAACACGGATTGCTGGCCTGAGCCGACCGGGATAGCGAACGAGGAGGACCATATGCGGAGCAAGTTGGGCTTTCAAAAGCATAAATCAGCCCCCTGCGCCTCAAGGGGGCCGGAGAACCGCATTCGCGTGTTACTCGTCGATGACCACAGCATGGTTCGACAAGCTCTGCGCCACCATATTGCCCGATGGTCTGACATTGAGTTAGTGGGGGAGGCGGCGGATGGTGAAGAGGCGGTCCGGTTGGCTGACCGATTGAGTCCGGATGTGATCGTGATGGACATCAGCATGCCGCAAATGAACGGCATCGAGGCGACGCGCGTGATCATGTCACAGCACCCCTCGGTACGAATCGTCGGACTCTCGTTTGAGACTAAAACTGAAATTCGAGAATCGCTTTTGAGGGCTGGTGCTTGCTCGGTGCTTGATAAAACGACCGCGCACGAGCAGTTGCACCATGCGCTCTATCGGGCTGTCGCCTAGTCGAGGGTCGCTGTATCCGGCGGGCCCATCCTCGCCCTTGCGACAGATTTACCTGGACATTTACAATGAGCGAATGGGGTCGCCCTCTCTTCATAATCCGGCCACGGTCCGTCCTCCCGCCGCTGTTGATCCTCCTACTCCTATCCCATCGCTTCGGAGAGAAACCAAGTCAGAGAAAGGAAGGGGAAACTACTGGGTGTTGAGTAGCTGGCTCGTTTCCGCCGGGCTCGCGGTCGCTCTGTTTGTGATCGATTTACTGTCGCCGCTCGGCTATGCGGTGTGCATGCTCTATGCCTTGCCGATTCTCCTCACTCGGCTCATACCAAACCTGCAAAGCACCATCATCATGGCGGGGGCCACCGTCTCGCTTACCTGGGTAGGAGGGGTCCTGTCTCCGGGCGCGATCGCGCAGCACGACAGCCCGAATCGAGTCCTGGCAACGGCACTGTTGCTCGGCATCACCTGGCTCCTCGTCACGCAAAAGCAATCGGCTCGCCGGGTCAAAGCGGCGCAGCAGGCCATGCGTGAAAGTGAAGCGCGCCTGCGTCTGTTCATCGAACATGCGCCGGTGGCGCTCGCCATGTTCGACCGCGACATGCGCTACCTGGCCGTGAGTCGCCGATGGATCATTGACTATGGTTTAAGCGACAGAAACGTCATCGGTCACTCACACTATGACATAGTTCCCGAGCTTCCGGAGCGGTGGAAGGCCGCCCATCAGCGTGGCCTGGCAGGGGAGATCGTACGGGACGAAGAAGATCGCTTCGAGCGAGCCGATCATCCTGAGCAGTGGCTCTGCTGGGAGGTGAGACCGTGGAAAACCGATGAGGGAGGCGTAGGCGGCATCATCATCTTCACGGAGAATATCACCGAGCGAAAAAAGGATGAGCGGCTGCTGCGGCGGCACCAAGACGAGCTACGGGATCAGCAAGCACAACTCCAGGAGTTGACGACCAAACTTCTCTGGGCCCAGGAACAGGAACGGAAACGAATCGCCCGAGATCTCCACGACGATTTCACCCAACGTCTCGCCGCACTGACGATCGATCTGCAGCGACTGTCTCTTCACACATCTGAAGCGGGAGCCTCGCCCTCGAGCCTTATCATGGAGATGGGGAGAAGGACGGAGCAGCTCACGGCCGAGCTTCAGCGCCTGGCGCATCAGCTTCATCCCTCGCTGCTTGAACACGCAGGCCTGGAAGCGGCGATCCACGAATGCGTGGATGAGTTCTCCGCCAGGACGGGATTGACGACAGAGGTTGTGGTCCGAGAGGTGCCGGCCGAGATTCCGCTTGCGCAGGCGACCTGTCTCTATCGCGTGTTGCAGGAAAGTCTGCAGAACGTGAAGAAACACGCCGAGGCCGCCAACATCTTCGTGCGCCTGCTGTGCACCAGGAACGGGTTGGGAATATGTATTCATGACGACGGGCGTGGGTTCGACCAATCGGAGGATGCTGCGCCTCCAAGGGGATTGGGTTTGACCAGCATGGCGGAGCGGGTGAAGACACTCCATGGCACGCTTCACGTGAGGAGCCAAGCCGGAATCGGCACGGAGATCCATGCGTGGGTGCCGCTTGCGGAGGTGAGCAGTGACCGCTGAGATCGTACCCTTCGTGGCGCATGTTGCATCGAGAGGTCTCTCCCGGTCGGGGAGATGAACTCGAAAGGGTGAGCATGATGAAAAAGCCACGCGTACTGATGGCCGATGATCATTCTATTCTGCTGGCCGGTGTACGAAAATTGCTCGAAGATTGGTATGAGGTGGTGGGAACGGTCGAGGACGGTCGGGCAATGCTCGAAGCGGTGGAGCGACTGAAACCCGACGTGGTTTTATTGGATGTCTCCATGCCGCTGTTAAACGGATTCGAGGCGGCCCGCCAACTGAAGAAAGTGTTGCCGGAGACGAAGATCCTCTTTCTCACAATGCATGCGAGCCCACAGTATGCCACTGAAGCCTTCAAGGCCGGAGGCAACGGCTACCTGTTGAAACAATCTACGGTCTCGGAACTGCCTCAAGCGATCGAGGCTGTCTTGCAGGGAAAGTACTATCTGACACCCTCCATCGCCAAACCGGTCATTGAGAAAGCCTTGAAGGCCGAGGAACGACCGGCGGTGAGAGGATCTCTTGAGGAGTTGACCCCTCGACAGCGTGAGGTGCTGCAATTGATCGGTGAAGGCAAGGCAACCAAGCAGATAGCCGAATTGCTTGGGCTCTCCGTGAAAACCGTCGAATTCCATAAGAACTGCCTGATGAGAGATTTGGATATTCATACCACAGCTGAGTTGGTTCGCTATGCCATTGTACAAGGACTTGCAACTGAGCACTCTCCCCCCTCTCCTGCCCAGTCCACCTAAAACTCTACCCCATACCGCATCGGTTTTGGCTTCATTCTTGAGGCCCTAGCCTGGATTGGAAACGAACTACCCAGAGGCATTCCCTGGGTCGAGATCACCGATGCGACCTGGTGATACCAGAGTATTTGAATGTATTCCAGGCACCAATAGAGCCGTAATTAGAGCCTTTCACTAGTTGTCTGAAAACCGCACTCCTCGTAGATTCCCGTCGTTTGGGCAGTCCAAGTAAAAAGTGCTCTCACGCTGATCGAGCTCTTTTAAATCCGTATACGTTCCGTTTTGTGATGGTGACGACCATGGCGGTGTCGGTGATCGATCCAAGTGGAGTGGAGGTTCAGCCGACTCAGACCGCTCCACTGACCTTCGACAGGGCACTAGGAAAGCTAGCGCTAGGAATTGGTATTTTCTGCGCCATCTTCTTCCTTGCAGGGCGAACAACCTGGTATGCGTGGACTTGTCGACTGCGCTTGCCGAGTTCGATGATTCTCGTGCCATCAAGGTAAGCCCCTTCGACGATCATCCTAGTGCCGAAGTCCATCGTGTGATTGCCGAGGCCTTATATGACATCTTGCGCGGAGGCACGGTCAAGGTACCGAATTGACGGTCAAGATCGTCGGTGCGACCCTGTCGATGCTCAGGTATCTG